>JABJNB010000018.1 GCA_018659145.1 Rickettsiales bacterium
CCAAGATCATTGGTAAACTATCCACCAGGCCGATTAAACGAGGTAATCTTTGCGTACCACCAAATCCTGGAATAACTCCAAGATTTACTTCCGGTAAAGCTATTTTTACATTATCTGATTTAGTCGCGAGGCGATAATCAAAACATAAGGCCAGCTCCGTGCCACCTCCCATCGTAGTACCATTGATAAAGCATATCGTGTAGCATCTAAGTCTGGTGATGCTTGACAAAATCTTTTGTCCCTGACGAACTTTGCTAAGTGCCCCTTCCTTGGTGTTTAAGTTCTCAATCTCGCTAATATCCGCACCAGCTATAAAATTGCTATCCTTGCCACTTTGAAATACCAAAACTTTGATATCGTCATTATTATTAATTTTGCTAATGATTTGCTCTAATTCTAATAAAACATCCGATCTTAGAATATTAACTTTGCTGTTTGGTAAATCAAAAGTTAAATATGCAACCCCATCATCATTAACATCTAGGCTAAAAGACTCTTTATTTACTTTTCCCATTATTCTGACTCCAGGAAAATTGATCCACCCTGCCCACCACCAATGCATAAAGTGGCTAAGGCGGTTGCTTTTTGTTTGCGCCTCATTTGATGTAATAAATGTAGGACTATACGCAATCCCGTAACTCCAACAGGGTGCCCTACCGCGATTGCACCACCGTTAATATTTAATTTATCCATATCAATCTCGCCAATTTTGCTATCTAAACCAAAATGATCTTTGGCATATTTATCGCTATCAAAAGCTGCAACACATCCAAGAACCTGAGCTGCGAAAGCTTCGTTAATTTCAATTAAATCAAAATCTTTTAAAGTAACCTTATTTCTCACTAATAATTTCTGCGTAGCATGTACTGGTCCAATACCCATCCGCTTAGGGTCACAGCCACTATATGCATAATCTCTAATATAACCTAAAGGCTTAAGATTATGCTCCTTGGCATAACTCTCTGAGGCTAGAAATACTGCTGCCGCTCCATCAGTTATTTGTGAAGAATTACCTGCCGTGACAGTACCATTAATACGATCAAAATAAGGTTTTAATTTAGTTAAATCTTTCATATTTTGCCCTGGTCTTACGCCTTCATCATTTTCAAGATATTTCTCCGCTTTAGCATTATAGATTACCGGTAGAACTTCATCTGCGAATTCATTATTTTCAATTGCCCGACTAGCTTTTACATGGCTGGTAAGTGCGAATTCATCCTGCATGGCTCTCGTGATACCAAAATCTCTAGCCAATAATTCCGCCGTATCACCCATAATCATGCCATTAGTTGGGTCGGTTAAGCCATGTTTAAGACCAATCTCTGGTTTGAGCATTCTTAAACGGAATTTTGTGATGACTTTTAACCTTTCTGATAAGCTTCGTGCTCGCATTAGTTGTTCTAAAAATTCTTTGTAACTTTTGTGGAAAAAGAAAGGGATATTAGACATTGATTCACTAGCAACAGCTGCAATCACCTGGTTATTGCCAGATAATATACGGGCCGCAGATGATGTTAGTGCTTCAAAGCCAGAAGCGCAATTACGATGTACTGTAAAAGCTGGGACTGATTGCTTTACACCAGCGCGTAGCGCTATAACACGGGCGATATTCATTGATTCTGCGGGCTGAGCTACATTGCCTGCTATAACTTCTTCAATCAAATCGTGATATTCTGGATGTCTGGTTAATAATTCTCTAAGCACCAAGGCGCCTAAATTATCAGGTGAGTAATCTTTAAATGCTCCACCCATCTTACCAAGTGGAGTTCTGATCCCCTCGAGGATAGCAATACGTTCTTTCATTTTTTCCTTTTTATTTGTATAAGTGTATAATTGGCTTTTTGTAAAACTCTAATATAATATGACGACGAATTTTCATCGAAGGTGTTAATTGATTGTTTTCAACTGAGGGTAGTTCTTTTGCAATTATAAATTTTTGCACTTTCTCCCAATGGTTTAGATCTTTGTTAATAATTTCAATCTCTTTAGCTACCATTAAATGATATTTTTTTAATTTAATTTTTTTAGCTTTTAGGCTAAGCAAATCTGGGAAAATAATCGCAGATACAAATTTCAAACCATCAGCAACCGCCATAGACATTTCCACATACGGTATGTTTTTTAACTTAGCTTCTATATTAATCGGAGAGACGTATTTTCCGTTAGAAGTTTTCATCAACTCCTTCTTGCGACCATTGATAAATAAATAACCATCCTTATCAACATAACCAAGATCACCAGTTTTGAGCCAGCCATCTTCCATTACTTGCTGAGTTTCTTGTTTGTCTTTGTAATAACCCTGCATAATATTAGGGCCTTTAACTAAGATCTCACCATCAGGCTCGATTTTTACATTTACTAAAGGCAAGGTCTTGCCTGAGGAAGCAAATTTAGTAGCTTTTGGATAGTTTACTGAAATCACAGGTGATGTTTCAGTTAGGCCATAACCTTGATATAAAGGTAGTCCAATATTAAAGAAGAAGCGGTTTGTATCAATTGATAATGGCGCTCCACCAGAAATCATAATTCTAATATTGCCTCCCAGCAGGCCAATAATTTTAGCATAAAGGATTTTGTTAAAGAATTTCCAAATAGGCGTATTCTTTGACCAATCAGTAGGGGCGGCAAGAGCGTATTTTAGAGCTATTAATGCTAAATATTTCTTGGCAAAGCTAGCTGATAAAATCTTATCTCTTATTTTGAGATAAATTTTTTCGAGGAGTCTCGGTACGGTTGTAACCACGGTTGGCTTAATCTCCTGCAACAGATTTTGTACATTATTAATATCATCCGCAAAGTAAATCTTAACGTCCCTCATCATATATAAGAGCATTACCATTCTCTCGAATATATGTGCCAGGGGTAAAAATGATAAGGCTGTATCATCGTGATTTAAGCTGAATAATTTATTCGCAGCTTTAACCTGAGAAATTAGATTTTGGTGAGTTAAGCAAACACCTTTTGGATTACCGGTGCTGCCAGAAGTATAAATTATGGTTGCAATATCATCTGGGTGAATAACTTTTTTAAAGCTACTTATTGTTAATTTACTATTTGCAGGATCATCGATGATTTTATTTAGGCAAACGAATTTAGCACCTTTTACTTTCAAGCTATGTGTAATTATTTTGTCAAAGTCATTAGCAAATTTTTTGATCTCTTGCCAATTATCCCCACCATCAACAAAGGCAAATTTAACCCCACTATTTTCGATTTGAAATTTCAAATTCTCATTCGAGATATTTGTAAACATTGGTACTGAGATGGCGCCATTTAGCTGTATTGCAAAATCATAAATTAGCCAAAATGGTGATGATTTAGCAAAGATTGCAACTTTGCTTTTATGAGTAACTCCTATGCTTCTTAAATATTTGGCTACGGCTAAAGTTTTTTTGACGAAATCTTTGGTTGATAGAGCACGCCACTCGTCATGATGTATGTAGTTAAAAGATGACTCAGATTTATGCGTGGTGGCGATATATTTAAATAGATCAAGCAGTGTTTTTGCTTCTGTAAATTTTGTTACCATTTCTTTATTAACAAATTAAATCAATATAGTCTCGCTCATGCATATAATTGTCAAGAATTCAAACTCCATTTGAGCACAATCATGTAGAGATACATAATCATGCGTCTCGTGCATAAACTTAAAGCAAATAATGAATCTAAATCGAAAGCCTCTAATATCCAGAGCATTTCGAGGATAATTATGTATTTGTATCTACCATCGCAGAGACGCAAGATTTTACGTCTCTGCGGCACTCAGTTCTGGGGTTATTTGCCCCGTGACCGCCCGTCTTCATATATCACTTGACTATGCATAGATTTCTGACATTTTCTTTCAATCAAATTTTTATTATATAGATATGTCTTTAACCTGTGGAATTGTTGGGTTGCCTAACGTTGGAAAATCAACGTTATTTAATGCCTTAACAGCAACTCAAAACGCTGAAGCAGCGAATTTTCCATTTTGTACAATTGAACCAAATGTTGGCAGAGTTTCTGTACCAGATTATCGGTTGGATAAATTATCTATTATGGCTAAAACTAAAAAAACTGTCCCAGCTTTTTTAGAGTTTGTTGATATTGCTGGCTTGGTTGCAGGAGCTTCAAAGGGAGAGGGATTAGGCAATAAGTTCTTGGGCAATATCCAATCTACAGATTGCATCATCCAAGTTATTAGATGTTTTGAAGATGATGATGTAACGCATGTATCTGGGAGTATAGATAGTTTAAGGGATTTAGAAATAATAGAGACTGAGTTAATGTTAGCCGATTTGGAGTCTTGCCAAAAGCGTATGTTAAATTTAGAGAAAAAAGTAAGGTCTAATGATAAAGGCGCAAAAATTGTTATGGATTTAGTTTCTAGAATTCATGATTTATTAGCGGAAGGTAAGCCGGCTAGGTTAATAATTGGTGATTTATCGGAAGATGAAGAGAAGGTTTACCCTACCCTACAATTTTTAAGTAGTAAAAAAACTCTCTATGTCTGTAATGTAGCTGAGGATGAGATCGTTGAAGGTAATGCTCAGTCAGAGAAAATCTTTGCGCATGCGAAAGAAAATGGATCAGAGGCTGTATTAATTTCGGCTAAGATAGAAGAAGAAATAGCTTTGCTTGAAACTAAAGAAGAAAAACAAGAGTTTTTAGAAACTTTGGGGATGAAGGAGTCAGGTTTAGATAGAATTATTAAAGCAAGTTACACATTGCTTGATTTAATTACTTATTTTACCGTTGGCGAAAAGGAAACTAGAGCTTGGACAATTAAGAAAGGTTTTACATCACGCCAATCTGCTGGAGTTATTCATACTGATTTTGAACGTGGATTTATTTCAGCTGATACAATCTATTTTCAAGATCTATTAGATTTGGGTGGTGAAAAAAATGCCAAAGAAGTTGGTAAAATCAGGCAAGAAGGCCGAGATTATATCGCTATTGATGGCGATGTATTTAACTTTAAGTTTAACGTTTAATATCAATAAATTATATATTTCAAAAATGTACAGGAGACTGATAATCATCCGTCTCTGAGATGGTAGATACAAATATATAATTATCGTGGTGTGTTAGGAGATGGGAATCTTTCGCTTCAATGTCATTATATGCTTTATGCTTGTACATGAGACGCAAGATTTTGCGTCTCTACATAATTCTATATCCCTTCTTTGAAATCTTCTTTTTGACCACAAAAAAAACATTATTAGCCTGCTAAAGTAGTGGCTTAATTAAGCTACTACTTCAACTTTACTACGCAAGTTCTTTGCCGCTGTTACCATTTTTACTAATGCAGATTTAACTTCAGGCCAGCCTCTAGTTTTTAAACCACAATCAGGATTTACCCATAATTGCTCAGGTTTAAGAACATTTAATGCTTTCTTAAGCAAATTTTCCATTTCAGCAACATCAGGAACTCTTGGTGAGTGGATGTCATAAACGCCAGGTCCAATATCATTTGGATAGTTGAAGTTGGTGAATACATCTAGCAATTCCATATCAGATCTTGATGTTTCAATTGAGATAACATCAGCATCCAATGCTGCGATTGAATCCATAATGTCGTTAAATTCAGAATAACACATATGTGTATGAATTTGCGTGGTATTAGCTGCTGAGCATGATGACAATTTGAATGCTGCAACTGCCCATTCTAGGTAAGCGCTCCAATCAGATCGTCTAAGTGGCAAACCCTCTCTAATAGCGGGTTCATCAATTTGGATAATCTTGATTCCAGCATTTTCTAAATCAGAAACTTCGTCTCTAATAGCCAGGCCGATTTGATAACATGTGTCACGCCTTGGTTGGTCATCACGAACGAAAGACCATTGCAGGATTGTAATAGGTCCTGTAAGCATTCCCTTCATATGTCGGTCAGTTAGGCTTTGTGCATATTTTGTCCATTCAACAGTCATTGCTGATTTTCTAGATATGTCACCAAAAATAATTGGTGGCTTTACACATCTTGAGCCGTAACTTTGTACCCAGCCAAATTTAGTAAATGTAAATCCTGATAATTGCTCACCAAAATATTCTACCATGTCGTTTCGCTCAGCTTCTCCATGAACTAAAACGTCTATATCGATTTCTTCTTGAAATTTAACAGCATTTTTAATCTCTGCTTTTAGATACTTATCATATTCTGCTTCGGATACTTCGCCCTTTTTAAACTTAGCTCTAACTTGTCTCAATTCCTTAGTTTGAGGGAATGAGCCAATAGTTGTTGTTGGTAAAATCGGCAAGTTTAAGGCAGTATTTTGCTCTTTTATTCTTTCTGCAAATACGGACTTTCTGTTGAACATAGCCGGCTCTAGGCTCTCCATTCGCTCTTTTACATTTGCATCATGAATCTTGGTAGAAACCTTTCTGTTTTGGCAAGTATCGTGGTTTTTAGCCAGGATTGTTTCATGATTAGATGCTTTTGTAAGGATAGTCTTTAGATCGCTAAGTTCAGCTATCTTTTGAGTCGCGAATGCAAGCCATGATTTGATTTCACTATCTAATTTAGTTTCCGCGTCCAGATCAACAGGAGAGTGTAATAATGAACAAGAAGTTGCAATAATTAATCTGTCGCTATCAATAACTTTAGAGATATTCTCTATTTGAGCTAGAATATTTGTGTAATTTGCTTTCCAAATGTTTCTACCATCAATCACACCTAGGCTGATTTTTTTCTCTTTAGAAAGTAATTTAACATGTTCAATATTTTGCGCACTTCGTACAATATCAAAATGCACTGAGTAAACAGGAAGCCTATCTACAATTGCAAAATTATCAGAGTAGCTTTCAAAGTAACTAGTAAGATGAATGTTAATATTGCCACGCGCACTATCTAATTTGCTATAAGTCTCTTGGTATAAGGCCTTAATTTCATCTTCCAAATCTAAAGACAATATCGGCTCGTCAATTTGTATATCAGAGCAGCCAAGATCATTTAACTTTTGTAGAATCTGTGAGTAACAATCTACCAGATTATCTAAAAGAGCATATTTATCACTCGAGTCCTTAGATTTTCCTAAATATAGGTATGAGATTGGTCCGACAATAACAGGCTTTGTTTCAATACCATTAGCTTTTGCTAATTTGTAATCTTCGAAAATTTTATGGTATGATAAGCTGAATTTAGTATTTGCGTCAAATTCAGGAACTAGGTAATGGTAGTTAGTGTCAAACCACTTAGTCATCTCCATAGCTACAACATCAGTATCACCTGATTGCTTTCCTCTAGCCATTGAGAAGTATAAGTCTAAATTAACATCTGATCCGTCATGTTTGTAACGAGGAGGAATATTACCAAATGTACAAGTGGCATCCAAGATGTGATCATAAAATGAAAAGTCATTAGGGATGTAATCAATATTATTTTGGGAATGTAGATTCCAGTTTGATATCTTGATATTATCTGCTACTTCTCTAAGTTCGGTTTCAGAAATATCGCTTTTCCAATATTTCTCTACTGCTTTTTTTAATTCTCTATTGGCTCCGATGCGTGGAAATCCTAGTGTTGTTAATTTTACCATTTAAAACCTATAATTAATTGACGCTAAAAAAAATCGCTTATATAGTGCGAGTCCCCTTGGGGGGCAAAACAATATAGACGGTCTAACAATAATCAATATTTTTAAGTAATTTTATTTATAACTATGGAAAATATCAAGCAATCTCAACGACCAACAAGGGAAGAGGCTGAAGCAGCTGTACGTACATTAATTAGTTGGGCTGGTGACGACTTTAATCGTGAAGGTTTAAAAGCTACACCTAAACGAGTTGTAAAAGCTTACGAAGAGTTCTTTGGTGGTTACAATGAAGATCCTGAAAAAATATTAACTACAACTTTTGAGGAAACTCATGGTTATGATGATATTGTGTTATTAAAAAACATGCGTGTTGAATCACATTGTGAGCATCACATGGTGCCAATTATAGGCTTGGCTCATATAGCTTATTTGCCAAATGAACGTATTGTTGGAATCTCAAAAATTGCAAGATTATTGGATATTTATGCTAAGCGTTTGCAAACCCAAGAAACAATGACAGCTCAAATCGCCAGCACAATGGAGAAAGTTTTGAGGCCAAAAGGTATTGCAATCATCATCGATGCTAAGCATCAATGCATGACGACCAGGGGTATTAAAAAAGCTGGAACATCAACTGTTACAACCAAGTTTACAGGAGTCTTCCAGCAAGATAGTAATTACCAAAATCGTTTGTATAATTTGATTAAAATGTAATCAGAGAGTTATTCTCAATGAATGCTCTTGTCTCGGAATTATAAATTTAATAATAAACCATCGTGGTAAATCCACGATCAGCAAAACCTACGCTTAAATTGATTAAGTGTTTTGTGTTTCTGCAGGAGGCGCAATATTTTGCGTCTCTACTATGTATTTTAAAAAGATTAATTTGGTTAAACCATCTTCTCTTTTATCCAGCATTTTATATTGCTCCGGTATTTCAAATACAGATCTTTTGGCGGCTTCCACTATGACCACAGCATCTGTATCGAGCCAAGATCTGTTATGAAGGGCTATTAAAATTTTTTCTATTATATTTTCATGATATGGTGGGTCGATAAAGCATAAATCTGCTTTTATCTGACTCATTGGTAGGTTTAATGCGTTAAGGTTGCAGAATTTTACTCTATCCCCCACTCCTAATGTTTCTGCATTAAAGGTTGCTAACTCACCAAATAATCGGTTTTTATCAATTAATACCGCATTTTGAACACCGCGTGATAGCGCTTCAAAAGCAATGGTTCCAAGCCCAGAGCAGACATCTAATATTGTGTTTACTTCAGATAAGTTATCTCTCGCTAGGATATCTTCATTATGCTCTAAGATATTAAATAATTTTTGCCTTATCTTATTAGTAGTTGGCCTTAATTCAGCATGTTGTATGCTTTCTAATTTGCGTCCACGCAATGATCCTGATATTATTCTCATATTTTCTCTACTAAAATAAACAAGGTTAGCAGACTCTTTCGCAATTATATTGTGACACAGCCTGTAGGATAGAATGCATTACTACATCCTAACCTTGTTTTTTATTTAAAATAATTATTCAGCTGCAACTTTGCTTAAATCGATTGTCTCTTCACCTTTTTTCCAATTACAAGGACAAAGCTCACCAGATTGTGCAGCATCTAAAATTCTTAAAACCTCTTGGGGATTTCTACCAACGCTTAAACCGTTTACAGATACATGTTGAATGATATTGTTAGGATCAACAATAAAAGTTGCTCTGTAAGCCACACCTTCATCTTCATTCAAAATGCCTAACCCTACTGCCAATTCTCTTTTTATATCAGAATATAAAGGGTATGATAGTTTTTTAAGATCACTATCAGAGTTTTTCCAAGCCAAATGGACAAATTCAGAATCAGTACTAACACCGATTACTTGAGTGTCTCTAGCAGAAAATTCAGAGTTCAAATCATCAAAAGCCGTGATTTCTGTTGGGCAAATAAATGTAAAATCCTTTGGATAAAAGAAAATAACCTTCCATTTTCCTTTATAAGAATATTGGTTTATATTTATAAAGCCATCATTCAAATTATTTCCAGTTACGGCAGTTCCTGAAAAGTTAGGGATTTGATTTCCGTTAGTAAGCATGTGTCTATATTATAAAGGAGTTGATTAAATGTAATCTTTTGATTATGAAAGCAAACGTAAAATGTTTCGTAGTAAAGGTCAAGATATGAAAAAACTAGATAAAATTGAAGGAATTGTCACTGTAATCCCAATTGATAATATTGATACAGACATGCTTATCCCTAAGCAATTTCTACAAACTATAAAAAAAACCGGTTTAGGAGTTAATCTCTTCTATGAAATGCGCTTTGACCTTGATGGTAATGAAGTTCCAGATTTTATCCTAAATAAACCAGGATATCAAGATTGCCAGATTTTGATATCAGGTGATAATTTCGGTTGTGGATCGTCTAGAGAGCATGCTCCTTGGGCAATTAGTGATTTTGGTATAAGTGTAATTATAGCTCCATCATTTGCTGATATTTTTTATAATAACTGTTTTAAAAACGCTATTTTACCAATTACTTTCACTAAGGAGCAAGTATCTGATTTAGCTGGATATGCTAACTCAGGAATTAATGAAGCATCGGTTAGTTTAACTGATCAAACAATTACTTATGGTAATAAAATTATTAATTTTGATATAGAAGCTTTCCGTAAAAAATGTTTGCTTGAAGGGTTGGATGATATTTCTCTAACGCTCTTAGCTGAAGATAAAATAGCGGCATTTGAAGCGAAGCAAAAGCAAGAAGCTCCTTGGTTATATAATGATCAAGTTACTCAATCTGAATAATCTGGTTAAAGACTTATTATGAAAGTTGCTAATAACCTTATTGACGATTTTATTAAAAGCAAAATCCAGGGGTTAAAAGCTGCTTTAATTTATGGTGCTGATGAGGGCATAGTTTTTGAGCGCAAGAATAATATTATAACGAGTATTCTAGGTGCCGATTATGATAATCTGCATTTAGTAGAATATCATATGAAAAATATCTCGGATAATTTTGGCGTGGTTATTGATGAGTCAAACAGCTTCTCGCTTATCCCAGGTAGAAAATTATTAGTTGTATCGGATGCCAAGGATACCATAAGCGCAAACCTTACTGATTATTTTGGATCACTAAAATCGGATAGTTTTTTGCTTATCCTCGCGGGTGATTTGAAGGCTGGCGGCAAATTACGTAAAATGTTCGAAGATGGTAAAGATATAGTAACCCTGCCTTGTTATACTGATGATGAAGTTGGTCTGCGTAATATTATTATGTCTGATTTAAAATCTGATGGTTACGAGATTGGTTATGATTTGGCTAGTTATATAGCTAATGATTTTTATGGTAATAGGCAGATATTACGTAGTGAACTTAATAAGTTAAAGCAATATTTAGGTGATAAGAAACTAGTTGAATTTGATGATGTTGATCAAATCATCTCTGGAGCTAAAGAAAAGAACTTTCAAGATTTTGCGAATAAGATTGCTAGCCTTGATGTTAGAAACATCAGAGCTGAAATAGATCTAAATAAAAAACTTGGCGCTAATTCAATTACTTTATGTCGGGTTTTAATAAATTATTTTACAAAATTACATATGGCAGCATCATATCGTAGCCAGGATATGAGTAATAGTGATGCCGTTAATAAGGTAAAGCCTCCTGTATTCTTTAAGCAAAAATCTCTAATGATTCAGCATTTGAATAAATGGAGTAATGACAAGATCTTTGATTTCTTAAGCAAAATTCAACAATATGAATTAATGCTCAAGAAAAACTCCATGCTCGATTATTCCGACATCCTCTTTGCAGATTTCTTGGTCAAATATTTAAGCCGAGTTTAGGGCCCCAAAAAAATTCAATGATTGATCTAGATAAAGACTTGTTCCTACAAAAGATTTATTTCAAACCCATAGCATAAGCTATAGCTGATTTTTTTGCGCGCTGGCTCTTGCCAAATAATTTTAAACCAAGATTTCGTACAGAATTCATTAACTTATTATCGTTAGAAAATAATTTAACTAATGCGTGAGTGGATCCAAGCATTAGTATATTATCTTTTTTACGAATCTTCTCAAAAGACTTAAGTAAAATATTTGAGCCAATATCCATACCTAGAGTTTTATGTTTTAAGATTAAATGTGTTATTCGCTCAATATCGCGCATTGTTAAATTAAATCCCTGCCCGGCTATGGGATGCATACTATGTAGAGAATCACCGAGGAAGAGCATCCTAGAGCGATAATACTGATTGCTATGACTAACTGAGAGGGGAAAGCTTTTTATTTCAGAAATTATCTCTATGGCGCCATAAGTATCAGATGCTATTAGATTTAATTCTGCCTCAATATCATCTATATTTGATATAGTGACATTATTTGATTTGGTGTAAACAATAGAAGATTGATTTGGGTCTTTAAGCGGTAAGAATGCAATTGGACCATCGCTTAGAAATTGTTCTAAAGCAAGGTTGTCATGAGATCTTTCGTGTTTCACATTAAATACATGGGATGCTTGCTGATAATCATGCTGCAATTCACTTATATTAAATAGTTTCTTTAAACTGGAATATTTTCCATCAGATACTAGTATAAGTTTAGCTTTAATCTCTAAGCTTTTATCTGTTGTTGCTATCACATAGTCAGATTTAGTTTTAACATCAACAACCTCCTGCTCGCTCATTAAATATTCGTTATCTAAACAATCAATTAAATGGTTTTTAATTACAGAATTCGGGATGATGTAGCCCATTGGGGATGCTTTTATCATCTCTTTAGAAAAATATAGATCAGCTTCATTTAGATTGTTGCGAATTAGGATATTATCAATTTTAGACACCTGGCTTTCTAATTTGTTCCAAAGGCCTAAAAATTGAAAATTCTGGGAAACCGTGTAATTTATAGCCGTGGTTCTAAGATCAGTTTTGGCTAGTTTTTGAATTTTATATTTATCTAATACGATATAATCAATGCCTAGTTTTTCTAGGTACTTTGCAGTGATTAGACCAGTAAGGCCAGCGCCTACTATGATAACTGAGGTATTTATCATTCTTCTAGTATAAAGAGATTATATTAATAATTAGCTGAATCTATAGGGAAGTCTAGTAAAGAAAAAGCCGACTCATAAATGAGTCGGCTAAATCAGAGAGAGATATGAGAGAAATCAACTTTTAGAAGAGTTTTTAACAAGAGTCAATCAATAAAACTTATTTTTCTTTGGAAATTTAAAAGGGACTAAATATCCTTTACTGCCTTTTGATACTAACCATTTTCTAAGATCTTTCTCGATAAAGCTCCGAGAGTTTAATTTGAAATTTAAACCTTCGTCAAAATTAATAGTGATAATATCAGAAATTGTAGAATCTGTCTGTTTCTGAATATTGACACCCCGTCCTTTTTGCATTTGCGGAATTTGATCTAATTTGATTACAACCATTCTGCGAAGAGTATTTACCACAACTAATGAATCATGCCCTTCTACAAACGGCTCAATTCTCATCAAGTTATTATCCTTGCAAGAGAAGATGGCTCTTCCTGTTTTTTTCATGCTAAGTAAGCTCTCTGAATCAATGATAAATCCTCTACCATTATCACTAACTAAGATATATTTCTGGTCAGCTTTATGTTCAAAGATGGTAATGACTTTCTCCCCGGGAGCTAAATCAAATAGAAAGTTTAAAGCTTCACCCTCTTTAGCTGACATATCTAGCTTGTAATTTGTCAGCGTATAGAATTGGCCTTTGTTAGTTGCGATAATTAATTTATCGGTATTTTGAGTTTCAATAATATATTGCTCGCTATCACCACTTTTATATTTGATTTTCTTTGTATCAATACCATGGCCCTTAATAGCTTTAATCCAGAAGTTATTTGAAATAGAAATTGTGATAGCTTCTTTTTCAATTAGCTCTTCTTCGTTAATATTTACTTCCTCATGGTTTTTAATAAGCTTGGTGCGTCTTTTTGTAATATATTTATGTCTTAAGAATTCTGCCCTAACATCCTCATTTTCTTTAATCAGCTCTTTTTGCTGAGTTGCTTTACTTGATAAGATTCCGTTTAATGTTTTAGCCTCGGATGACAAGGCTTTTTGTTCTTTTGTAATTTTGATTTCTTCTAACTTCTGTAGCGCGCGTAATTTTATTTCCAGAATGGCTTCTACTTGTACTTCTGTTAATTCAAACTTGTTGATTAGGAATTGTTTTGCCTCATCTTCAAAGCGAATAATTCTAATCACCTCATCCAAATTTAAATAAACAATAATAAAGCCAGCTAATATCTCCAATCTTCTGTTAATTTTAGCTAAACGAAAATTAGATTTCCGAATTAATATTTCATAGCGGTGTGCTATATATTGCTCTAACACTGCTTTTAAACCGCAAACTCTAGGTACTTGATGCTTGTCTAAAACATTCATATTTAGGCTGTAATGCATTTCAAGATCAGATTCTTTAAAGAGCTGCTCCATTAATATATTAGCTTCCACATTGCGATTTCTAGGTATAATTACAATACGGATATCTTCACTAGATTCATCGGCGATTTGCCCCATGCGTATAACTTTTTTACTGCTATATAGATCAGCTAGTTTTTCAAGTAAGCGTGATTTAGATAGCTGGTATGGAATCTCGGTAATAATAATTTGGTAAGCGCCATGGGGTAATTCTTCAATTTTCCATTTGGCTCTAAGCTTAAAACTTCCCCTACCCGTCTCGTACATCTTTAGGAAATCTTCTTGTTTATAAATAATCTCGCCACCAGTTGGAAAGTCTGGCGCTGGAATAAGATTTACTAAGTCTTTATTATTAGTTTCTGGTTCTCTTAATAGTAATTCTGTAGCATCAAGCAATTCTAAAATATTATGTGGAAAGATAGATGTTGCCATACCAACTGCTATACCTTCGCTTCCATTAGCTAGCAAATTTGGAAATACTGCGGGAAGCAATGCTGGCTCACTATCAGAATCATCATAGGTTGGGTTAAAATCAACAGTGTTTTTGTCGATATCACGCAAAAGCAACATCGCAACAAATGTTAGCTTAGCTTCGGTATATCTCATGGCAGCTGGATTATCACCATCTACTGAGCCAAAATTACCTTGGCCGTCAACAAGTGGATAACGTGAAGCAAATATTTGCGCGAGTCGCACCAGCGCGTCATAGACAGAGCTATCACCATGGGGGTGATATTTACCAATTACATCACCCACGACTCTTGCTGATTTTTTATAACCGGAATCAGGGTCCAAATGTAATTTATACATAGCGTATAATATGCGTCTATGCACAGGTTTCAAACCATCTCTTACATCTGGCAATGATCTTGAGGTAATTGTTGATAAAGCATAGGCTAGATAACGTTCTGATATGGCTGTGCCAAAGTCGATATCAATTGTGTTTAGTAATTTTCCCATTCTTTATTTATTGATATTGTTGATTAATACTTGCCGCATATAAGTTATCTCTTTGCCGTATTGTTTAAAATAATATTTATTTAAGAAATGTTCTGAGATCGAAGCAGTTTCATGCAAGCTATCCATATCAGGGTTATCCGAAAAATCCAAAAGGAATTTTGGTAATTTAAATATTTTATTACTATATTCCGTGCCATGCATCCTGCAAACCGCTCTCCCGGTCTTGGGCGAGATAAATATTAAGTCATTCGATTCACTACAAACAGCGCATTTGCTTAGATCTAGCCCATAGCCCATTTCTTTTAACAACATAAGCTCAAATATAAAATATTGCTTGTATAAATCAGTGGTAGTTTGATTGGGCTTTAGCATTGAATCAAGCAAATCAGTAAAGTTATCAAAGGCAATATCTAGCTGAATGTTTTCTGGAAATAATTTGCAAATAAGCTCAGAAGCCACCAACAGCATTAGCAGTTTGCTTTTGTTGCTTAGAAACTCAAAAAAATGGTTGCTCATAACCTCGGTATCGCATCTAACCAAGCCGCTATCAAAGCGAGAATTTGCTCTAATACTAAATTTATTACCAATCTCATAAACATTATGATTTTTCTTAGCAAAAGCACCTTTGATAATACCTTTGAGGATTCCATGTTCTTTAGTTAAAAAACTAACTATGATAGAGGATTCTGAAAATTTCATCTTTGCCAGTAAAAATGCTTCATCTTCTATTTTTATCATTTATAAGTGGGATCCGATGTTAATTTGATTACAGATATAAAATGGCAGAAATAGATAACAAGAGCAAAAATTCAAAAGCTGAGAATATAGTATCTAAAAATAACCCTACCTCCAAAACTCCAGCAACCAATAGTCCTAAAGAAATCGGCGGCCCAAAAGGCGCAGAGCCAACTCGTTACGGAGATTGGGAAAAGAACGGTCGATGCACCGATTTTTAATCAGATTTAATTTGATGGGAGCAATTACCTAAATCAAAGCTGATATTCCGGAGAATGGGTTTGTAACCATTTAGCAGCTAAACGATATTGGGGCATTTTTTTTAAGACCAATGCCCAAAACTCATCCGAATGATTGCGATGTTTTAGATGGCATATCTCGTGAAGAACTACATACTCTAAGACGGATTTTGGCGCTGCTATCAAGTGCCAGTTTATTTTAATTACTCCACCCTTAGTACAACTGCCCCACATATGGCTCAGCGCCTCTATTTTTACATCCTGATATTTTAGCCCTAGCATATTGCTATAATATTTAGCCATAAACCTCACATCTACCTTAACCCTATCTTTTAGCCAGAATTTTAATGCCATCCCAGCAACGGATTCAACTTTATTTTCATCTATATGCATGGGTATATAAATAGAAAAACCATTTTGATAACTAACCGTAACAGAATCACATTTCTCGCGTTTAATGCTTATGCGCATATTACGGCCACGGTAAGCTATTTTCGCACCTGATTGGAGTTTGGTATAATCATTATTCTCAAACCTACTTAACCAATCACTCATAGCTTCACGCTTGTCATAAACCCAGCGCCGTTTTTTATAGATGAAATCATGAACTTCTGCATCATCATTTATTGCAGGCACAATCACCTCAACATCATTGGGCGTAACAATAATGCGCTTTCTAATGGCTAAATCACTATGAGTTATGCGGTATGGTATGTCGGTTTTACCAATGGATAATATTGGCATCAAGCAATCTTAATATAATGCTTCATTGCATATTCCTCTACTGGTGGTGGTAGCTCTTTAAAATTAGCCAAACCAACCTCATGAGCTTTAAGGCGTACTTGCTGCCTGAGCTCCTTTTTTAATTGTTCACGTAAATGCCAACCATTCGGAGCTGTTTGATCTGAGATATATAACAAATTGATCTCAGCAGCAAGATGTGTTGCCACCTCTATGTTAGAACTACCATCTACGACCTCAATTACCCTACGCAAACCATAAGCTCGCTTATCCAAACCAGAAGTTTTATAACTAGACTCTTCCTTATCCAGATCTCTCGTCAAATTCTCACATTCTTTTAACGCATCTAAGGCGGAGATTTGCCCTTCTAAAAAACGCTTTAATATTTCCATTACCCGCTCAGAAAATGGTCCATAGCGAAGTGGATTATCAGCTATTTTTTCTTTTAGAATTTTTTTAAGCTCCGTACCTTTCCGAATAGCAGCCGTGCGAATTTGATCTTCTGTTTTTTTCTCAATATTAAAATCATCCAAAAACTCTGGATCTGTTAAATGACGTATTTTGCAAAGGGTAGAAATCCCGTTCACATCAAGATGTTCTTGCAGCATCTGACGTATCTTAGCGCTATAATCACCAAGCTCGAGCGATTCCTTTTGTTCAAAAACTTGCGTTCCCCAATGAATAAACCCTGCCACCCAGCGTAATATTGCGGTATATTCGAGCACAGATGGATCAGGTGTTAATGCTTCATATGCACGAATAAATAGCTTTGCCTTACGACGAAAACTATACCACACATCCTCCGAACCTAAGCCTTGAACTAACGCGTCATACTCTTGCTTTAACTCTAACTTACTTACATTACCCTCGCGCCTAATCCCTTTTAAATATGGCTTCAGCTCAGCATATGCAGCTTTTAACTCAGCGCGATCTACCTCTATATCTTTTAAAGCATTACCAACATCTTCCTTACGATAAGTCTGCAAAGCTTCATCAAGCTTATTGGTAACACCGATATAATCAACAATCAGACCAAATTGCTTATTACTATTATACACCCTGTTTGTCCTCGCTATAGCTTGAAGCAGACTATGTTCCTTGAGTGGATTATCCAAATACATCACAGCTTCAATAGGTGCGTCAAAGCCAGTCAAAAGTTTGTTACAGACTATTAAGAAAGACAATGGATGATCTTTCTTGGTAAAATTATCAATGAGAGTTATCTCCCCCTTTTTATCACGAACATGTTTTTTCAGCTCCGCTCGAAGTGTCGATTTATGATCATCCTCACTTGCATGACCATCCGTTTGATTAGTCGAATAAACACATGCACTCATGCTCTTAGCTTTGTCCATGGCATCTTTCTCGCTTAGGCCCTCAGCAATATAATATTCAGTAATAACCTTATCCAAAGCTTGTTTATATAACACCACAGCCTCTCTATCAATTGCGACTATTTGTGCTTTAAAACCATCAGGCTGAATATGATTTTTAAAATGTGTCCAGATATCAAAAGCTATAAGATCAATCCGTTTTTGGTGCTTTGCTAGCTCGGCAATAGTAACGCCACGCTTCTTTAATTGCTCAAGTTTTTCATCAGATTCATTCGCAAACCATTGGTCAAAAACTACATCTAATTTCTTTGGATCAATTTGCCATTCCGTTTTGCGGCTCGTATAGCGAATAGGAATTGTTGCCCCATCAGCAACCGCGTCATCAATGCCATATTTATCTAAATACCCTTCATCCCCTTCACTAAAATTAGCATATGTATCATGATCTTTTTTCTGTATAGGAGTTCCTGTAAAGCCAAAAAATTTAGCATCAGGTAAAGTAGCGCGCAAATATGCACCCAAATCTTTTTCTTGCGTGCGATGACATTCATCCACCAATACAACCCATTTATCACTACTTGGAATCGGGATCTTCGATCCTTCGAACTTTTGTATTGTAGAGAGCAAAACCAAGCCTTGAGTATTCTGATTTAATTTTTCTTGTAATGTCTTTAGTGACTTTACCTGAGTTGGATTAGGAAGACCACATGCGAGAAAAGTTTTAGAAATCTGATTATCCAAATCAACCCTATCAGTTAAGATAAGAATGTTGGGGTTATGTTTTATATCATCAGTTAAATGTGTTCTGAGTTTTACAGCCGCATTGACCATGGTTAGTGACTTTCCAGAACCTTGCGTATGCCAAATTAAACCACGCTTGCCTTGCTCAAGATATACCCGGTTAAAGATTTTATTTACCGCGCGAAATTGCTGATAACGACAAATTTTCTTTACTGCCCTGCCTTCATCCGTTTCAAACACCACAAAATGCGCAAGCAAATCAAGCAAACGTGACGGCTCACATAAGCTATACATCCCCCTTGATAAATCATTACCGAAATCATCTTTAGCTTTAGGCCAAGGATCTTTCCACTCACCCCAATATTGCGAAGGTGAACTAGTAGCGCCATATAAAACTTTAATGCCGTCAGTTATAATATTGAATAAATTAGAATAAAATAAACGCGCTATATCCTGCTCATATTGTTTGATCTGATCAAAAGCTTCGCCAGTTTTATCTTTATAAGAAAGTGGGCTTTTGGCCTCAATCACCACAAGCGGAATACCATTGACATAGAGCACCATATCCGGAATACGGCTTTGCTGCGCTTGCACATAAAGCTGATTGGTTACGGTAAAATTATTATTTTCAACATTCTTGAAATCAATAAGATGAATGGTTTTTTTATCACGCTGCCCTGAGATCGTGCGGCTATAATTACCAAGCAAGTTTTTAGTAAATTCCTTATTATCATTAATATGCAGCAAATCATGATATACCGCCCGCGCTACATCTTCATCCACTTCATTAATGCGCGCAATAGCAGCAATAGCTTCATCACGCAAAATAACCTGATTCAAACCATCCCGCGCAAGCTCATTATCTTTAGGCTTTAACCATTTCCAACCAAGGGAGATAAGTTCATCTATGCATGGTTTTTCTGCTAGTAAATATTCACTCATTATATCCTCACTAATTTTAGGAGTGGTTCAAACGCATAAAGGGCTGGCCTTCTGCCAGATGCTTCTTCAAGAGTTATAATTAGATTTTCTTCCAAAAGTATCCGCGCAAATCTTGCTGCCGTGGATTCAGGAATGCCACTTAATTTTGTAAAATTATTATTTCTAAAATAAGGATAAGTAAAAATAAAATCTAAAGCTCTAAGATGCCATTTTGTTCCAAGTTTATCTTCAAAAATAAGTTTCATATTTTCATATAGTTCATGAATATCCTCCACAATTTTAAGATTGCTTATAGCTTGTTTTTCCATCGCTTCTAAGAAAAAAACACACCAATTTGTCCATTCTCCTTTTTCTGATACCGCCTTCATTGTATCGATATATAAATCTTTATGCTCTTCAAAATAACCACTGATATAAAAATGAGGTGCAGATATTACGCCCGCATTCCATAGCATCAAAGTAATAATCATACGTCCCACACGACCATTACCATCTTTAAAGGGATGCAGGGCTTCAAATTCAACATGAGCTAGAGCGGTTTTAATTAAATTTTGCTCATCATTTTCTGCTATAAAACGGAGTAAATCTCTCATTCCATCATTTAACTTTTCTGGAGATATTGGCGTAAACAGAATATTCCTTTTGGATCTGTCAACAATGTAGTTTTGCTCTATTTTAAACTGCCCTGGTGATTTATCTGCGCCGCGTCCTATAGATAATAATTGCGCATGCATTGAGCGAATTAAAAATTCTGATATTTTATAGCCGCTTTCTATTTCTCCCTGCGCGGTTTTTAAAGCTCTTTGATACATAATCGTTTCACGCACCTCTGTGCGCATATCGTTATTATCAGTATCATTAATATTATCTGCCTCATATCTTAAAATTTCATCCATCGTACTCACCGTCCCTTCCATACGAGAAGATATTACAGCTTCCTGATTACGCAATGGAGCCAGCAAAAACTCACTATTATGCATATTTTTTAACATTTGATCAAAACGAGCAATAGCATCAGAAGCCTTGCTGAGAGGCTTGACGATTTTACTATAATCTAAATCTTTGGGTGGGAATTGATCATAATGATATGACACGGCTTTATCAAAATTTAGCTCTGAAACTGAATTTGCCATTTTGCTCCTTTAAAGTTTATTTGTTTATCAAAAAAAGTCATATATGAGAGACAAGCTATTTTGACTCTCTAAGTTAAACATCAAACAAGTTTGTCTGTCAAGTTTTGCCTTTTTTGAACAACAAACTATTTTGAGACTCAAAATTGAGCGACAAAACCCTAGTAATCTACCTCCGTATTATTATGAAACCCTCACCCGAACCTTCCCCGTAAGCAAATCATTCATCAGGCCTTTTTTTAGGGTTTGGAGGGTGGTTAGTTTTTTGGTTTCGGTGGTTATTTGGTTATCGGCGGATTCTAGTATGGAGGCTATGGCTTTTTGTTCTGGGAGGGGTGGGATAATTATAGGAACTTTTCTTAGGCCATTTAGCGGTATTTCTTTAAGAGCACTACCGTTCACACGCTTTAATAAGTCCTCTCTCACTACTGGAGACCTTAATGCCCAGAGTAAAAAAGATGGATGCAAAAGTTCGTCTTTAGGAGATATGAGTGCCAATCCCCTTGTTAAGTTAGCGCCTATCAAGTTCTCTTTAGCAAGAATAACATGTCCAATCTCTCCACGAAGAGCCATCATTATATCATTTTCTTTCAGCATAGTACGTTTATAACCATTACTGATTTCTTCAGATGTTCTAATCATGCTTGCAGTGTTTAATTGCTCTTTTACAATATCCACTACTCTTACACACAGAATTCCATCAGGTATATTATCTCCTGTTTGAACAATTCCATAAGAAATGCTTTTATTCACCACCTCTGCAAGCGGCTTAACCTCCCACCCCTCAGGAATCTTGCCAAGTGGGGAGGGTTTGAATTTGGTGTGGGCGATGCCGCGGGTTAGTAGGGTTTGGAGTAGGCCTTGTTTTACTTTTTTGGTCTGGGCTATGACAGCTTTGCTAGCCTCAATCGCCAAATCCACCCCACCCAAAACCTCCGCAATCCGCTTTTGCTCTGGAAGTGGTGGTCGTAAATAACTTAACTCTTTGAGTTGTTTAAAATGCCTTGAATATCCTTCGTTTCTTAAAGGGGAATTCAAAAGTAGATAATAGAGAAATATAGCAGAATTATCACTAGAGTTTTTTATAATTTTTATACCATCAGCACCTTGCGCAAATGGAAAGTCTACAAATTTAAAAACTCTAGTATGATCTCCAAAAACTACTACTGGCAAATCATTCCTATATATTGCATCTTCATCATCTGTATAACCCGCAATGAAAGCATCACCTTGGTCTATAATAGGAAACTTCCCATTATTTCTATACTCTAAAGACTTTAGCTTTTTATTAGGCAACGTTACTTTACCTGTAATACTCGCAATATCTACAACTCTCCACCCTTCAGGAATCATAACCAAGCCCCTGTAAATGTTTCATCATCACATTCTCAGCTTCATCACGCTTTGCTATCAAATCCTTTAAACTACTTAACTCAGCCTTCACATCAATCGGCTCTTCTTCTTCTGCGGTATGCACATAGCGGGCGATGTTTAGGTTGTGGTCATTGGTGGTTATCTCGCTGATTAGCACAAGGCGGGCGAAGCGTTCTACATCTTGCCAGCTTTCATATGTGCTAACAAAACGCGCTACATTTTCTTCAGTTAGTGTGTTTTGTGCTTTGCCTTCTTTATATTCTTCCGCGCCATTGATAATCATCACCTTGCCAGTTTTATCAGCTGGTTTGTTTTTATTTATCAGCAAAATACAAGCCGGAATACCTGCGCCATAAAATAGATTAGGTGCAATCCCAATCACTGCTTCAATAAGATCTTGATTTAGTAACCCTTCACGAATTCGCCCTTCCGCACCACCACGAAATAATACGCCATGTGGCAATACCACAGCCATTCTTCCATCATCTTTAAGACTTGCGATCATATGCTGAACAAAGGCCAAATCACCATAAGATTTTGGCGGGCAGCCATAAATATCACGTCCATATGGATCACCCTTATCCCAAATATCATAACCCCATTCTTTAAGTGAGAATGGCGGATTAGCAATCACCCGATCAAACTGCTTTAAACCTTTACTACTCTCTGAAACCAAATTGCGTGGATTACGTAGCGTATCACCACGATCAATCACGGCATCGTCAATATCATGCAAGAACATATTCATCTTGCAAATCGCCCAAGTATTTAAATTCTTTTCTTGGCCTGCAAGGGATAATGTTTTTGGATTTAGGCCGGCTTCCTGCAAGGCATGATATGATTGAATCAACATACCACCTGATCCACAGGTAGGATCATAAACGCTCATCCCCTCTTTTGGCGCGAGCATTTTAACCATCAACTTCACGACATATTCAGGAGTGTAAAACTCACCACCTTTCTTACCTGAATCATCTGCAAATTTCTTTATCAAATATTCATAACTATTGCCAAGCATATCCGCGCTTACATCGCTATTGCGCAAACGGTATTTATCAAAATGCTGAATTAGCTTTTGTAATATGCTATCTGGAAAACGTTGTTTATTATTAAAATCAATATCTTGAAAAATATCTTTCAAACGCAAATTCGCATCTTCTATCTTATGAAAAGCATTATTTAAATGCTCACCAATATTAGTACTCTGCTTTGCTAGATCATCCCAGAACGCTCCTTCTGGAATAGCAAACCGATGCTCATCTGGATCCGCGGCTAGTTCTTCATCTTTAAATGTTGCATAAGCCTGCTCATATTCCTCCTGCCACACATCACTCAGACGTTTAAAAAACAGAAGCCCAAATATATAATGCTTATAATCCGAGCTATCAATACTCCCGCGCAGGATATCAGCTGCCCTCCATAGATGTTGCTCTAATTGAGCTTGAGTAAATTTCTCATCAATCGCATCTTCTTTTTCCATTACAACTTCACCCTTAATTACATAGCAAGATCGTAAATACTATTACCCGACCCTAAATGCAATTACTTATAAAGGAGCCTTAACATGAATAGGCAGAACCAAGAGAATTCTTGGAGGCTAGGTTTTAGGATAAAGCTTAATTAGGCATGTCACTATAAAATAGGCAATAACTATGAGGACTCCTGCGGGTAGATCAAATGTTATAGCAAAAACAATTCCTAAGATTACTGAAATAATTCCACATGCCCAAGAAATGCATAATGGGTTTTTCTTATTCTTGGCTGCAATTGCTGGAAGTATAAGGCTGGCAAAAACAACATAGATTCCAACTAGCTGGACTGATGATGTGATTGCAAAAGCAAAAATTACATAAAACCCAATACCGCTGCGTATTTTGGGTTTTAAAAACCATAATCCTATTACGCCTATATAAATTGGTAAATGTTGTAGAATATCGTGAAATGTAACAAATAGAATTTGGCCAGATAGCAAATGTTTTATCTCATCTGCCCCGTGAGCATGATTTGATAAAAACAAAATACTCAAAGACGCAGCTAACACAAAGCTACAACCAATAATTGCCTCCTCAATATCGGGGGCTGTTTTTTCTATATAATAGAATAATAGACTAGCGGAGATTGCAAAGAAAAGCGCAATAGGTTGATAGGACCAGCTATGCTCTGGAAAGCAAATACTCGCTACAATTAACCCAAATCCAGCAATCTGAGCAACCGCAAGATCAATAAAAACTATTCCCTTTTCTAAGACCGAACTTCCAAGCAATCCATGAGTTAGGGCAACTAATAAACCAACCACTAAGGCTGGACTCATTATTTCTATCATTTCCAGACTTATCATTTACTTGCCTCTAAGATCAAATTAATTGTGTTATCAAAAAGAGAGAATAGATCATTGCTCTGCTTATCGCCTCCAACTGTATATGGCAGTACCAATTCTTTTATTTGAGTTTTTTTATGAATCCAATTGCTAGCATCTTGCGGATCAAAAGGAGTTCTAATAATAAATTCTGTCGGCTCTTTTTGCAAAATTACTAAGAGATTCTCTAGATGGCTTGAAGTTGGCGCAATTCCTGGCTTTGATTCCAGAACTGCTACTTCATCTAACTCAAGCCAATCAATTAAATAACTAAAAGATTTATGATGAGGCAAAACTTTTAGTCCCTTTAGTTGCGATGCTCTCATTTTCCACTCTCTGATAGATTCGCTCCACTTAGTCATGAACTTGTCATAATTATTTTGATAAGCTTCAGCATTACTAGGATCAAGATCTTGTAAGCGATTATTGAGCTCTTTTGCGACCAATAAAATATTATGTGGATTTAAATGAATATGAGGATTGCCTTGTGCATGAATATCTCCTCTAGATCTATCCAGCACTTCTGATTTTCCAAGTCTAGGCACAAAGTCAGAAGCCATAAAATGACCAACCTTGCCCACCTGAACATTCCTATTAGCCTTAGACAGCAAGATTGGTAACCATCCAACCTCCAGGTCTGATCCTGAGCAAATTAATAAATCCGCTTTCCTGACTTTAGCAATGAGACTAGGCTTAGCTCGGATATAATGCGGATCTTGGGCAGCATATGTAGCGGAGAATGAGTCTACATAACTACCGCCAATTTCTTGAGAGAGAGCATGCCATTCAGGCTCGCAAGCAAAGATATTGACTTTTGCTTGTGCAGATATTGGCAATAACATAGAAGTTATTGCCAATAAAGAGATAATATAAAATCTTGGCATTCTAATTACCAAAATTAATATTTATGAGCACTATGAGCACCAAAGCTCATTACATATTGCAACATAATTTGATTATCATGATTGTTTTGGGATAATTCCTCATGATTATATTGTAAGCGCAAACGACTAAATTCACTATTTGTCCAATCAATCATTGCGGTATATGATTTTGGATCATAATTATTTGAGTCTAGAGAACTTCCAATTAATCCAGTTGGAGTATTAGGAGTTAGGAGCTCACTATATCTTAATCCTACACGCCACTGAGATTTGAATTTATAAATAGTTTGGAGATACCATCCTGAAGAATTATCATCAAAATCAACCATACCCGTTAAAGTACTACCATCTTCATTAATTTCTTCATAAGTGCCAGACTCCTTTCGATAAAAATACTCACCTTGAATAGTTAATTCCTGATTTTTAGCATTACCAGTTGGGGCAAAAACATATTTCAGATCAGCAATATAAAGGTCGGTATCACCAATAAAAGTCACAGTATCCTCATTAGTAACTCTTCCAGCCTTTGCTTCACCAGAGAGAGTAGATAAGCCAAATCTCCAGCTTTGATTATCGCCAATATCACCGCCTATCCTAGTGTAAGCAGAATAAGATCCAGTGCCATCACCACCTCCAAATGGGAAGTCATCACCCCTAAATGTTCCTCCACCAATTTCTGCATAAAGATCAATTGGCAAAATATAAGAAATTTGGGCTCCATCATCATTAAAGCTATTATTTAGAAAGGCTCTATATGGTAAAGGACGATCAGCGAAATCATCTGTGTGAGCATGATTGGCATTTAGATATCCTAAATTCCAAAATGACCTACCAGCCTTTATTTCAAGTCCAGTAGGTAAACCAAATTCTGGAGAGGTGCTAATAAATGCTTCCTCTAATTCTATTATATCTGCTCCATCTTCATTAACGATCGCTGCAGTTACACTACCAAAGAATTTATCATCAATATTAGAAGAAAAATTAAGTTCAGATTCGCCGATTGAAAACCCCTCTTTGCCTCTTTCTCCTTCTTCACCAATACCAAAGCCAGAAATTTCAGAGGCGTTTTTAGAAAAAGCAGAATATTTACCGTTTAAAATAACCCCTATTGATGGGTTAAATTTATTATCATAAATATTACGCGTAGTATTAGCGTTATTTAATATTGAGTTATTTTTATCTAACTTATTTTCTAAATCAGATATTCGCTTCTCATATGAATCCTTGATATTGTTAAATTCATTTTTAAGAGATTTGATTTCTGAGTTAGTGGATGCAAATGCAGAGCTTGCACACAAAGAAGCTGATAGCACAATATGTGCCATAATTTTTATTTTAGTCATTTTCCTAATAATTTATAATTTCTAAATATAAAGCAAAATAGCCACATATCACATTAGTGTTACAAGGCTGATTGCTTTAAAATTGTTTTTAGTTGTTTAGTTAGGAAAAAAAGGGGGCGCTCTAGGGTTGTAGAGTGAGTCTTTACCATCAAAAGGTAAAATTTCTTTTGGTAGAGTTACTTTGGACGTTAAGAGATTTGGAGTTATTAACTCAGAGAGATTGTTGTTTAATAATTTATTGTTATCTGCACTTAAGCAAATATCACAAGCTTTGCCATTATGCTCATGTTCTTCAAAGCCATATTTACTAGCATGCACAAGCGAAAAAGCCTGCATACTAAGGAAGATGGTGATGATAAATAATAAATTAAACTTTCTATTCATAGAGTGTAAAAAATTAACTCAGAAAAGCATAAAGATGTTGAAACTAATTCTCAACATCTTTATGCGAAAAGTTTGCTATGAATCCTGCGAGGTAGTATTGACTTACCTGGTAGTTACTACACCAGATATAATGTTTTGTATCTCTGCACTAAAATAATTGGCTTTCCTGAGTTGAAACAGCTCCGGACATGCATATGGTTGAGGCCCTACGGATTTTGCTATGGGCGCGTAACAAAATATAAACAGGGCTCCTAATAAGCAATATGCAGTGTTACTGAGGCTACGATCTCTTGCTCTTTTGGTAAGATAGTTGGCTTTGGAGAAACTTTTTGAGTTTCAGGTCTAATTTTATATTCAAATTTTGGATAGCGTATATCCGATGTATCGATCTCTATCTTCATAACAGCTTTACGTCTTAGCTCTAATTGCTTTAGCACTTTATCTGCCTTGGCTAGAGCTTTATCAATCGCGAACTTAATGGCTTCTTCCTTTTTGCTTTCCAGAAGATCCTCAGGGGCTGAGAATTTAATATCATGGATTCTATCAATTTTATTTTTTGATAAGAAGTTTAAATATATAGCAACCATATCGCTCGGGACTTTAAATGAGACTGTGGAGATGGTATCAAAGCCAATCACTTCTCTAGCTTGGGATTCGTAATTATATACAGGGTTTGAAATAAAAGAGGTTGTTTGCAACTCTTTAACTTCCTCGGTCTCTGATCTTAAATATGTAACCACATTTAATGATTGAGACGCGTAATCTTGATAAGATATATCTGCGTCTGGTCCTCTACCAATCACATCAAATGATATTACAGCTTCGGTTGTTTTGAATTTTAAAGTGTGGCTAGCTGATATCTCTAATGTTTTTTGCTCCGCTAAGACATTTGTAGTGGATATAAAGATTAAGCTTAGAGCAAGTATCAGCTTGTTTAAATTTGTATTTAATCGCTTCATTATTTTACTTCAAGGAATTTTGTAATCTCTATATCATAACCTTGTAATCCAATTACAGATTTTGGATTGTTGGTTAGTAGTTGCATTTTCTTAATACCAAGATCTGTTAATATCTGGGCACCAATGCCGTAATCTCTTATTTCTTTTGGCTCAACGTCTTGAGTTATTTTGGACTCTATCGAGCTCGAAACCAAATCTTTTTGCATAGAGCGCAAAATAACTACAACTCCCGCTCCCATCTGATCTATTTGTTTCATCGAGCGTATTAACATATCAGAATCCTTGCCTGAATGTAGAATGTCCCGTAAGAAATTCTGAGAATGCATGCGAACAGGCACTTCATCTAAAGTTGATATATCGCCCTTTATCAGCACAACATGCTCGGCATATTCGATATTGCTATGGTAAACTACAAGGTTAAAATCTCCATGCAAAGTACTGATATCACAGCTGTTAAACCTTGATATAAGTTTGTCATTACGTCTTCGGTAATTTATTAAGTCGGCAATCTTAGCAATTTTTAAATTATGTTCTTTTGCAAATATGGCGAGGTCTGGCAGACGTGCCATCTCACCATTATCTTTCATAATCTCACAAATAACCCCAGAAGCATTTAATCCGGCAATTATTGATATATCAACCGCGGCCTCTGTGTGACCGGCCCTAGTTAAGACACCGCCATCTTTGGCTAAAAGGGGAAACACATGTCCGGGAGATACAATATCTAAAGCTGATTTTGAAGGGTCGATTGCAGATTGAATTGTGTGTGCCCGGTCATATGCTGAAATACCGGTAGTAACACCCTCTTTAGCTTCAATAGATATTGTAAATGCAGTTCTATTCCGAGATTTGTTATGCTGGGCCATGAGCGGCAAGCTTAACTCCTCAACCCTCTTGCCACTTAATGCTAAGCAAATTAATCCGCGACCATATTTTGCCATGAAGTTAATGACATCGCTGGTTGCAAATTGCGCTGGGATAACTAAGTCCCCTTCATTTTCTCGATTCTCATCATCAACCAAGATAAACATCTTACCGCGTTTTGCATCTTCGATAATATCTTCGATTTTAGATATTTTTATTTCTTCATTTTTTATAGACATCTCCTGCTCCTACAATATATTTGGCTACCATATCAATCTCAATATTAACTTTATCTCCAATCTTAGCTTTCGCTAGAGCGGTATTTTCTAAAGTATGAGGAATGATATTAATCAATATAGCATTCTCCAATACCTTGTTCACGGTAAGTGATATACCATTAATTGCAACAGAACCTTTATCTATGAAGAAGGCCCGGTGTTTAGTCTCTAGACTAATGTTAAATTGAAATGAGTTATTAATTGGAACAATATCTAAAATATCAGCTATAAAATCTACATGACCAGAGACCATATGCCCTGATAATCCGTCTGATAATTTAAGTGATTTTTCAATATTAACATGATCACCCTCTTTGACATCAGCAAAATTAGAGCAATCTATAGTTTCTTTAGATAGATAGAATTTCAGGTTACGACCATCAATTTCAGTTACTGTAAGGCAAACGCCATTTGTGGCTATGGATTCTCCAAGAACAATGTTTTTAGTGCTTGTTAGCTCAAGGATAATCTCAATATCAGACCCACCAACATGTTTAATAGCGTTAATTTTACCTATATCTGTAATTATTCCTGTGAACATTTTTTCTTAAGTACTATTTCTAAGGCGGCAAGTTAATACTTATTGCCATCAAATTGCAAGTTTGTTGTAATGGATTAGCCGGGTACGTTCTTCCAACGATTTTGGAGCATGTGTAATACTCTTTATCTTACCCCCTCGCGCTTTGCCCAGGATCACTATCATTATACTTTGAATTGTGACACAGCCTGTTATGCTCGCCCGGGGATCTGCTAAAAATTCAATGATTGATATGGATGAAGGTTTTCGTGCACCATAAGGGTTGTTACAAGGGGTTGTCTCATTTGAATTCTAGGTAGTAATGAGCCTTGTTCTTGCCTGGTATCAAGCGATCTTTTAGTACATGTTTATTCACTAATTGCAGAGCTACTTTCCAATACAAAATTCTTTGAAGATCTTATCCAAGATATCCTCAATATCAATTTTTCCAGTGATCCTAGATAAGCAGTTAGCAGCTAGGCGTAAATTCTCGCAGGCTAGAATTAAATCATTAGTTAGGTCGAATCGGTTTAGATATTTTACAATATTTTCGATTTCATTTATATGGCGTTCTTTGGAGATAGCATAACCTTTTCCCCAATTAAATTCGGATTTAATTCTCTCTTGTATCAGGTTGATTAGTTCATTAATACCAGATTTAGTTTTTGTTGAAACGGTATTTAACTTATATTTGGCTATAAGATCCTGATTGCTCTTATTTAAAATATCTTCTTTGTTAACAATTATGAGATCGCCCTCCTTTACATTCTCATTAGTCAAATCATCTTCTGATAATATCGCGCCACCATCTAATAATAAAATTCTAAGATCTGCATTTTGGGCAGTGAAAATTGCTTTTTTAATACCAATATTCTCGATCACATCTTGGCTTTCTCTGATACCTGCGGTATCTGATAAAATTACAGCAAGGCCACCTAGGTCTAACTCCACATCAATTACATCACGAGTCGTGCCAGCAATATCTGAGACGATTGCAACATCCCTACCAGCTAATTCATTTAAAAGAGATGATTTGCCTGCATTAGTTTTGCCAATTAATGCAATCTTGATGCCATTACTAATTTTGCATCCGGCCTTATTATCGTTAAGGAATTCTGAGATGGCAGCATTCATATCATTTAATTTAATTGTGATCTGGTCAACTATTTCAAGCTCAATATCATCATCTGGAAAGTCGATATAAGCTTCTAATATTGCTAGCATATTAATTAAATTATCGCGCCAAGTATTATAAATTACCGAGACATTTCCTTTTAATTGTTTTAGCGCTTGATCTGATTGTAGTCTGGTTCCAGCTTTTACTAAATCATTTACAGCTTCAGCCTGTAGCAAATCCATTTTGCCATTTAGGAAAGCGCGTTTAGAGAACTCTCCGGGAGCGGCGAAACTAAATCCATCAAGGCTACTTAAGATTTTAAGAAACTCTTTTAAGATGGCAGGTGAGCCATGAAGATTAAATTCAATTACATCTTCACCTGTAAAGCTATATGGCCCTTTAAAATAGATAAATAAGCCATTATCGATCAGTTGTCCCTCATAGATAAAATCTGAATAATATGCAAATCGAGGTTTGACTTTTTGTCCTAAAGAAAATACATCAAGTAGCTGAGTAGCGTCTGGTCCTGATATTCTAATAACGCTAACAGCGCTTGGAATCTCTGATGTGATTGGTGCGAAAATGGTGCTCATTATTAACTTTTATAAATATTTTTAACTCAAATGAAAATTCTTGCTTGTAACGCTAACCGTCCCTTGGCTGAGAAAATTGCAGCTATCCTAAATACAAAACTTGTGGATGCTACAATAAAAACATTTTCAGATAAAGAAATATTTGTTGAGGTTCATGAAAATGTTCGTGGTGAGGATGTATTTGTAATTCAACCAACATCATGTCCGGCTAATGAAAACTTAATGGAACTATTAATTGCAATTGATGCATTAAAGCGCGCATCCGCAAAGCGTATTACCGCAGTATTGCCTTATTATGGTTATGCTAGGCAAGATAGAAAGCCAGGTCCTAGAACTCCAATATCAGCAAAGCTTGTTGCTAATTTAATCACTATTGCTGGAGCTGATCGAGTTTTAACTATGGATTTGCATGCTGGTCAAATACAAGGTTTCTTTGACATCCCGCTTGATAATTTATATGCAGCTCCGATCTTTATCCAAGATATTAATGGTAAGTTTGAAGCCGAAGATTCTATTGTAGTTTCTCCTGATGTTGGAGGAGTTGCAAGAGCTAGATATTTTGCTTCAAGGCTAAATTTAGGCTTGGCAATTGTTGATAAAAGACGTGATAAACCGAATTGTTCAGAGGTTATGAATATTATTGGCGATGTCTCAGGTAAGAATTGTATTATGATTGATGATATGGTTGATACTGGTGGAACGCTTGCAAATGCTGCGAAGGCTATTTTAGACTCAGGCGCTAAATCTGTTTCTGCTTATATCTCGCACGGGGTGTTATCTAATAATGCAGTTGAAAAAATTAATAATTCAGTACTAACAGAATTAGTTATAACAGACTCTATTAACCATCATGATGATGCCGCTGGTTCTAATAAAGTCAGGATTATTACGGCAAGTAATTTAATTGCCGATGCTATTGATAGAATCGCTAACGAGAGATCTGTATCATCATTATTTGTTTAGCTCTGTATAGTACCAAAACCCATTTATAGATGGGCTTTGGTATAAAATGCTTGATAAGCGCTTTACATTCAGGAGTTTGTTGTTTATAAGATTTTCTCTTAAGCAATTTCTGGCTTGCCATACAAAATATATGGCATAAAGCTAGGCCAGCAAAAGATAATTATTAGTATAAAATTGGTATAAACATGTCTAAACTATTTGTAATTGAAGCAGAAAAAAGAGAAGCAAAAGGTAAAGCCGCTGCAAAAATATTAAGAAGAGATAAAAGAGTTCCAGCTGTTGTTTATGGTAGTGGTCTTGAACCGGTTAAGATTTCAATTGATTATAAATCATTAACTAAGCGTTATCTAGAAGGTCATTTTAAAACTCAGATTTGCGAAATAGAGCTTGATGGTAAAAAAATTAAAACATTACCAAAAGTAGTTACACTTCATCCTGTAAGTGATACGATTATTCACATCGATTTCTTTAAACCTAATCGTAAATATAAATTAAAATTATTAATACCTATCCATTTTTTAAATGAAGAAAAATGCAGTGGTATGAAAGCTGGTGGTGTATTAAATGTTGCTTCAAGAGAAGTAGAAATTTTATGTACCATTGATAATATCCCTGAGTCTTTTGATCTTGATATCGCGAATTTACAAATAGGAGATTCTATTGACCAAAGTGCAATCATACTTCCAGAAGATATAGAGTTTGCTGATAAAGAAAATGATCAAGCTATCATCTCGGCGGCTCATCCTGTAGCGGAAATAGAGGAAGAGGAAGCACTAAGTGTTGATAAAGTTCTTGTTGATTCTGAAAAATCTGAACCTAATAAGGCATAGCCTGAATTTATGTTTATAATATTTGGTCTTGGTAACCCTGGATCAAAATATCAGTTAAACCGCCATAATTTAGGTTTTCTTTTTATAGATTACCTAACCTCTAAATATTCCCATAATCCTGGCTATAAGGCCAGCCTTTCATCATTATCTTGTAAAGTTACAATTACAGATAAGGATGTTATTTTGGTTAAGCCTCAAACATTCATGAATTTATCTGGTCAATCTGTTCTAGGATTTAAGAGTTTCTATAAAATTGATAATACCGAGATCATAGTAGTGCATGATGAAATAGATCTTAAATTTAAACAATTAAAGGCTAAAATTGGCGGAGGGAATGCTGGCCATAATGGTTTAAAGGATATTTCAAATAAAATAGGCAATGATTATCACCGTATCCGAATTGGTGTTGACCACCCTCGCAATCTTGGCTTGAGCCAGGACGTACATAATTACGTTTTGGGTAATTTTAACAAAGAAGAGCAGGAAGAGCTTATGTTTATTCTGGGGGCTGCCGAGGATATGTTGTTGGAGCTAATTTCGTAGCAACTTTTATAGCCTGTTATGCTCGCCCAAGATCAAACAAAAAATTTAATGATTGATATAAATAAAACATCGGGGGTAACGCGTCCGATCATTACCGCCTCGAGTAAAAGCGGAATTATGCGACAAACACCCTTATGTAACAAGGGTTCGGCGTATAATAAAAATAAATTTAATATTTTTTTAACAAAGAAGCGTGGGGGCGGGGTTTTTCCGCCCAGAAACATCGAGATTGGTCTAGCAAGGGCGGGAGGACCCCGCCCCTACGGGATTTTGTATATTGATCAAATTTGTAAAAAACTGCAGAATTTTTTAACTCTAGGCATTAGTGCGCGCCCGGGTTAGGAATAATTAAGCTTTTTCTAAATTGGCGTTTACGAAATCCCAATTAATTAAATTACTTAAGAAAGTTTCCATATATTTTGGACGAGCATTTCTGTAATCAATGTAATAAGCATGTTCCCAAACATCCATTGTAGCTAGAGGTGTTTGACCTTTGGTTAGTGGATTATCAGCATTAGCTGTTTTAGTAACTTCTAACTTTCCTTCAGAGTTTACTACAAGCCATGCCCAACCAGAACCGAATTGAGTTGCACCAGCTGTAGTGAAAGCATTCTTAAAATTTTCATATGAACCAAAATCTTGATTGATTTTGTCTAAGATAGGTCCACTTGGAAGCCCTCCTCCATTTGGTTTCATTGAGTCCCAGTAAAATGAGTGATTCCAAACTTGAGCAGCATTATTAAAAATCCCTGCTTTTGAAGCATCTCCTGCTGTTTTAACAATGATATCTTTTATATCCAAGCCAGCTAAGTCAGACCCTGCTAATAATTTATTACCATTATCAACATAAGCTTGATGATGCTTACCATAATGATATTCTAAAGTTTCTTCTGAAATATAAGGAGCTAAAGCGGATTTGGCATAATTTAAGCTTGGCAGTATTAATGTCATTTTATTATTTTGATTTATTGGTTGCTTCCTATTAAATATATAGGAAGTAGTTACAAGTCCACCAAAAGATAAAGCTAAGAATTTTCTACGAGTAAGTTTCATCTTTTAATCACTATTGAGCTGTATTTAAGCTAGATTTTTTAGATTTTCAAGAGTTAAGCGATATTAACTTTATTTATTATCAATAATTCTAATTTGGCATTAGATTTTATTATGATAATTTAGTTGCAACTTAGTCACCATTGTTATATATATATATTCAGAGAAAATTGTTTAAAGAGATATTATGAGACGTGACCAAACCCAGAATGATGGTAGGAGTAAAAAGTTGTCTAGATTTGCAGAGGAATTAAATGATAATAGCTCTCCTTATAAAGATAGCTTTGGTCAAGATGCTTGTAACGATGATGCGAGGGGGAGTCTGGTAGGCTCGGATCCCAAGCTTTCTAAAGATTTAGCGGCAGCTAGTGATGATAGTGCAGCTGTTTTTTCTGTCAGAACACAATCAGCTTTTTCGGATGATCCAGTATCTTATTTAAAAAGAATATTTAAAGGTGGTTCACCTGTCTGTACAACAACTTCTCGAATTGCTGCTGAAGGTTTAGAAAGTTTTTATAAGCAGGCATTACATGTGCCTGTGCCAATGCAAGCAAGTTTAGGAAGTAGCAAAATTATTTTTGTTGGAACTAATCATAATACATTGGCTTTTTATGAATTAGTACGTCGTATTCAGCTATCAGGAAAAAAAATTAGAGCTGTATTTATGGAAGAGTTAAATGCAGATGAAATTGTAGAAAAAGACTCTCCGCAGATGATTAGAGATCGACATTTTGTTGCAAACTCTGGTGAACGTGAAGAATTAGATTTTGCTCATAACTTAGATGCTCTGTTAAAAAGCGATATGGCCGAACACATGCAAAGAGAGTCAAGGCCGTATTTAAAAGAAGAGGCTAAAACAGCCGAATATTTTATGAGCTTTTTAGAATCATTAAATGCTAAAGCTACTAAGATAGGTGCAATTGATCATAGTAGATATAGATCAATGCCAATGGGAAGATATAACTATCATCGACATAGCCAGATGAATTATTTTGCTGCTCAGGTTATTTCTTCATATGTTAGGAAGAGCCAAAGTTTTCTAGCAGATGGAGATGATAGTATTATTCTAGTTTCAATAGGTAATGCTCATAATATTAATAATTTTAAGTCAATTACTACTCAGGATGGTGGTGAAATAGGGATAAGGTCTGTGCATGATTTGACACAAATCTTACTACCTGATGTGCCAATGACTTCTGTTAGTATGCTTGTTAATGAAGTGGCTACTAGGCAATTCGACTCTAGAAGAGCAGCTGCAGCTTCATCTGCAGTAAAGAGTTATGATGGTAGCGTTCGTGTCAAATGTAGCGAGGAAGAAGAAGGTGTGCTATTTTCTAGCCAGTATTTAATGGCTAAGGCTACTAATCGTGATCTTATGGGTGCTATGGCTGAATTATCACATCTAATAGTTGACAAACAACTAGCTACCAGGGAAAGGTAATGGATTGTTTAGTTGGTTATGGTTTTCAACTAACCTTTCCAACATATTCTGATATGAATATCTTTGATCACTATCTGGGTGTTCTGGTAATATATGACTTTGACAAGTTCTGAGATAGCTTATAATATCTTCTCGATGCTCAGGGCTTTCTTGTCGAAAGGTATAAACTACATTATCGGCTAATATTCTGGTTGTTTGTGGGCCAACCACAACTTGCGCCACCATTCCTATAAAGTCTATTTCAGGGCCAGTATGCGTAGGCCTTATTGCTAAAGATTGGTGCTTTTCTGGATCATCAAGGTAAGAGAGAGTGTTATAATACACAGCATTCTTAGATTGCTGTAAATATTGTGGTGCATTCTCGGCTACATCTTTGCATAGCAAATATTCAACAGATCTCATACTCCTCCTTTATATTTTAATCTATAGGTGTTATAAACAATAATTAGTTATAATTTACAAGCATAAAACATGATAATTTATTACTTAAATGGAGTTTATCTAAAAGCGAAAGATGCTAAGGTATCAATAACTGATCGGGGATTTAAGTTTGGTGATAGTGTCTTTGAAACTATTGGATTTGAACGCGACGTATTTTTTTTACTGGATGAGCATTTATTGCGTTTAAAAGAAGCCTTATTTGGACTTAAGATCGATTATGATCTAAGCGATATAAAGGCTGTCCTAATCGAGTTGTTAACTCTAAATTCTATATCAGAGGGATCTGTGAGAATCACTATCTCCCGCGGTGAATTAAGCCATGGTTATATGCCAGCTCCTGCTAATAAAGCCAATATTGCAATTGAGATAAGAGCAAAGCAAAATATCGATTATACGCCTAAGGATATAGTTGTTTCTAAATATCGCAAACCATCTGCTAAGCATTACCCTACTCAGTTAAAAACCTGCCAAGGTTTAAACTCAACTTTGGCAATTATGGATGCTAGAGATCAAGGTTATTTTGACGCACTACTCTTAAATGATGAAGATGTGATTACAGAAACAACATCAGCTAATATTTTCTGGGTCAAAGATAATAAGCTATTCACCCCTGCCCTATCTTGTAGTATTTTACCTGGAACCATGCGGGCTTATATTTTAAAAAATACGCAATTAACTATATCTGAAGTTGAAGCTAAGTTAAGTGATATCAAGTCAGCAGATTATATTTTCTTAACCAACAGCAATTATAAGCTTATGCCGGTTGGTAAAGTTTTTGACCTGAATGGTAATTTAATAATTTTAAGTAAGATTACTCCGATAACATCATTACTTGGTATAGATATATAGGCAACCCGGGGCGCGTCACCCGGGATTGTTTCATCTATATCTATCATTGAATTTTTTGCGTGATCCTGGGCGACCATAAAGGTAGCCCACGTGATCTTGTATGTTTATAATTCCATGCTTATCTAATTTTATATTTTGGAATCTTGTTGGTAATTGTTGCCATTCTTTATGGGCAATGGCTCCAATATCATTCAAAACAATCGCTGACCTACAACCTTACCAAACAAGCACTGCTTATCCTGCATGCATATCGTTACAAAATACTACCCCGGCTTCGAGTAATTATACTGATTAATACGAACGCTGCGGCGTGCCTTATTTTGAATTCTTTAACTGCTCGTTACGGTTCTTCTTCATTTGCGCGAAATCATCACCAGCATGGTAAGATGATCGGGTGAATGGAGATGCAGATACCATTAGGAAGCCTTTAGCTTTGGCCACACGCTCGTAATATTTAAACTCCTCTGGGTCTACATAACGTTTCACTTCCGCATGCTTTGGAGATGGTCTTAGATATTGCCCTATTGTGATAAAATCAATATCCGCGGCGCGCATATCATCCATAACTTGCAGGACTTCTTCTTTATCTTCGCCTAGTCCAACCATTAAGCCAGATTTTGTGAATATTTTGGGATCTAAATCCTTCACATGTTTTAATATGTTTAGAGAATGAAAATATCTAGCTCCAGGTCTAATTTGGTTATATAACCTCGGTACTGTTTCGATATTGTGATTAAACACATCTGGTTTAGCGTTTACGACAATTTTTAATACGTCATATTTGCGACGGAAATCTGGCGTTAAGATTTCAACTGTAGTTCCAGGTGCTTGTAATTTTATTTGTGCAATGGTTCGAGCAAAATGTTCAGCGCCACCATCTTCTAAATCATCACGATCAACAGATGTAATCACAATATGATTTAATGCTAACTCACCTGCAGCTTTACCAACCTTCTCTGGCTCATGCGGATCTAACAGATCTGGAATACCGGTAGCGATATTACAGAACCGACAACTCCTTGTACAAGTTGATCCAAGGATCATTACCGTTGCATGTTTCTTACTCCAGCATTCACTGATATTAGGACATGCTGCTTCTTCACAAACTGTATTAAGTGATAAGCTGCGCATTAATTCTTTGGTTTCGTTAAACTGTTTTGCAACAGGCGCTTTAACTCGAAGCCATTTTGGCTTTGGTAGTATTTGTGCCTTTTCTGTTGAATTATTAGCTGTTTCGTTTTTCATAATAAAACCTTATGCAGATTAATTAGTTGCTCGCACTATATTGGTTAGAGATTTCGGCATATGCCCAATCTAACCACTCAGTTAAAATTTTAATGTCACTTGTTTCAATGGTTGCTCCACCCCAGATTCTGATTCCAGAAGGTGCATCCTTGTAACTTGCAATGTCATATGCAATTTTCTCATCTGCAAGTAATTTGCACATATCTTTGGCAAATGTCTTTTGAGAATCGCTATCTAAATTCTGATAATTTTCGGCCGTAATTTTTAAACAAATTGAAGTATTTGAAATAGTCTCTTCATCTTCTGCCAAGAACTCAATCCAGTTGGAAGCGGAAACCCAATCTTTAATAGCAGATAAATTAGCTTCAGATCTTTTAATTGTACCGCTTGAGCCACCTGATTCTCTAATCCAGCTAAGAGCAGCCAAAGCATCCTCAACAGCAAGCATTGAAGGTGTGTTGATGGTGCTACCAGAGAATATATCGAGCATTACTTTACCACCTTTAGTTAATCTAAAGATTTTAGGTAATGGCCATGCAGGAGTGTAGCTCTCTAGCCTTTGCAGCGCTCTTGGTGATAATACAATCATGCCATGACCAGCTTCAGAACCCATAACTTTCTGCCATGAGAATGTTGTGATATCTAATTTAGCCCAATCCATCTCCATCGCAAAGACAGCAGATGTAGCATCGCATAATGTTAATCCAGTTCGATCATCTGCTATCCAATCGCAATTAGCTAATTTTACGCCTGATGTTGTGCCGTTAAATACAAATACTTGGTCATGATCTTTATTAGTCGCTGATAAATCAGGTAATTTACCATATTCTGCTTTTAAATAATTAGCATCTGCAAGCTTTAATTGATTCTTAATATCTGATGCCCAGCCATTTGAAAAACTTTCCCACACCAAAACATCAACCGGGCGTTGCCCTAAAACATTCCACATAGCCGCCTCAAATGCTCCCGTGTCAGATGCTGGTAAAATCCCTACTAAATAATCCTCTGGGATATTCAATAATTCTTTAGTTTGCTCAATCACTGATTTGAGTTTTACCTTTTCGGATCCAGCTCTATGTGATCTACCTTGCTTAAATCCTCTTAATTTGTCCAAACTCCATCCTGGAAATTTAGAGCATGGTCCTGATGAAAATGCTGGGTTATTAGTTTTCTGAATTGGTTTCATGACAATCTATATCTTGCGTGGCAGCTCAAGATATAGATAATGGGTGTTTTTGCAATAGATAATATCATTGTTTTAGTATCTGCGGTCTATCAAAACAGAGTCGGTGCTTCGGGCAGGAGGACCAGTCCTGCAAAACAAGAATGACAGAAATCCTAGGGCAAGAATACTTATCTACCCAATAATTAAGTGCATTGATCACATCAATTGCATATAATTGCATAGTAACTTATCCTTATCTTCAACTATAGTATATACTATCCCAAACTATAGGATATACTATCCCAAAATATTATATATAATAATATTACAAGTTGCCAACTTGTTGCCTTTATGGTACTGTATATAAAACGTTAGAGGGATAGATATGGTAAAGGTAACGGCATTAAATAAAGCACATCAATCAATAGAAGCATTATTTGAAGATATATTAAAGAGGAAAATTGCTAAAGATGAAAAGGTTGATTTATTATTATTAATGGATCAGAAAGTGGAGGCTCTAGTAATGATTAATCAAGATTATAAAAAGGATTTGCAATTTTTAGGATTTCCAGTTCACCCATCAGATAGAAGTTTTACTAGTTCTTGCAGAAAGTTATCTTCTGCTCAGCAAGTAACCTTATTAAAATATATAGTCGTTCGTGATAGAGATGTCAGTGGTACTGATATTTTAGATAAAGCAATAGTGGCAGTAAAAACGAAGCTCTCAGAACCTTTTTATTTTATGCGAGATGATGAAGTGGATTTCTTTACACCATTGGATAATTTTATAATTAGTTTGAGTGATAGAACTTCTGCTACCAACAAGAGTGCATTACAAAGATTGACTAGTAGACTCAAGGTTGTAGGAGGTAGTCAAACTGATTCGCTAGAACGCCAAGCTATTCATGAGGAATTGGTTCCGTTATTACGACGTATTCAACCATTCTGCACAGCAGTGACTTTGCCGGTTATTATGGATAGTATCGTGAAAGGTGATATGGTTCAAACTGCAGATAACTCACAAGCATTTATGAAATATTATACGAAGGTGGCAAATGATAGATCTAATCCAAAGAACAAAGATTTGTATCAGGCGTGGGAATCTTTAAAAACTTTATCGGCATCAATATTCGTTCCAGAACTAGACGCTTCTCCTCCTCCTCAAGCTAGGTCACAAGCAGCAGCAGCTGAGCTAACTTACAGCCCTCTACAAGCTAGCCCAGAGGCAAAAGGCGAAGCAGCGGCAGCGGAGGATATGACTTATAGCCCTCCTAAAACTAGTTCACAAGGGCTTGCAGCATCAGAGCAATATGAGTTAGAAAGGGCAATTACAGAATCTTTAAAACCAGCTCAAGAAAATGAGTGGGCAAGGTACGATGATAAAAAAAGGCAAGAGCAAGAAGATAGAGATATCAAGCTTGCTAAGCAAAAGCCGACCTATACAGCACAGTTAGAGGCTAGACTTTTGGCAAGAGGAAGGCAAGATAGTGCTGGTCCAGAAAGGGGATCTAGATGATGAAATAATATTTCTCGTCATCACGCTACCACCTTATTCTGTCTTCTTGCTGTTTAGATCACAATAATCCCTCCCCAAAGATCTGTAAAAGATCTGGAGATAAAAATTCCGAGGAAACTTAATTATTCCGGGACTCACTATCACAATTTCGAACGGTCTTAGGAAATAAAAGCTATTTTAAGCATTGATTTTTTTTTAACACTTCTTAAGTCTTAGGCTTTTTTATCTTAAATTTTCTATATATATGATCAAAACTATTTTGATATTATCTTGTATGTTCTCATTTGTTTCTCAAAAAGCAAATGCTCATAACAAGCTTTCAGATATTATTGTTAAGTCCTGTCCATGTGACTCCGCATGTTACACGGATGAGGTTTCTAACTTAAGGTGTGATAGTCGGTATGCTAAATTTGATTCAGCTGGATTACCTAAGCAGATCCATGTGATGATGAGGGGAATTACTCGTTCTAATCAGCAATTCCCACTAGAAATGAAAGAAATCTTTTAACCAAGAGCGGCAAAACAATTCAGAACTACCGTGATGATGGCACGATTTTCTATTGTAATTCACAATGCTACGCTCACTTTTTCGAATCTGAAAAAAAAGGCCGGGGTGGTAGAGCAATTAAATATGATTTAATTACGAATCAATGTCCGAATGGATTAGATCTAAAAAGTTTAGAATTATTTCAGGAATGATCTAGGCATAATCCTTTATTGACGTGCGTATATCTGGGGATAGTTTCTACATTGCACTTGTGTCATATATCGCCCGCTTCCACCGAGACGCAAGATTTTGTATCTCTACAATTCTTAATTAATGTAGAGACGCATCATCATGCGTCTGATTACCAACTTAAAGCAAATAAGAACCATAAGTCGAGATACTCCAAACTCCCAAAATCCCGACGATAATTTAGGGTTTGAGGAGTTTAGTTCAGGGATATATAGCTTCAGTTCAAATGACAGAGGATCCTATATTCTATTTGCTTCTAATTAGGGATAAAAAACACGGAGATATTAGGGAGATGGAAGTTTGAGAGAGTGAATAAAAAATAGCAGAGTCAGCAGTTTAAGTCTTGTACTTGAAGGGAGTAGAACCCCTGACCTTCTGATTCGTAGTCAGAGATATGATTTTTCTAACCTTTTCTCCTACTACCTCATAACAGCTAAAACCCGGGATTCTTCCATCCATTTCAGTCCATTCCGATCGATTTCAATCCACGGAGGTCCATTACTTTCACAGACATATGATGGACATGACAAGCATCTTTATAAAAGGGTTGTCCGAAAAAATATAGCCACATCACTTGTGATATTGGAATCTTAGCGCACTAAAAATCAAACCTTTTGTAACGCCTTCTCAAGATCGGCAATAATATCACCAGCATCTTCAATACCAATTGAAAGCCTCACCACATCATCGCTAGCGCTTGCAAGCTGTTTTTCTGCATCGCTAAGCTGGCTATGTGTTGTGCTCGAAGGATGAATTATAAGACTTTTAGAGTCACCAACATTAGCAACATGAGAAATTAGCTCACAAGAATCCACTAATTTTCGTCCCGCTACATCACCACCTTTAATTCCAAAGGTAAAAACTGCTCCATAGCCATTTTCTAAATATTGGTTAGCCAACTCATGGTAAGAGTTGGATTTGAGTCCTGGGTATTTGACCCATGCAACTTTATCATGCGACTCTAAAAACTGAGACACCTTTAATGCATTAGCGCAGTGCTTCTCCATTCTAAGCGGTAGAGTCTCAAGACCTAGCATAGTTAAGAAAGCATTCATTGGCGCCATCACCGCTCCTAAATCTCTAAGACCAACAGCAATTCCTCTAAAGGTAAAAGCTAAGTTCCCACATGCTTCATGGAATTTTAAACCGTGATATGAAGGCTCTGGATTGGTAAGAAGTGGGAATTTATCATTCTGACTCCAGTCAAAATTACCGCTATCAATAAACACTCCGCCAATAGCTGAGCCATTACCAGCAAGGAATTTTGTAGTTGAGTTGATGATAATGTCGGCACCATGTTCTATTGGCTTGATTAAAACAGCAGTTGCAATGGTATTATCAACCAATAATGGGATACCATTATCATGAGCAACTTTGGCAAGGGCCTTAATATCAGCCACTGCGCCTTCAGGATTTGAAAGACTTTCGACAAATATAAATTTAGTTTTTTCGGTGATTGCTTGTTGCACTGCGTCTAAGTTTTCAACATCAACAAATTTTACATTCCAGCCATATTGTTTGAATGAATGTTTAAATTGATTAATCGATCCACCATATAGTTTTTTTGATGAGATAAATTCATCGCCAGATTGCAGCAAATTATGAAAAGCTGTCAACTGCGCTGCATGACCAGAGGCACAAGCCACGGCTCCAACACCACCCTCAACCGCTGCCATTCTTTCTTGCAAAGCTGAAATGGTTGGGTTGGTTAATCTCGAATAGATATACCCCACCTCTTTTAATGCAAAAAGATTTTCAGCATGCTCCGCGCTTTTAAAAACAAAAGAAGCTGATTGGTGTATCGGAATTTGTCTTGCCCCGGTTTCATCAGGATTATTTCCTGCATGCACACATATACTATTTAATTTCATAATCATCCTTGGTTTAAATGTTAATATTCGTCGACACAGGTTCGAAATTTTGAGTATCTAACTCTGTAGCTTATTTAGAGACTCTATTTTTTTAATTTCATCGCCATATTCTATACCCCATTCATAAATCACTTAAATATCCCAAATATCAAGCTTGTTCTCGTTGATCTAAGGTCTCACTTAATAGGAATTAGGGAGTTTTGGCCACCAGGTTGCAAATCAAGCAAAATCAGTGACTTAAGTGGTGCACTTGAAGGGAGTCGAACCCCTGACCTTCTGATTCGTAGTCAGACGCTCTATCCAGCTGAGCTACAAGTGCATTTCTTAAATATTGAGTAAAGTAAGTTATATCTTAGAATCTTACTGAAAAATAAAATCAAGCAGCTATTTACAATCTTTAAAGTTAAAGATCAAATATAAATATGCAAAACCTTCCTGCTAATTCACTTAGATCAGCTTTTTCACTCTTAGAGATTATCATTGTTTTGACCGTTATTTCTACTCTGATGGTGGTTATGATATCATCAAAGAGGATTTTGGCGGATGGGCAGATAAAGTTACTGGCTAAGGAAGTGGCAAATATTCAAAATATTACTGATAATTTTGTAGTTATCTATGAGCAGTTACCTGGTGATTTTAATCGAGCTTCTTTTCATTGGAGTAGTTTTGCTGCTAACTGTACAAATGCGGCTGCTCCCTCCGGTTGTAATGGTGATAATGATGGGGTGATAGAAACCTACAATGAATCATATAGGTTCTGGCAGCATTTATATTTAGCAGGCTTAGTTACAAATGAGTTTACAGGAATAGCAGGATCTGGAGTAGAAGCTTCAGACCCTTTCTCAACAAGTAGCAACAGCCCTGTCTCAAAATTTAGTGAAAACGCTCTATTCTTTATTGGCTCAATTTATGATAGCGATAAATTTGAGCCTCCATACGGCAATCGTATCTACTTAGATAAAACAGTTTTTGGTTATTTTAGAAGTAATGAAGGTATCTTAACTGCAGAAGATGCATTAGCATTTGATATTAAATTTGATGATGCTAAACCAAGAACCGGTAGGATAAATGCGGAAACCTATTATAACCTAGACAATAACCAAGCGTCGCCTTATTGCACAACACTCGGTAGCTCTGGTTCATTGGTCTACGCTACTAGAATTGCCGACACATATAACACAGCTACAGACCAGAGGGTCTGCCGTTTAATATTCAAATTTTAATATATAACTTGGAGATAATATGACTGAAACAAAAAAAATTTTAATTTTACCAGGAGATGGTATTGGCCCAGAAGTATGCAGAGAAGCTAGACGAGTTTTAGATTTCTTTAGTAATAACGGAGCTGTAAATTTTGAATATGAGGAAGCATTAATTGGTGGAGTCGCAATTGATAAAGAAAATAATCCACTGCCTGATGCCACTATAAAAGCTGCTCTTAGAGCAGACGCTGTTTTACTTGGTGCTGTTGGAGGGCCAAAATGGGAAAAGATGGCTTATGAAATTAGGCCTGAGCGTGGACTTTTGGGAATTAGAAAAGAATTAGGGTTATTTGCAAATTTGCGTCCGGCTATTTGTTTTGATGAACTGGTTTCAAGTTCAACTTTAAAAGAAGAAATAATCCGTGGTTTAGATATTATGATTGTAAGAGAGCTTACAGGTGGTATCTATTTTGGCGAACCTCGTGGAGTTGAAGTTGATGCAAACGGGAACCGAAAAGGTTATAATACCTTAGTCTATCATGATTATGAAGTGCAGCGTGTTGCTAAAGTTGCATTTGAAATTGCTAAAAAAAGAAATAATAAAGTTTGCTCTGTCGATAAAGCTAATGTGCTAGAATCAACAGAATTATGGAGAGAGGAAGTAACTAAGTTACATGGAGCCTCTTATCCAGACGCTGAGCTTTCGCATATGTATGTTGATAATGCTTCTATGCAATTAGTTAGAAATCCTAAGCAATTTGATGTGATCGTGACGACCAATATGTTTGGTGATATTCTATCTGATACAGCTTCAATGCTAACAGGATCACTTGGAATGCTACCTTCTGCATCACTGGGCGCTGAAATTGATGGCAAGATGAATGCTTTGTATGAGCCGGTTCACGGCTCTGCTCCAGATATTGCGGGCCTCAATATTGCAAATCCGATTGCAACAATCTTAAGTCTAGCAATGATGTTTAAATATTCGTTTGATATGGGGGCTGATCATGATCGTATTAATAATGCTATTAAGTCGGTGCTTAAGAAAGGTTATAGGACGGCTGATATTGCTGTGAGTGGAGAGAAAACTATTTCAAGCAGTGAGATGGGAGATCTAATCTTATCTGAGCTATAATTATGCAAAAGGCCCTACTATCTTTAATATTTATATCTAGCTTAATATTAAATCAGAGCTTTGCTCAGGATTATATTAATTTTGATAATTTCAAAAATTCTGAAGTTGTTAGCTGGAGTAGTAAGGATGGTCAAAGGCGTTTTTTAAAATCGAATTATAAAAATGATTTTATAAGCCTAGCTCCAAATTACCAGCCGCAGATTAATCCGCTATATTGTGGTATAGCAAGTTCGGTAATTCTTTTAAATACCCTGCATCCGGAGCGTCCAAATCAAGCTAGCCTAGCTACAGATTTTCCAAGTGAGATTGGTAATAAGAGAATAGAATATCATCTTTATAGCCAGTTAACTTTATTAAATAAAGACACCGAGATAGTTAAAGAAAAGGCGGTTATTGATTTTAAAAAAGCAAATGATCAAGGTGATTATGATCCAGGATTAACACTTTTAAATATGAAAGAGTTATTAGGGCATTATGACTTGTCTGCGAATATTCATTATGTTAATAAAAAGATGAGTAAGGTTGAGATTGAGAATTTTAGGGATATTTTAAAATCAACATTGAACGATAATGAGAGGTTTGTAATTGCAAATTTCCTGGGCAAGTCCTATGGAGCAACTACAGGTGGTCATATTAGCCCAGTGGCTGCATATGATAAAAAAACGGACTCAGTATTGCTGCTAGATGTAGCTACGCATAAAAATCCATGGTACTGGGTTGATATTGAACTATTCTACCAGTCCATGCATACCAAAGATGGTGATAAATATAGAGGTTACTTGGTGGTGTCTAAGTAATGTCCCTCACACTAAGGGTCGCCGCCCAATGTTCCTACTACCTAAAGTGATTTATCGGCTAATTCCGTAGAGATACAAAATTTTGCGTCTGATTATGGCCCTTTTTGTAATTTTGATTTAACAGTTTTTGTCGTAATATAATTGGAAAAGAGTTATTCACAACAATACATATCTTTAGCGGCAAAGGCTTTCTAATTATATTGTGATAGGAGCTGTAAGAGAGGCCATAATTAAGATCCTGCAATCTAAATATGAGCTTTGGTACTCCGGAGCTCGATTTTCATCGACCACTGACTTCCCCTCAAGGGGGATTTAATAAACTGCAGCACTATTATTTAGTTTATGATGGCAGTGGAAAAACAGCCAAACTCCAAGACGCTGTCATCGACTATCATAAAAAGTTATTTACAGACTTAATCTGAAAGCCTCCATAGATATATCTATGGAGGCTTTCTCAAATCAAAGTTGCAAAGATTTTTATTCAGGACAGCGCCCTAATCTACAAGGTAAACATAGTACGAGCTATATTTTGAAATAAATAATTGCTTAACAAAGCAATTATTTATTTGTCGTTATTAATGAATTCCAGAATCATAAATGGAGGCTTCCACGGAACAAAAAAAGTGCCCCTTATATAGTGATTAGAAGTCTAATTGAGCTCGAGCAGAAAAGATTTCAGCATCATTGCCATAAACTGTATTTACATCAGCATCTACCCAGACATAATTCGTAGAAAACCTAACATTGTTGCTAGCATACCAATTAACACCGACTGTAGTATTCTTGATAATTCCTGCGTTTGCTTCTTGGCTATCAACTTCGCTATAACGGTAAGCTATTTCAAGAGCTCCTTGATCGGATTTTGGCTTAACTCTTTCAAAGGCAGATTTTCTCTTATTGTAACTTCTTTGATCATCGCTTAAAAATAATGATACTTGGCCGTAATAACCATCAAGCTTTTGGTCACCTACTCCTTCAGTTTCAATTTCAGTTGAGATATATTCACCTTGTACTGAAAAAGGTCCTGCAACATAAGCAAGTTCTAAACCAATTTGTTCAACAGAATTTGCATTTGTAATTGTTGCCTTTATTACAGAGCTACTTGTTTCAACAGAAGCTTCGGGTTTAAAACTGTAAGTTACACTATCACCAGTTGGCTTTGAAGCTCTATAAGCTGCACCAAGGTGATAGGTTGAGCCAGCAATATTACCAAAATTTGTGAATCTCGCTGTGGCTGATGTGGATTCATTATCCGCGCTACTACTATCCCCTACCGAGTCACCAAATATACCTGCTTGAACATTAAAATTATCATAATATCTGTTATAACCAACACCAATATTGCGACCAGGAACAAAACCATTAATTGCGGATCTTTCAATAAAAGTTGTGAATCTTGAACTTGTTAATTCTTCTAAAGAAAATGGTTCTTTAAATTGTCCAATTTTGATTACAGAAGAATCATCCAGATTTTTAGCTAAATATGCATCCGTAACTTTTGAATTATTACTAGCGAAATCTATTTCAAACTTATATTTCCAGCCTCCATCAACTTTACCTTTTACACCTATTCTACCTCTGCGTAACTTTGAGTTGTTTTGTAGGTCTAAAATTGTAGAATCGCTAGCGATTACCGTGTGGTCATATTGTAATCTACCGAAGATATCAATATCACCTAAGGTTTTTTGTTGCTTTTCTAATTTAGCAACTCGATCTTCTAAGGATCCAGCATTTGCTGAAGTTTGAATCGCTGCTGCTAAAGCAAGTAATGCTACTAATTTTGTTGTCTTGTTATCCATTTTCTCTTCTTAATAAATTTATAAATTAACTAACACTCTCTCTTGTAACTCCTCTAACTCATCTTCCGATAAAGGAATTAAACCTTTATAAGTCAGATACCCATCTTCGCCCAAAGTATTGTCGCTGACTAATATTCTAACAAAGGATTTTAGGGCTGGGTTTATTTGATAATGTTGTTCTTTTATATAAACAAATAATGACCTAGCTACAGGATATCTACCAGATGCAATATTATCAAAAGTTGGGTCTTGACCATTTATTATAGAGCCTTGTACCTTCCCTATATTTTGCTCCAAGTAACTATAACCAAATATTCCTAGAGCTTCATTATTAGATAAAAGCTTTTGAATGATAAGATTATCATTTTCTCCAGCTTCCATAAAGGCTCCATCTTCTCTAATTAAAGAACATTGATGCTTGCGTAATTTTTTATCAGGATATGCAGTCTTGAATTCTGCTAAATTCTCACATGACTTCTCTAGCACCAGCTCAACAAACGCATCTCTTGTTCCAGATGTTGGGGGTGGACCATAAACTTGAATATCAGTGTTTGGTAGCCTGCTATCAATGTCACTCCACTGCTTGTGAGGGTTGGCTATTAATTTGCCATTTATTGGCAGATCTCGTGCAAGGGCTAAAAACACTTGATCCCTGGTTAATGAATATTGTTTAGCCTCCTTACTATTTGCTAAAATAATACCATCATAACCGATCTTTATTTCAGCGATATCGACTACACCATTTTTATTACATAACGCTATCTCACTTTTTTTTATCTGCCTTGATGCATTAGTAAAATCAGGTGTTTTTGATCCAATACCAGAACAGAATAATTTCATACCACCACCAGTACCTGTGGATTCAATTATCGGTGCATTATATTTCGTATCACTAGCAAAGTTTTCAGCCACCACCGTTAAAAATGGATAGACTGTGGAAGAACCAACAGCTGTAATTTGATTTGATGTAGATGCTATAGATAATGGTGCTAGGGTGATTAAACTTGATAAAATATATGTGACAATTTTTTTAGACATGCTATAAACAATTTTTTAAGTTATCAGCGTAATTAGCGTTGTTATTTTTAAAGTCAAATATAATTCAGTTTTTTTTGAAGTGTTAGGTAATTTAGGAGTTTTTTATGAGAAGTAAAGAAGCGGTATTCTTGTTTAGTGCAATGGGTCATGAATATAGGTTGGCTATATTTAAGATGTTAGTTCAGGCGGGTAGTAAAGGCTTAAACCCTTCAGAAATTAATTCCGAATTAAATATCCAAGATAATAAATTATCTTTTCATTTAAATCATTTGAAGAAAATTAATTTAATAAGTTTTAAACGCTCTGGGAGAAATCTTATTTATTTTGCTAATTACGATAAGATCAAGCATCTAATAGATTACTTATTTGAAAGATGTTGCGAAAAGTCTGATAGCGATGCATGTGTTCCAAAGTTAAAAATATAAAAACTTTTGTAATTTTAATTTAACAAATAAGATTATCTTGCTTAGATCAAAGTTCACTTACATAACAAAACTTAGGTAATGCTAAAATATCTTATTATTATCATTTTACTTGCTTATCCAGCTATTACAAATGCAGATGCTCCGACTGTTGATCTATCAGTAAAGACGGGCGGAGTAGATATGGATATCGTACTGACGTTAAATAAACCCATCGAATATGATTTTTTTACCCTCTCTGACCCATATAGGTTAATCATTGATTTAAAAAGTCCGGGCATAAAATTCACAGCTAAAGGTCTCAAAGTTACAGAGAGCGTTATTAGAGATGTTTCAGAAGTTAAACTTAATGAGCATCATAGAATAACTGTAGAATTTATGCTTCCTATGCAGCTTATTGAAGTGAATATGGAAAAACATTCTGATGATAATTATCATCTAACATTTGTAATTAATAGCAGTAAAGAAGCATTAAGTAAAAATAATGCTCGTGATATGAATGAATTTTTAGATATTATTTTATCTCAAGATCATTTTTTGGATATTGCAAAAAATAGCTTTGAGGAAGCGCAAACAATTTTAACCAATCAAATTGTTGATAAGCCAGATAGAAAGCCCGTTATAGTTATTGATGCTGGACATGGTGGCAAAGATCCAGGGGCTGTTAACAAGGGAGGTGATAGGGAAAAGAGTATCACACTTCAATACGCACTTGATTTAGCAAAGCGTCTGAGAAAAAGTAATCATTATGAAGTTTATTTAACGAGGGATAAGGATAAATTTATTTCGCTTGGAGGAAGGCAATATTATGCACGTCGTAAAAATGCTGATTTATTCATATCGCTTCATGCCGATTCTGCTCCAAGTAGTAAAGCTACAGGTCTGTCAATTTATACCCTCTCTAATAAATCCTCTGATAGTGTAGCAGCTATGCTTGCTAGAAAAGCTAATAAATCAGATGTCATAGCTGGTATTGATTTAACTGGTGAGAATAAAGATGTGGCAAATTTTATGATTGATCTATCCCAAAGAAAAGGCATGCAGAAGTCTAAAAACTTTTCTGATATCTTGCATAAAAATATTAAAAACAAAATCAATACAGTTAGCAAGGAGCAAAGATATGCTGGATTTGCGGTTCTTAAAAATTCTAATATGGCATCCATATTAATTGAACTTGGTTTTGTCTCTAACAAGTCGGATGTTAAAAAACTAAAATCTCCTGCTTACCGAAGGGTTCTTATCAAGACAATTGAGAAGTCAATAGATGATTATTTTGGTTATTAATTTTATATCAATTTTATATCAATAAGAGCTGCACAATTTCACCGCCCACCATTTGGTCACCCTTCTTGATACAAATTCATATCTCTCTTGCTTCCGGGCAATCACAGGGCGCGGGATATATATTCAACACCACAATACACAACCCCTTCCTAGGTGCGGGGCCGACTACGGAGCATAATTATAATGCTTTATAATGCATGGCCGACTCTTGTTTGATCTCGAGCACATAAAGGTTGCTACAATTCTTTCTTAAATGTGATTCACACCAAAATTTGCCCAGTTATGTAATTGGTAATTCCGGTCCTATTAGGGCTGATATGTAGGATATTTGCATTTATCTGAATTAAATCTTCTGATATTAATTTATCAATTTTTCCTTGTTCGATTACATCTGCAAATGAAATACCGAACTTCTTGCTGAAGTCTTGGAGATTAATACCCTCTTTTAAACGTAGTCCCATCATTATATATTCTTCGATTTGGGTATTTTGATCTAGGGATTCTTTGCTTTGTATAGCATTACCGTTTGCTAGATTCTCCTGGCACCATTTTTTGGGCATATGGTAATTTACAAAAGCATATTTGATATTATCTTTGGTGATACGCGAATGAGCACCAGCACCGATGCCGACATAGTCTCCACTTCTCCAGTAATTTAAATTATGCTGTGATTCATATCCAGCTTTGGCAAAGTTTGATACTTCATAACGCTCAAATCCATGCTTCTTAGTTTTGCTATAAGTAAAGTCATACAAATCAGCTTGGCTATCATCATCCATTATAGCTAGATTATCTTTTTTGAACTGGCGGTAGAACTCAGTGCCCTTTTCAATAGTTAGTTGGTAAAGCGAGATATGATTACTGTTAAATTCAAGTGCCCTATTTAGATTTCGCTCCCAAGCTTTTAGATCCTGTCCCGCTATACCATAGATTAAATCGAGAGAGTAATTACTGAAATGTTTTTGGATATTCTCAAGTGCTGATATTGCGGTATTTACATCATGTTTTCTGCCTAAGAATTTTAATACGCCTTCATCAAAAGATTGAACTCCTAATGATAAGCGATTTATTCCATTATCTTTAAAAAATTTTATTTTCTCATTTTCAATAGTTGATGGATTAGCTTCTAAAGTAATTTCTATATCATCTGCTAATTTATAATTTACTCGGATATGCTCTAACAATTCAGCAAGTAATTTTTTATCCATCAATGACGGAGTACCTCCACCAAAGAAAATAGTGCTTATTGTGAAATCTTTTTCTACAAATCTGCTATAATATTCTAGCTCGCTAATATAAGCCCCCAGCATATCCTTATAATCAATAGCAGTTGCTACATGTGAATTAAAATCACAATAAGGGCACTTGGATAAGCAATATGGATAATGTATATAAAGCGATAATTGTTTATCCATATCGATTAATATGGAGGCTTGGTGAATCCTTTTTGTGATAAGGTAAAAATTTCATAGCCAGTTTTTGTCACTGCAAGAGTATGCTCATATTGAGCAGATAGAGATTTGTCTTTTGTAACCACGGTCCATTCATCTTTTAGCATTTTTCCTGCATATCCACCAATATTAATCATTGGTTCTATTGTAAAGAACATCCCCTCTTTTAATACTTCTCCTTGACCTTTTTTACCAAAATGCATGACATTAGGTTCTGTATGAAAGATTTGCCCGATTCCATGACCACAAAAATCTCTTACAACTGAGTAACCATGACCTTCAGCGTAGGTCTGTATGGCATGCCCGATATCACCAAGAGTTGCGCCTGGTTTGACCTGTTCAATACCAAGTATTAATGCATCATAGGTTACGTCACACAATCTTTTAGCTTTTATTGATGGCTTACCAACGAAATACATACGACTAGTATCCCCATGCCAACCATCAATAATGACCGTCACATCAATATTAATAATGTCACCATCTCTGAGCTTCTTATCAGATGGGATGCCATGGCAGATGACATGATTTACGGATGTGCATATTGATTTTGGAAAGCCGCGATAATTAAGTGGAGCTGGGATTGCATTATTCTCGATGATTTTATCATGGCATAATGTATTTAACTGATCTGTCGTAACGCCAATTTCAACAAAATCGGTAATATAATCCAAGATTTCGCCAGCTAATTTTCCAGCTTTACGCATTTTGATATAATCAGATTCTTTATGTAATATAATTTCAGGCATAGTTTTTTCTTATTTTTTCACTAGGAATTTGCAATATTTATTGCATAGTCATTGTATATTTATGAAATATACAGATTAAACGCTAAAATAAACTCTTTATTATTATGATACGCGAAAAAACAGCAGCTTTTATTGTAATTGGTAATGAAATCCTCTCTGGTCGAACGAAAGATAAAAATATTAATTTTTTAACAACTAAGTTGACTGAGATAGGGGTAAATGTAAAAGAAGTTGCAATCATAGAAGATGACGAGAAGAAAATAATTGAGACCGTGCATAGGTTAAAGGATAATTATGATTACATATTCACATCTGGCGGTATAGGCCCTACTCATGATGATATCACTTCGGCCTCTATTGCTAAAGCATTAGGAGTAAAGCTTATTTCGGATCCAAGAGCAGTTAAAATCTTAGAAGACCATTATAGCGGACAAGAATTAAATGAAGCACGTCTTAAAATGGCAATAATACCAGAGGGAGCTACATTATTAAATAACCCTGTTAGCTCTGCACCTGGTTTTAAAATTCAGAACATATTCGTATATGCTGGGGTTCCAGTCATAATGCAAGCTATGCTTGAAGCTAGTATGGAATATTTAGAGGGCGGATCTAAAAAACTTAGTCGGACAGTGGAGATATTTTTAACGGAAAGCGTTATTGCAACAGAAATGTCTCGGATTCAGGATAAATACAAAGATATTGAAATAGGTAGCTACCCTTTTGCTCGGGATAATAGATTAGGCACAGCTGTTGTTTTTCGCAGTATTAATCAAGATTCTATCGATCTTGCTCTTGCAGAGTATGTTGAACACCTCCAGTCAAAAAACAGTAATATTGATACATTAAATTTGAATATTATGTAGAGACGCATCATCATGAGTCTGGTGACCAACTTAAAGTAAATAAGAGCCATGAATCCAAAAACTCCTATCTCCCAAACATACCAACGATAATTATATTTATGTATCTACCACCTCACCCAGATGCAAGATTTTATGTCTCTACATTGATTGATTAATATGGAAGTATAAGATATAAGTTGGTGATGCAAATTAAGTTTTTAATCCACAGCGCTTTATATTTTGAAGCTCAATCATTCATTATTAAATATAAGCTTAAGAGGGATATGGAAATTAATGATTTCATGTTTTTCTATAATCCAAAAAATCAGATGGGATTGATTACTAGTACCAAGAGTCGTGCTAGTGTGGCATATGCCTTTGGTTATATCAAAGCAAAATATAAGATATATCGTGATTGTAAGATTTTAAATTTTGGTATTTGCGGAGCAGATAATATAGCGATTGGGAGTTTAAGAGAAGTCGTAAAGATTACAGATAATATTACTAATGAGAACTACTATCCTATCTATATAGATGAGCCATATTTTGAGACAGCTAATCTTACAAGCTTTGCATCTCCTAACACAGATTATGAAGTTATTGGCCTATATGATATGGAAGCTGCATGTTTCTTTGAATCAGCATCAAGGCTTGTTCTATGTGAGAATATTAGAATTATTAAAATTATCTCTGATAATAGTAATAATTCTCTTGAGAATTTTGATCATAAAGTTTTAACAAATCATATAGAAGTAATCGCAAATGAACTATTCTCTTATATCGAAAAAATATTACTAAATCAGGAGGAGATAGACGATATTCTAGAAAGTAGAATTGAGCATTTTAGCTTCTCCGAGCAAAGGATATTGCGATCCCTTGTCAGAAGTATCAGTGCCCTAAGGGCTGACTTTAATGCGAAGGAAGAGGTCTGGAAAGATTTTGATTTCGTAAAAAACAAGCTAGAAGAGCAATTAGCTCAATGTGAGATTAAATATTGAAATGAGTTTTATTTATATAGAATCACAAATTAAGGGTCATCCAGAAAGTTTAGCTATTATTAATAAATTTCCTAAGCGTGAAGTTATCGAGATTAATCATTATGGTGAGATATTTAATCCGACAAATCAGAGCTTTCGTAAACAAAAGCAGAGCCCGTCTATTATCATTGCAAAAAAGACTAATAATCTAATCTTAAAATCACCTGAGAATTTTGGTATTGGAGGTAGTGGGAATTACTACTTCTCTCATATGCTTAATTGCCCTTATGATTGTCGTTATTGCTTCTTACAAGGCATGTTTAACAGCGCAAATTACGTGATCTTTGTTAATTATGATGATTATAAGGCTAAGATTTCTAACCTGGATAAAAAGGCCAAAGATAAACAATATTTCTTTTCTGGCTATGATGCAGATTCCTTAGCATTTGATCATGTTACAAATTTTACAAATAGCTTTGTTCCATTCTTTCATGATTTAAAAAACTCTTATTTGGAGCTTAGGACAAAATCTACACAAATTCGGAGTTTGTTAAAGTACCCTGCTCATGATAATATAATCATTGCTTTTAGCTTTACTCCCGAGGAGATATCTAAAAAGATAGAGCATAAAGTTCCTGATTTTAATAAGAGACTATTGGCGATAGAGAAGCTGGTATCGCATGGTTATAAGATTGGCCTAAGATTTGACCCACTGGTTTATTGTAGTAATTTTGAGGAATTATATTTAAAGATGTTTGAAAAGATTTTTAAGGCAGTACCCAAAGAGAGTATCCATTCTATATCCATTGGTAAATTACGTTTTCCAAATAAGATGTATGATAAGATTATTAAGTTATATCCCGATGATCCAATGCTCAATTATAAAATTACCAAAGATAAAAAGCATAGTGGTTATGGGGCAGATATTGAAAAGCAAATGTTTGATATTGTACAATCGGCTTTAGAGCCTTATGTTGATCAGGCTCTAATTTTTAAATGTTACACATAGTGAGTAAAATATTAATTACAGGAACAACTTCGGGAATTGGTTTTGCAGCAAAGGAATATTTTAAACAAGATCACGAGATTATAGGTATTGCCAAAAGTGGTTTAGCTCACGAAAGTAATTACACGCATTATCAACAAGATTTAGCCAGAACCTCTTACATCTCACCATTATTAAATAGAATAACAAAAGAGCATAAAGATATAGACTGTATTATTTTAAATGCTGGCTTTGGAATTTTTAAGGAGTTGGATCAGTTTAGTGAGTCAGAGATTATAGAATTACTAAATGTTAATCTTCTAGCTAATATTTTAATTACCAAGGCCCTGCTGCCGAATCTGCGTAATAATCCCAATAGTAAGATCTTCTTTATAGGCTCAGAAGCATCTATAGATGGTCAAAAGAAAGGTTCAATTTATTGTGCTAGTAAATTTGGTTTACGTGGTTTTGTTTTAAGCCTACAGAAAGAATTAAGTAAAAACAATACTCAAATCAGCTTAATTAACCCTGGTATGGTGAAATCTAATTTTTATAAAAAATTAAATTTTACTCATGGCGAAAGTCAGGAAAATTATATAAATCCTATAGACATTATAAAAATAATTGACCTTATGATCGAGATAGGTAATTCTTGCCTAGTCGAAGAAGTCAATCTGAGACCATATAAGAAAGTAATAATAAAGAAGTAAATAAGAGGCATAATATGCAAGCATATTTAATTACGAAGCCAGGTTTTGAGAAAATGGAATCTGAGTTAAAGCAGCTCAAACAAGTGGAAAGACCAAACATCATTAAAGCAATAGCTGAAGCTAGAGAACATGGTGATTTAAAAGAAAATGCTGAATATCATACAGCTAAAGATAAACAAGGTTTTATAGAAGGACGTATTCTTGATTATTCAGATAAAATAGCTAGATCTCACGTTATTGAACCTGAGAAAATAGAGGCGGATGTAATAAGATTTGGTGCTACAATCAAAATCTTAGATGAGAAGACTGAAGTTGAAATAACATATCAGATTGTTAGTGACTATGAAGCTGATGTAAAAGTTAGCAGAATCTCCGTCTCATCCCCTATTGCTAGGCATCTGCTTGGAAAATCAGTTGATGATAGCGTTGAAATCATAACCCCAAGAGGAACAAAACATTACTCAGTTATCTCCATAGAATATAAATAAATTATTTTCGTAAGGGCGGGGTCCTCCCCCCTTCTTTCAAACACAAGGTCTCTCTTATATATTATTGCAACTAAGGAAGTTAAAAAGGTTAAATTATGCCTGCAAAAAACCAAACAAAACAACGAGAAGCAAGGTCTTCTGGTTTAGCAGCAGAAGAGCCACAGGACCCATTATTGCTAGAAGAATATCAAGCTCTTGAAGAATTAGAAATATCTATTTCCAACGAGGGAGATGCTAAAAAACTTTATAAATTTGTAGAAAAATCTATAAGAGAAAACTCTGGTAAAAAAGTTGTTCTTAAACTTAAACTTAATTCAAACAAATCTCTTGCCAAACAAGATGAACAGCAGCGTAGGCTTGCTGAAAAGGTAAGAGAGGCAATCAAATTAGCAATTAAGCATGAAAAAATTGAAGTTATATGTTCATTGATAGCAACCAAATTAGAAAATCAAACACGATATAGGGAAGGGATCCGCTTATTGCTAAAAACAATTAATCCAGATTATCAGATGGTCTGCATAGCAGCCAAGACAAACAACCCACAAATTACAGACTTTCTCTTACAAGAAGGGGTTAGTCAGACGGTTGTTAATGAAGCTCTTAAGCAGCAAAACATCAGAATGCTTAAATTTCTTTTAAACTCTGGGGCAAGTTTAGATGGTGGAGAGATATTGGAGGCTATTTTTTTAGGGGATATAAAAACTATAAATTTTCTTTTAGAGGAATCTCTTCTCTCACCTCGAGATCTATTCTCTGGCTTAGAGCAGGCCTTTTTCCGCCAGAAAGATAGGGTTAGAAAATTACTTGAAACCAAACTTAAGGAAAATAATTTTAAACTTCTAAAACAAGCCATGAGTCTACCTGTAAGGATTTATGATTTAGATAGCTGCTTGGAATCCTACGCAGAAGAATCTGCACAAGAGAATACAGAAATAATTGAATTTTTAAAACATTTTAAAACGTTATATTCAGATTTACTAGCTGCGGCAGAATCAGGAAATTGCCCCAAGATTATGGAGTTAGGAGGTCAAGGATTAAACTATAACTTAGTCTGCGATGATGACTTAAGTTTATTAGATAAATCCGTAATTCCAGGAAATATTGCAGCTATAGAATTGCTATTAACATTAGGCCTAAAACCTAGTTCTACTACATTAGTTAAAGCGATTAGTTCTGGAGAAGCAGAAATTGTTCACTTAATTTTAGGGAGATTAGATGAATCTTTAAGCTCTGAGATATTATGTAAGGCTATTGATTCTAAAAACCTAGATATCGTTGCAATGATTCTAAGTAAAGGAGTTGATACTAGCGGCTTTATAGATGTGTTGCTCCATGCCGCTAAATCTAAAAATTTAAGAATGGTTCAGCTTCTTAAAGAGAAAGGGCTAAAAATTAGAGAATGTAATTTTTCAGGTGGAACGTTAAATAAAGAAGTTATGCTAGGTAATATTGAGATTGTTGATTACCTTCTAGAGAATGGAGCTAGTCCTAATAGAATGATAAGCTATAATTATACTGATGCAGATTATGGACTAAACTATGTTGCTAGATTAGGTCGGCTAGACCTTGTCCGACTACTTTTTAAATATAAGGCGAAGACTCACGCAAATACATTAAGCTGTGGGATTGAGTCAGGTAGAATAATACTTGTTAGGTTTTTGCTAGATAATATAACAGCTTCTCAATACCTTGGTAATTCATTTTTAGTAAATCAAGCGACTAGCATGGGTAATTATATGATGGTTGAATTGCTGATAGAGCATGGTCTAAAGCCTGATATAGGTTCATTAAATAGTGCTATAAAATTAGGCAGAATAGATCTCGTTACGTTGTTTCTAAAGCATGATATACCACTTCAAACCAAGGATGCTTTCAATTCAATAAATATAGCCATTCAATATAAAAAACTAAATATGCTTAAGTTTCTCCTGAGAAATGGTGCCGAGCCTAATGAATATACTTTAAATGAAGTTGTTAGATCAGAAAATATAGAAATAGCAGGCTTAGTTAGAGAGCTTGATGTTCAAGCTAATAATAGCGAGGTAGATGACGTTACAGCATTCAGAGGTATGGCGTCTAATACTCTAAATATAGCGATTAGATTAGGAAATCATGTAATGCAAATGATAGCTGTGGAAAAAGGAGCTAAGCCTAATTCTCATACATTTAATGTAGTAGCTTCTATGGGGCGCTTAGATTTGGTAAAATATTATCGTAATATAGAAGGTTCAATTAATCATCAGACTCTGGACTATGCTATTAAATCTGGCAATTCTGAAGTTATTTCTTATGTCATAAGCAATGGAGCCAAGCCCATCTGTAAAGCAACGCCTTCTTGGGATTCTTGGGACAACACATTAAATAGAGCTATTTCCACAGGTAATTCCAGAATTATAGATTTGGTTTTATTAAGTGGGATTAGTACAGAGAATATAACTAATTCTGGCCTTAGTCCTCTTCAGCAAAATAAATTTCTAGAAAGACAGAGGTTTTTACTAGAAGAGAGAGATATTAGAGCATTAAATCTCTTAAGTAAGGAGGGTTTAGAAGGACATCTAGCAGATAACCCAGTCAATGAAGTTAGAGAATGGCTGTCCGATACTAGAGAGAGTACTCAAAGAGAAGTTCTATCAGCAAGTTGGCCAGCAATCTCCAAACGAGCAGAATTATTAAGTATTGCTGCAGATCCTTCAGTTAGTGGTTTACGTCCTAATCTGGCTGCAGCAGATGAAACCTCACTACAAAGATTTCCTGATAGCACAAAAACTACACAGGCAGAAGAAAGGGTAAGATCTCCTTTTTTGGGTCCCCCTGATAGAGCTTTTAAAGAATCAACTGGTCAATCTAGATTTTGAGCAGTTATTGAAATACGAGCTAGAAATTAGCATAATTACAATAATTTCGATAGACCAACTTTCTAATTAAATTTACGAGTTCAGCCTAGAAATGGCGCTCGCCCTGCCTCTATTCATTACTGCCTAGAGTTAAAAACTATTAATAAAAATCCTGCGCTTTTTTACAAATCTGACCAATATATAAAATTGCGTAGGGGCGGGGTCCTCCCGCCCTTGGTAGACCGATCTCGGTGTTTCTGGGCGGGAGGACCTCGCCCCTACGATTCTTTGTTGAAAAAAAATTAAATTCATTTTTCTTGTACGCCTAACCCTTTTTATATAAGGCTTTTTATCGCATAATTCTGCTTTAACTCTAGGCAGTAATGCGCCCCATCTTAGGAACCGCTTTTAAGATGGGAATTGGTATAAGACTCTATATATCCCTTTAGATCTGATTCTTCATAACAAGCTAAGGCATCGCTCGCATTACTAATAATTTTTTCTAAATTATATTGTTTATCAAATGCATTCCCGTGAATTGGTTCACTTGGTACTAGGGCTTGCTCAATTCCTATTTTTATTTGTAACAAAAGTGTAAATAACACCATATTTGGATCAGCATTTGGCACAGCTACTCTATATTCTATATGTCTATTATCTGGATCATAAACAGAATCTGGAATTCTAATCGCAACAGTTCGATTATTTTTGCCCCAGCAAATATGAGTTGGCGCATAACTGCTACTGCAAACATATCTTTTTTTGCTGGTATCAATGTTTATATTTGGCTTATATCGAGAGAAGTCTGACTCTTCTTCATTCATAAATATTAATCCCGCATTTATATATTCTAATAAGCCAGCTACAGAATACAGTAAAAGTTTTGACTCTCTCCCCTCTTCTTTGCAATATACGTTATTTAAGTCATTGTTATATAAAGAAATATGTATGTGCATACCATTACCATGAAAGTCATCTCCAAAAGGCTTTCCGGTAAAATTTAGCTCTAATTTATATGTTTTGGCTAAATCCATCATTATGGTTTTTAGCATCAAATAATGTTTAACCAATTGAGGAATATCAAAGCTATGTTTCATAGCTATCTCAAATTGATTATTAGAAGCCTCGATGGCAATATCATGGATCTTTATACCACGATTATGAGCAAAGTTAGCAATATCATCGAGGAACTCTTTATTATCAATATCCTTAACATAAAATTCAAATTCTATAGAACAGCAAGGTTTTAGCTTTAGCTGATTATTATAGATATCTAATAAATTATTTAATAAGTTTATGCTATTAACGCCAGGCAGACTCATATTCATTTTGTAAAAATGCTAAAGTTATTTAGCAGAAGCAATTATACTGAATCCTATCTGCAAATTATGATTTATAGATAGGATGGGTATAATAAGTCTATTGATTAAGCAAAGCTAGAAATCCACTCATCTAATGCTGCTTTAGGTATTGCCCCAACTTTTGAATCAACATTTTTACCATCTTTAAATAAGATAAGATTTGGAATACCGCGCACTCCATATTTTGTTGGTACTTCTGGTGAATCATCAATGTTAAATTTTACAAACTTAACTTTACCTTTATACTTTTCAGCTAGTGCTTCAAAAATAGGACCTAATATTTTACATGGTCCGCACCATTCTGCCCAGAAGTCAACCACTACAGGTATATTGGAGTTTATAACGTCCTCTTCAAAGCTTTTATCGTTTGAATATGTAATCATGCGCTTAATTTTAAATGTTTAACTAAATAATTAGGAAGGCTCAGTAAGTGATGAGTCTTCCCCTCTTTTTCGATTATGGAAAACTTACCATTATGCAATTGCAACATAAGTTCTAAATCCTCTGATACAACCGGAAGAGATGTATATGAGGACACAGATATAATTAAATTTTCTTGGTAATCAAGAAAAATATTTACAGTGATTTCTCTAGCGCTTGCACTTATTTGCTGAGATAGATAGGCAACCAAGTTACTCTTCAGTGATACAAGATTACCTTGCAGTGTAGGTAAATCTGGCAATAGAGTAAATTCAATAGGAAAGTCTTTGAAAATATCTTTTAATTCTTCTGACAACAGATTTAAATCTATATTATCTTTGAGGTTATTAACTTCATTCTTAATATTATCTCCACATAATGCTTTAGAGATCTGCACATTAAGTTTTAATGATGCGATATATATCTTGGTTGCTAGCTCGACATATTTAGGTTCGATAAATGCCCCAAAAGATTCTTTCTTAAGCGTAGCAGAATATTTTATAATAGCTTCTAGAGGCTCGTGAACTTCTTTTGGTAACAAATGTGAGACCTGATCACAGAATTGATTTAATTTATTTTCTGTAAATTCTTGGTTAGAATCAGATTTTGCTAGCTTAGAATTAATCATCGATAGCAATACTTCGAAATCTATAGGCTTTAGAACATATTCATCAGCGCCAAGATCTATACCTTTGATAAAGTCATTTTTTTGACCAAGTGCTGTTAAAAATATAAAGGGTATTGTATTTTGATTCTCAGGAAAATTTGCCTTTAATTTTGCCAGAAATTCATGCCCATTCATTTTAGGCATATTGACATCGCATAGGATTATATCCGGCTTTTCAGAAATATATTTATTATATGCTTCTTCACCATTTGCAGCTTCAATTATCTCAAAGCCTTTTTGCTTTAAGTAGAAAGCGATGTTTTCTCTTAAATCTTTTTCATCCTCTACGCATAAAATCTTTTTTACAATTTTCTGATTTTGCATTTAATCCTCTTAAGTTATGCCTTATTCAATCGGTAAGATAATAATAAATTTTGTTCCTTTATTTAACTTGGACTCCACCTTAATATCACCGTGATGTAAGTCTATAAATTTCTTAACTAAGTACAGCCCTATACCAGTTCCTGCAATTCCGATAGAGTTTTTTGCTCTAAAAAACTTTGTAAACAAACGTTTCACATCTTTCGCATCTATACCAATACCATTATCTGCAATCGTAATGACATACTTATCAGATTCTTTTTTAACCATTATTTTTAGCTTGGCCTCTTCTCCCGAATATTTTAATGCATTACCAATTAAATTGTTAAATATTTGCTCTACTAAACCTTTATCTCCATTGTAATAATCGTGAGTAATATCAATCTTTGTTATAATTTGCGCCTCTTTATGCAGGTCCTGGAATTTTTCGATTGTCTCAGATAAAACTGTTTTAATAGAAAACAAAGAAGGTGTAAATTGCAATTGTCCTGTTTCTAACTTGGATAGATTCAAAGTGCTATCGATAAGTGACGTCATCCTAATGATAGCCTTGTCGACTTTTTCTAATTGCTTGGTGATAAACTCTGCATCCGAGAGGTTCTCTGAATATAACTTTAAAATATCAGATGAAGCCTTGATAATTGAAAGGGGTGTTTTGAATTCGTGTGATACCAGTGAGACAAATTCTGATTGCAGATTATTTATATTTTTCTCATTATCCAATGCACGAGTTAGTCGGTTGGATTTCTCTTTCAGGCTATTATTATTTTCATACAAATCATGTATAACCTTGCTCCTCTCTAGGGACAAGACTAGGTTAGCTGATAAGTTATCCAGCGTAAAGTTATCAGATAAGTTCCTATCAGAAGATTCGATATATTGAGTTTCGGCCTGCTCTTTTTGTTTTTTTATAGTTTCTGACAAAGTTCAATTTAAAATAATCACTTAGTATGGATTATATAAATAGATTTTTAATTATTACAAATTAATTTAGCCCCGCCCCTTATTTTTTTACTTTAAATCTGTAAGTACAAATATCTCTACCCTTCTATTTACTCTATCAGCATATCCTTGTTCACTTTTATTATCCTGCTTTGTTTCTCCATAGGCATTTTCTTTAAGAATATTTTCTCTTTTTACACCTAGCTCAATTAGTTTGTCTCGAGTCGACATAACACGCTTACGTGATAATGCTATATTATTATCAACCGCACCTAGTTTGTCGGTATGACCTTCAATTACGAGTTTATATTTAGGTAACCTCTTTAGATAATATGCCAACTTATTAAGTTCTTTGATGGCTGTAATATCTAAGTTTGATTTACTCTGATCAAAATATATAGTATATAAATTCTTCTCAGTTAATTTCTCAGCTTTAAGCTGTTCATCTCGAAGAATCTTTATCGACTTCTTTAACTGCCTATAGCCTTCGATAAATTCTTTGCGGAATCTAAGAGTTGTTTTTTCATTGGGATTTTCTTCTGTTTGCTCAACCCAACTATCATATAAAATTTGTAGACTCGCGGCTTCTAAGGCAAATTTAACTTTTATTTCATCAGTTTGTAATTTAGAAAACTCCAGGCGATAGAATAATAATTCATCTAAGTAATCAGCATCTTTAATATTGCGCTCTGTCGGATCTTCCAACCCCACACTAATATTTCGTTTAGCTCTTAGGCCCTTTTTAGCAAAGTGATCTGAAGCTTGCCAATCATATTTTTTCTCTTCCCATATAGCTAGATTCCTATAACCAACCACTAAGGCGTCATGATAATTACTTTTTAGATCAGTAGATTGACTTTCTAAAAGCTCTCTATTCGTGCATGATGCCTGCAATATGATTATCAGAGAGATAAAAGTCGTATAAAAGTTAAATTTCATGGCAATTAAATTCTTTTAAAATATAGGTTAACTTAAGTTATTATAATTTAAGATCCCGTGAATTTAGCATCATATACACAAAAAGGCAAAGTAATTATTGGGATTGATGAGGCTGGAAGAGGTCCATGGGCAGGACCGGTTGTGGCTAGTTCATTATTATTTAAATCTCCAGATGTAAGTCGTGATTATTATTTGCAGATTAGAGATTCAAAAAAACTCTCGGAAAAAAAACGTGAGGAACTTTATTACGCTATCATTGATGATCCAAATATTGAGTATCATTATAGCTTTGTAGCAAATGATATTATCGATGAGATAAACATCCTTCAGGCAACTAAGCAAGCGATGTTAAATAGTCTAAATAAGCATAAAGAAAAACATGATTTAGTACTGATAGACGGCAATCAATTGATAAATTATACAAAAGCACCAATGGAGGCAGTAATTGGCGGCGATGATAAGGTTCTCTCTATAGCAGCCGCATCAATCATAGCCAAATATATGCGCGATGAGTATATGAGGGAGATTGACCAAGAATATCCACAATATGGTTTCGCCAAGCATAAAGGTTACGGCACTAAACTTCACCAAGAAGCATTAAAACAATATGGCCCCTGTGAATATCACAGAATGAGCTTCAAACCAGTCAAAGCTGTGATGGGAATTTAGTTTTTCCATATTAGGATTACTACTGCATCACAAATCGACATGCTGAATACATTCTAAACTATCCCTTAAATCTAAATATTCTTGCCAAGTAGTATCAGGACTTTGCTTTTTATGGAAGCTACTACTCTCTTGTGTAATCACATTATTACGCCCTTCTGACTTCCATTCTCTTGCACCTAATAGGGAGCTTGCTTCACTATCAAAATGGGGGTATAAATTATCTGTATAAACATCATTCTCGCGCAGAATCTTATTTTCTTCTAAGAAGGCCTTTCCTTTGGATGCCATTTCTGTTTTTATATCTGAATATACAGGATAACTTAATGAGGATGATATCAATACAGAGATCACGGGAGCTAATAATGTGCCAACACCAAGTGATAGTAGTGACATCACTATTAAAGTTTGTAATAGTGTAAATAAGGTAATAGTTAAGATTATTGGCACCGCCTCTCTCTGGTAACGGTATCTTCTATATAACTTTTCATCCTCTTTTGTCTGACGTACTTTCTCTTTAATATGCTTTTTCATATCATTCTAAACTCTCTCATTTTCTAAAACTGAGCGCACTATAGAAGTGAAAAATTATAGTTCAAGAAAAATTGAATTATAATTTAAAGAATCTAGCTTTGATGCATATGGCCCCTATGAATATCACAGAATGAGCTTTAAACCAGTCAAGGTATAATTTCGTATGGGCTGGATCCTCCCGCCCATGACAGACCGAACTCGATGCTTCCGGGCACAAGGACCCCGCCCCTACGTTATGTTATATTTGCCCTAATGCCAATTGATGGGATTGTTGATAATATACGCTTGAATTATTCATCAAATTAATCTGTTGAGTAATCTCATACCCAGCCCCTACGTTATATTGTGACCCTTAATCCAAGTAATTTCATTCTTGGTTAACTTAGTGCCCAATTCCTCGATAATCCTATTATGGTAATCATTATACCATTTAATTTCAGTCTTAGTTAAGCGCTCCCTGTCAATAAGGTTAATATCTATCGGTGCTAGTGTTAGGGTTTTTAAGGCTAGAAAATTTTCGTTATATTCTGTTACTAATTCAAGACTCTCTATTCTAATTCCATAATCACCGCTTTTGTAATATCCAGGTTCATTTGATACAACCATACTAGCTTTAAGCACCGCGTTAAAAGATCTAGATGAGATGGATTGAGGGCCTTCATGAACATTTAAGTAATACCCTACTCCATGACCAGTACCATGAGCATAATCCAAACCTTCTTGCCAAAGATATTGCCGCGCTATTGCGTCCAAGGCTGCGCCAGAATTTCGTTTGGGGAATTTTAAGTCAGATAAGCCAATATGACCTTTTAATACCAGAGTAAAGCTTTTGATCATATCAGCCGTTGGCTTCCCTATAGCTATAGTTCTGGTAACATCAGTTGTACCATAATGATATTGCCCACCTGAATCAATTAGGACTAAGGAGTCTTTGCTGAATTTGAGATTAGTTTGCTTATTTGCTTTATAATGAATTATAGCTCCATTCTCAGCAAACCCACAAATAGTCGGGAAGCTTGGCCCCATATACTTATCTGATTTAATACGAAAACTAGCTAATTTATCGATAGCATCTAATTCAGATAAATCTGATTTATTAGGATGTTGATCGAGCCAATATAGGAACTTAGTTAGCGCTATCCCGTCTAGGATATGAGCTGCCTCAATATTAGCTATCTCACTTTTATTTTTGAGAGATTTTGCCGCAATCAAAGGGTCCGCAATATAGTTTATATTACTTTTGCTAAAACATTCTGAGAAAAAATAATTAGTTATTTTAGGATCAAGCTTAACATCTTTAGTAACCGGACTTAATTGCGGCATAAGGGATTCTAGCTCTGATTTTGCTATAATCTCTATTTTTATAGATGATACCTGGCTGGTTAATTTCTTATGATCTGCAAAATCTGTAAAATCTGCAAATAACCTTACTTTATCCGGACCAATGATAAGATAGCTGCATATTACAGGGTTAAATGCGATATCAGCGCTCCTAAGATTAAATAACCATGAAATAGCACTATTATCAGCATTGATATATAACTCATCTGGCTGCAGGTTGAGTTCTTTTAGTAAATTAGTTAATTTTGTATCAATATCGACGCCGGCATCTTTTTCGCTTAAACAACTTACATCTGATCGAAAATTTAGAGATTTACTATCTTCTCTAAAAAAATTTAAACCTTGGGCAGAAAATTTTATATCTGGGTTAAAGGTTTTTTTAAAAAGATTAATCTCAAAAACTGAAAAACATAAACTAGGAAAATTAATCGTCAGATCTTTGGCTAATTTTATTTTATGCATATCTTGAAGATTCCAGATCTCAAAAGAATCGCCTAACTCCCTTGCAGCCTGCTCAAGATAGCGGCCATCGGTTAAGAGAATTGTTTGAGTCTTGGTTAATAACAAATAACCATTTGAGCCAGTAAAGCCGGTAAAATATTCAAGTAAGTTATAATCTTCTTTAGCATATTCTGATAGAAAGGGATCTTTACTATTTAGTAAAATAGCATCGAGGTTTTTTTCAGATAATTTTTGTTTTAGTAGAGATATCATATTGATTTTTTGATGAATTAATCTAAAGAGACTTAGGTCTCTCGAGATATATTATATATATACTATTTCAATCATATTTTTATTATGACCACATTTAACAAAGATAAATTACCATCACGTCATGTAACCGAAGGTTTTGAACGCGCTCCGCATCGCTCTTATTATTATGCGATGGGCTTAACAGAAGAAGAAATTCATTTGCCTTTAGTCGGAGTTGTAAGCACTTGGAATGAAGCTGCCCCATGTAATATTGCATTAAAACGCCAAGCTGAAGTTGCTAAAAAAGGTGTAAAGGTTGGCGGAGCAACAGCCAGAGAGTTTTGTACAATTACAGTCACAGATGGCATAGCTATGGGGCATCAAGGTATGAAATCTTCACTGGTATCTAGAGATGTTATAGCAGATTCTGTAGAGCTTACAGTTAGAGGGCATTGTTATGATGCAATAGTTGGTTTAGCTGGTTGTGACAAATCATTACCTGGGCTGATGATGGCAATGCTGCGGCTAAATGTTCCATCTGTCTTTATGTATGGTGGTTCCATTCTACCGGGAAGGTATAAAGGCAAGGATGTAACGGTGGTTGATGTATTTGAAAGTGTTGGAAAATGCGCAACTGGAGAGATGAGTGAAGAAGAATTAATTGATTTAGAAAAAGTTGCTTGCCCATCTGCCGGTTCATGTGGCGGACAATTTACCGCGAACACAATGGCTTGCGTGTCAGAAGCTATAGGCTTGGCGATTCCCGGCTCATCTGGCGCCCCGGCTCCATATGAAAGTAGAGATGAATATGCATTTGAATCAGGTAAGCTTGTAGTTGACTTAATCAGAAAGAATCTAAGACCTCGTGATATCGTAACCCTCAAATCCTTTGAAAATGCTGCAGCTGTTGTTGCTGCCACTGGTGGATCAACTAATGCCGCACTGCATCTTCCGGCTATGGCTCATGAATGTGGGATAGATTTCGATATTTTTGATGTAGGCAGGGTTTTCGAAAGAACTCCCTATCTAGCTGATTTAAAACCAGGTGGTAAATATGTTGCGAAAGATTTATATGAAGCTGGTGGAATTCAGGTTATTCTAAAAACTTTATTGGATAATGGTTATATTCATGGAGATGAGATGACTGTTACCGGTAAAACAATTCGCGAGAATCTTGAAGGAATAACATTAGATCCAAACCAGGATGTTATTTATCCAGCATCAAGCCCGCTGACTAAAACAGGAGGAGTTGTTGTCTTAAAGGGTAATATTGCTCCAGATGGTGCTATTGTAAAAATAGCTGGTTTAAATCATTTAAAACATACTGGACCTGCCCTAATATTTAATTGTGAAGAAGATGCTTTTGCAGCAGTTGAGCGCAAGGAATATAAAGGGAATGATGTAATAGTTATTCGTTATGAAGGCCCTAAAGGTGGTCCTGGAATGCGTGAGATGCTTTCAACAACCGCAGCTTTATACGGTCAAGGTATGGGTGAGAAAGTAGCGCTTATTACCGATGGTAGGTTCTCTGGTGGAACAAGAGGTTTATGTGTTGGTCATGTTGGACCAGAAGCTTATGATGGCGGTGTTATTGGGTTACTTGAAAATGGCGATATGATTACGATTGACGCAGAGGCAAAAATTCTATCAGTTGATTTAACCGATAGCGAGCTTGATGTGCGAAGGTCGAGTTTTAAACCATTGGAAAATGACTATACTAGTGGCGTTTTATGGAAATATGCTCAGACAGTTTCAAAAGCCAGAGATGGCGCTGTAACTCATCCAGGTCAAAGAGAAGAAAAAATTTGTTATGCTGATATTTAATATAAAAAATACTAAGTTACTGACTTTGGTCATCACTGTATTAATGATCTCTACATCATGCATGCGGGATGAGTATAGGCAAGAAGAAAAGTTTGAATCATGGCAGCTAAAAATCAAAGCCAAAGCTCTTGATGCAGGGATAACTTCGGAGAGTTTTGATTTAGCTTTTAAAGATGTAAAATTAAAAGAAGTCTTTAAAAAGCATGATCATAAACAATATACTCGAAAGCAAACATTTGCCGAATATTATAATAATCACGTAAATGACTTACGTATTCAGCAAGCCAGAATTCATGAGAAGGCTTTATATTCAGATTTAAACGCAGTAGAAAAACAGTTTAATGTTCCAACCGGTTATATTCTAGCATTATGGGGTATTGAATCTGATTATGGTAAGCATGTTGGTAATTACTATGTTATTGAATCACTAGCAAATCTGGCTTATAATACCAGGCGTAAAGATTTCTTTGAGAAGGAGTTATTTTTTGCACTCAGGATGCTAAATGATAAAGAAGTAAGCATCGCAGAATTCAAAGGCTCTTGGGCTGGTGCTAATGGACAATGTCAATTCATGCCATCAAGCTATTACAGCTATGCTTATGATGGTAATGGTGATGGTAAGAAAGATATTTGGAACACCAATTTAGATATAATTGCATCAATTGCTAATTACCTATCTACGCGTGAGTGGGACGATTCTGTTCCATGGGGATATGAAGTTGAGAGTGATAATAAAATTCAAGATTCTAAAGATGCTAAATCATTAGCAAGATTACATAAAAATGGTATTAAGCGTAAAGATGGTTTAATCTTCACCGAGCATGAATTAGAGCAGAGAGTAAAGATTATGACATTGGATGATAGAGTCTTTATTACTTTTGAAAATTTTGATATTCTAAAACATTGGAATAACTCTAATTACTTTGCGGCAACGGTTGGTATGTTTGCGGAGAAGATATGAAAAATTTAGGCATTTTATTGATAGCAACATTTTTACTCTCATTTACATTTAAACCTTTGGACCCTCTTTATAAAGGCTCTTTTAAAGTTGGTAATCCTTATAGCATTGCTGGTCGGGATTATATACCAGAGATTGATAACAGTTATTCTGAGATAGGTGTGGCTTCATGGTATGGTGATAAATTTCATAATAAAAAAACCGCTAATGGTGAGGCTTTTAATAAAAATGAATTAACAGCTGCTCATAAAACATTACCTCTACCATCGATCGTTAAAGTGACGAATTTGGATAATGGTGAGAGTTTAGTTGTTAAGGTAAATGACCGAGGGCCTTTTATTGGTGATAGAATTATTGATTTATCTGAGTATGCAGCTTTGCAATTAGGTTTTATGCATAGAGGCACAACGGAAGTTGTAGTAGAGTTCTTACCAGAAGAAACTAATCAATTACATATAGAGCTATTTGGCCAGACTTACTTAGATTAGCGTATGCGACCTTATTTTATCACTGGCATTGGTACAGATGTTGGCAAAACATTTATCTTAAGCAAAATCATTGAAAGCTTATTAGCTGAGAATAAATCAGTTGCCGCAATCAAACCTATTATCACAGGTATTGATTCAGATAATTTTAGCGATTCAGATAGTTATAAAATATTAAATAGCTTAAGACGCGGAGATATTAATAGTAGGGGCGGGGTCCTCCCGCCCGCCTTAAAACAAATCTCCCCTTTCCTCTTCAAAAATCCATTATCACCAGATCAAGCGGCGGCGTTAGAAAATACCCAAATCCCCTATGATGAGTTATTAACTTTTTCTAAGGAGTTTTTGGCCGCAAATAAGCAAAAAGACTATAGCTTCATAGAAGGTGTTGGAGGCGTCTTTGTACCAATCAATCAAGATAAGCTAGTTATAGATCTGCTTGATGATTTAAATATAAAAGTAATCTTGATAGCTAATAATTACCTAGGCTGCCTAAACCATACTCTAGCAACATTAAAAGCCTTAGAGCATCACGATGTTGTAATCTATTTCAACAATCACCCAGCACATGATAATTACGCAGCTAATCTAGCTAGTCTAAAAAATTTCACGAATTGCCCTATTCATACTGATGTAGCAGAGTTGTTGCTTGAAATAAAAATCTAGGGCCGAACCAATATGCACTACTGCCTAGTAGTTAAATGGTATTAATAAAAATCCCGTAGGGGCGGGGGTCCTCCTGCCCAGAAACTCTATCAGGGGCAGGAAGTCCTGCTGCAATGAGGGTGCATATCTACCGGAATATTTTCATCATACCGATATTATAATTTTTTGCATGATCCCAGGCGGATCGGCTCTATAATGTTACTTTAACGTAATCGGCTTTTGGAATAGCGGATAATTTTTTTAAGGAAATTTTTAGATTGGATATATTCGAATCTATAGCCGAGATAGATTTATGCAACTCGGCTATTAAATGCTCAATAAGGTGATAATGCTTATTCCCAGACGCCTGCTCTATAGCCGCTACAATTAAGTCATAATCGATTGTATCTGCTAAATCATCACTTATCGCCGCTTTATCCGCTGGATAATCAAACTTAATGCTAAGTAAGACCTTATTCTTAACTCTAAGCTCGATAGGATAAACTCCAAGTGAGATATGAGTTTGGTAATCCTTAATAAGAAATTGCATATTGCTTAATTATATATCGCTATATTCCAACCCTAAGGAATCGGCTACAGATTTGTTAACTAATTTATCATAATAGACATTTAGTCCATTTCTAAAATTAACATTAGTCTTACATAATTCTTCAATATCAGAATTTACTAATTGCAGCAAATATGGGAAGGTCGCTTCTTCTAAAGCTAGAGTAGCTGTTTTTGCAGCAACTGCTGGCATATTAGTTACGCAGTAGTGAATCACATCTTCTTCAATATATGTAGGCTCTGAATGGGTTGTTGGGCGCGAAGTGTCTGAGCAGCCTCCTTGATCAATTGCAACATCAACAAAAACAGAATTTTTAGGCATTAAGCGAATATGTTCTCTTGATAAGATCTTTGGAGCTGACTTACCAGGTAATAAAATTGCGCCAACTACTACATCAGCATCCACTAAGAGAGTTCTAAGTAACTCATCTGAAAATGGCTTAACTTTAAATCTATTTGGATAAAGCTTACTTAATTCTGCAATCCGATTATCAAATTTCTCTAAGACTTCAACGTTAGCTCCCATACCACTTGCAACAAAAGCAGCATTCTCACCAACAACTCCACCACCAAGAATCAGTACATTGCATGGCTTAATATTTTCAACACCACCAATTAACAATCCATTACCAGCATTGTTTTTTTGCAGAGCAAAACATGCAGCTTGAATAGCAACACGACCAGCCACAGCACTCATAGGTTTTAATAATGGTAATTTACCAAAATCATCTGTAAGTGTTTCAAATGCAATAGCTATAGCTTTACGTCTAATTAATTCCTCAGTCAGCTCTTTTTCAGCAGCTAAATGTAAGTAAGAAAAAATAACCTGCCCTTCTTTTATCATCGCTAATTCTTCAGGTTGAGGCTCTTTTACCTTCAAGATTAAATCAGCATTTTTGTAAACATCAGCCAGAGTATCCACAACTTTAGCTCCAGCATTTAAATATTGTGTATCGCTATAACCGATAGCACTACCTGCATCTTTTTGAACAAAAACTTCATGTCCGTTACTGACTATGATATTTACCTTATCAGGTGTTAGACCAACTCTGAATTCATTATTTTTTATTTCTTTAGGTATTCCGACTTTCATGGCTTTTTATCTAAAATATTGTTTTTAATAAATAGTAACATCACGATACCAGGAATTGCTAGGATCGTTGAAATTGAAAAAAACATAATCCAATTAAAATTATCTGCAACTATTCCAGCACCAGATGAAAAGAATGTTCGTCCAAATGATGCAAATGATGATAATAATGCATATTGGGTTGCGGTATAGTTTTTGTGGCAGAGTTTAGATATAAAGGCAACAAAGGCTACTGTTCCCATAGCTCCAGTAAGATTCTCGAGCCCTATAGTTAGCATCAAAACTTGTTTGTCACCAGGAAAATAAGTTTGAACACAAAACATTAAATTACTTAAAGCTTGCAGGACACCGCAAAATATTAAGGCGTTTTTTAAATTTACTTTAGCAACTATAATTCCACCAATAGACAATCCTAGCATTGTAAAGCCTAGCCCAATAGTCTTGACGATGCTTGCAATATCTATTTTATCAAATCCTTGCTCTAGTAAAAAAGGGTTGGTCATTATGCCTGCAAAAGCATCACCAAATTTATATAAAATGATAAATATTAAGATTAATATAAATTGATCATTCTTAGTAAAGTTTAGAAAAGGATAGAATACATATTGCTTTATCCACTCACCATAAGATGTCTTGGAGCTTTCTTTATTCTTCTGAGTTTCAGGAAAGCTCAGAGTTAGTAAGGCGATAATTGCCATAATTCCAGCCATAATCTTATAAACAATATGCCATTCCATACTGCTTGCTAAAAACAATGCTCCAGCGCCGGAAATTAACATTCCAATCCGGTAACCATAGATTAAAAAAGTGGCAAACATCCCCTGCTCTTTATCAGTTGCAAGCTCAATACGATAAGCATCAATAACAATATCTTGAGTAGCTGAACAAAAGGTTATCGCGAGCACGATTACCGCAGAGAGAAATAAATGCTCCGCTGGATCTATGCTAGATAAAGTCACTATGGTAACTACAAGTCCGGCTTGGGAGAGCATTAACCATGATTTTCGATGACCTAGCACTTTATGTAATCCAGGTAGTCTTATACCATCAATGAAAGGCGACCATAGAAATTTTAGGCTATATGGTGTTGTTGCTAAGGCAAATAAACCAATCGTTGTTTTAGAAACATTAACATCAACTAACCAAACACCAAAAGTTGATAGCACAAGTACCAATGGTAGTCCGGAGGAAATCCCGAGCAAAAATACTCGGCATAAATTAAGATGACTAATATTTTTATCCTTCATATTTTTTATATTTTGTAGGGGCGGGGTTCTCCCGCCCACGATACATCATATTCGCTTTACCAAGAGAGGGATGCCCCTGACCCTACGATATTATGCAATTTTTTTAATTTGTTCATTAATAAGAGGCATTGCGATATCAGGGCGAGCACCTAAATGTGCAATAACATTACCAGCTAATACATTACCAATCTTACATGATTTTACTGGGTCAAGATCTCTAACTAGCCCATAAATATAACCAGCTGCAAAAGCATCCCCAGCCCCTGTAGAGTCACAAGGTTTTACTGCCTCTGTTGCAACAAATGTAATTCCAGATCTATTAATGTAGCAAGATCCTACTTTGTTAAAAGTAATAACAAGATTCTCTAAATTAGGGTAAAGCTGCAATAAGCTAGATGCAGCTTCAATATTATCTTTAGTTAAACTATCTAAATCTAACAATTCAGCAAATTCAGAGTCATTACCAATTAAAGTATTAGTATGTAACTTGATAATTTCTGTAATCACAGAACGATTACGCTCAATGCATCCTTTATCTGATAAAGTAAGGATGTATTTTATATCCGCTGTTGCTGTTAGTACCTTGAAGATTTCTTTTGTAGCTAGAGGATTATCGAAAATATAACCTTCCAAATAACCATATTTAATATTACTGGTTATATTTGTTTTGATAAATTTATCATCAAAACGCAAATAGCTACTACAGCCCAAATATGTGCATAATGTTCTCTCTCCATCTTCTGCGACTAAGACTATGCATTTTGCTGACGTGGTATCTTCTTCTTCATGTAAATTTATAAATTTAGCTCCAGATGCTGTGATATCTTTGACGAATCTTTTGCCATAGAAATTCTCAGATACGTTGCCCACAAATTCACTATTTACACCCAATTTAGCAAGTAGTGCCATAGTATTTGCAACTGAACCACCAGAGGATATTGTGTATTTATATTCAGCTCTAGCAATAAAATCTAATAATTGATTAGCTTCATCATGTGAGATTAATGACATTGAAGATTTCTCATATGGGATCTTCTCAAAAAAACTATCTTCCACTTTTACCAAGATATCGCAAATTGCGTTACCGATTCCTATTACTTCTAGCATACTTAATTACCTTTTCTTGTTATATGTACATAGTCACTATATTTTTGTAAAGTAGTATTCCGAGGAAAGCTATATAGCTTAGTACCCGCTTCTAAGAAAATATCCAATATTTGCATGATATTATCTTCATGCTTAGTTAAGTTTAATGCAAAATTTTCGATCTCAGTTATATTATTTTGGACAAAGTTTACATCTCCAACTAATTGAACTAGAATAGGATTTTCCACATGGTTTAATGTCAAATTATTGGCTTTGATATAAATCAGACTTTCCAAAATCAATTGGCTATAAATACCTGATTCAATTTCAGATTTTGTTGGCAATTTTGAGGTTTTGTAATCCACCAATTTAAACCGCCCCTCAGCATAAATTTCTAAACGATCAATAATGGCCGAAAACATTATCTGCGGATGGATTTGGGCTTTATATTTCACTTCCACCTTAGTGCTATTAGAATTAGAACTTATTGCCTCATTTTTGCTCAACCACCATTTAAATAAGTTATTTACCTTTTTACTTAACAACCCAAATAAATCTTTAAAGGCGGTTTGCTCAGTATATTTTAGATAAGAGTTTTGTAAATATTCAAGCCTATTAGAAATTTCTATATCACTAACATTTTCGGTATAATCTTCGATAACCTTATGAATAATCACTCCATAAACTCGCCTAATAGAAGTTTGATATATTTTTTGTAAGTTTGTTAGCTTTAACACCCTTTTGACATAGAGTCCGTAAGGATTACTTAATAATAATGCAAACTCTGATACAGACATTTTAGTTATTTTATTACCCGGCTCCATAATTGCATATGGCTCTTGTGATTTTTTTTGCTTTACCTGTGGCTTTACATAGTCAAACTTAATTACACCCCGCGACTCCATATAATATAAAATTGAGAGAATATCACTAGCCCGATCATCCGTTAAGGTTAGCTGAACTCTCTTAGAATTTAATAAAATTAACAAATCCGCTATTGCTAAAAGTTGATAATCTGCCTCAGATCTGAGACCAAATTGTTTTAACGCATCACTAGATATATAATTGTAATTATCTTGATTAATCCAGGACTGATCAGTTAAGCCGCTAATTAATATATTATCATGCTCAGATAATCTTGCCTCATATGAGAAATAGATAAAGCTTGCTGATGGGGCTGACGATTTTATATCAGATAAATATGATTCCAATAAACCATATTCTAGCAATTCTTCAGCAGAACTATTATCTGCAATTTGCGTTACTAATGCCTCCAATAATTTAACTATGTCCAAATCAAGACTTATATTATAATGCCGCAATAACTTCTTAAAATCTTGATATTGTTGATAGAAATTTTGCTCCAAATATGATTTTTCTAATTTGCTTATTTTGGCAAAAATATCAAAATTTTGTTTTTTCTCTTGGTTATGGATAAAATCTTGGAATAACTTATCCTTAAATAACTCGGCTCTCCTTAGATCTTTACAGCTAGTTTTTTTACTAAAGAAACTGCTAATAAGATATTTCTGAAAACTCACATCATCTGCATAAGAATATGGGTCGTCAACCATAGTAAGATTACTTCTAAGGCTATTGCTATTTACAATAACTTTCTGCTTATCATCTAGGATTTGAGTTTTTATATAATCTATTTCTGCATATTCTGATTCAAAAACTCTACAACTAATTGGCTGTTTTTTAGCAGTAGTTCTTGCCGTCATAGATTTTAATGTTGTGGCTGATGTCTTGAGCTCACGCGTAAAGTCATTATCTAAATCAAAGCCAGAATCATTAAAGTCGTTTAAGTAAATCGCTGAGTTTTTATAGCTAATTAATGCTCTTGCTAGGTTCTCAGTAATAAATAAGCTCAAGCTAGATCCAGCCAAGATAACTTGTTTATTTAGGGAGTGACCAGATTTAAGCTTATTAGCTAATTGATATAATATGTCAGATTTATGATGGTCTAAGATATACTCACTTGGCGCTAGGTTATGCTTTGCTACATATCTATTAAAATCTTTTAAAATATTCAATAAAATTTGCTCATCTTTAGCCTTTCCTAAAAAGCTTAAGTCTATTTTTTTAATGTCAGCTCCCCCCTGATGCATCTCGCTAAATAGTTTAAGTAAATCCTGGGTTACAACCATTTTATCTTCTAGCTCTAGATAGTTTAAGCTAGTAATAAAATTGATTAAATTACATCTCACAGTAAAGTTAGCATCCTCAAATGACTCTAGCTCTAGCTTTAATTTAAAGGTTTTAGCAATGTTGCGGTAATCTGATAAAGCTAAAATCTTTGGCAAAAAGCAAGAGCCTTTATATTTGTTTCGAAAGATTGTTTTGAAGGCTACAACTGAATGTTGATCAGGTAGTAAAACAACCAAGTTTGTTAATTGATTTAAATCATGACTGCGAATTATATTATCGTATAAATTAGCAAGAAATGATTCTCTATAGGGAATTGTAAATATTTGACACACAAACCTAACTTAATATATTATCCACAATCTTATCTACCTTAAAATTAAAGATATCCGCGACTGGTAAATTATATAAATCTTCAAATTCATTTTTGATTTTTTCTCTCTCACTTTGATCTCTAGCTTGTGAGAGATTTAAAATGATCCCCTTCACAGAAACGTTTTTATTAGTTAGTGAAGCATGCATCATATTCAGATTAATAGTATCATGTATTGAAGGCATGTCGTAATCGGAGTGACGCATTTTCTCTCTAAAGGGATCATGACAAATAACTAGATAGTCTGGCTGAGAACCATGTAGTAAGCCGAGTGAGACTCCTGCAAAAGATGGGTGGTACAAAGATCCCTGCCCTTCAATTACATAAAAATCCTCAGCTGCAATATTTGGCGAGAGTATAGCTGCTGCACCGGCGGTAAAGTCAGAAATAACAGCATCAATTGCAATCCCCTCACCTGATAAGATAATACCAGTTTGTCCTGTAGCTACAAATTTGCTATTAATATTACGCTTTTGTAACTCTTCATTCAGCGCCAAAGATGCAAACATTTTACCAACACTACAATCCGTACCAACCGTTAGTATCCTTTTGCCAGATCTTTTACTACCATCATCTGTAGTTAATTTGCCATCATAAAATCTAATATTATAAACCGTTTTACCAGATTCCCTGCAAGCTTCTAATATCTCTGGATAATCCTGCAATCTTACATGCATACCAGATATAACATCGAGGCCTGATTTTAAGGCTCGTACTGCCATTTTGATATCATCATCTATTAAGAAGCCACCTGAGTTAGCAAAAGCAATAACCATTGATTCTATTCCGGCTAATGCTGCTGCTTGAGGTGTTAATATCGGTAGGTCGTAAGTCACTTTGCAGTCATCTAGAGAGCAATAAGCCTTAACATCTGATTTGCTCCAAGTCATTAAGGCATCGGCTATTTTTGCTCCAACCTTGGTTTGTGCATTTCCTAGATAAATAAGATAAGGTTTAGGTAACTTATACATGAGCTTTGTGAATAGTTTAAAAATCTAAATTTGAGTAATTAGAAATAGCTTTGTAACCAGAGATACTATCTTCTAATAATGGTTGGAAGCTTGGTCTGGACTTTATTAGAGCATACCATTCTTTGACAATTTCGCTTAAGCCCCAATTGATATCACCAAAATAATCAATGACAGATAAGTGGCTTGCCGCGGTAAAGTCAGCTAAAGTTATTTTGTTACCAGCAAGCCATTTGCTTTTTTTGAGCAGAAACTCCATATATTCCATATGGTAAGTTAGGTTAATACGTGCAGCCCGAACATAATGCGGGTTTGGGGTAATATTGTTAATCGTTTTCTTTTTATAAAACTTTAATAATCTCTCATTTAAAATATAAAAACTAACTTCGTTATAAAATTTTTCATCAAACCAATTAACTATATTTTTAATTCCAGCTTTTAACTCTGGATTATCACCTATTAGCTTCACACCACTATTTGTTTCTTCTAAATATTCACAAATATTTAAACTGCCGCGATATGAATTTTCATTTTCGTAATTTAATAAGAGAGGCACTTGGCCGGTTGGATTGATAGCAAGAAATGATGATCTTCTTTCCCAAAAATATTCTGAGGCTTGATCCAGTTTAATGTTCTTTTCATCAACGAAAAGACGAACCTTTCGTGAAAATGGGCATAGTGGAAAATGATATAATTTATATTTAACCATTTATAGGTAACTAATCCTTGATAAGAATAATTAATTTGCTAATGATTTCACAGCTTATAGTTTTTTTAAATTAGATTACAAGTAGATAAAATGGGGAATGTCAAAAAAATAGTTTTACCAGTTGGTGGTTTGGGTACCAGGTTTTTACCAGCTACAAAATCACTGCCAAAAGAGATGCTACCTGTCTTTAACAAGCCAATCATCCAATATGCTTATGATGAAGCTAAGGCAGCTGGTATAGATGAATTTCTGTTTATTACAGGTCGTAATAAGAATGCCATTAACAACCATTTTGACCATGCTTATGAGTTGCAAGATGTTTTAGGAACTAAGCAAAAACATAAAGAATTATCTCTAACTAGAAACTGGTTGCCAGAAGCTGGTCAAATAGCCTTCGTTAGACAACAAGAGCCATTAGGACTTGGTCATGCAATTTGGTGTGCACGTAATTTTATAAAAAATGAGCCATTTGCTGTAACTCTTGCAGATGAATTGCTGCAATCAAAGACAAGCTTTATGTCAAAAATGGTTGAAACTTTTAATCAATTACCAGATAAGGCGAATTTAATAGGTGTTTATCAGGTTCCAGAGGACCAAGTTTCTAAATATGGTATTATCGACTTTAAAAATGCAGGTGACTTACTTGAAATAAAATCTATGGTCGAGAAGCCAGAAGTCGGTACAGCGCCGTCAAATTACGCTATGATAGGCCGCTATATTCTCCAACCTGAGATATTTGACATTCTAAATGCAAAAGAAATAGGCGTTGGTGGCGAGATTCAGCTAACTGATGCGTTAGGTAAATTGCTCAAGACTCAAAAATTTTACGCTCTAGAATTCACAGAAAAACGTTTTGATTGCGGTAGTCCATCTGGTTGGCTTGATGCTAATATTAGCTTCGGTCAAATATCTTTAGAATCCGAAGATTTTAAACAAATAATTGCCAAATATTCATAACAATATGCCCAAGCTTGAAATTGCTATAATAGGAACGGGTTATGTTGGCTTAGTTTCAGCTTTATGCTTTTGTAAATTAGGCCATAATATTACAGCCTTTGATACAGATATTAATAAAATATCAGCTTTAAGCCGGGGTAAGTCTACCCTGTTTGAAAAAGATTTAGATAACTTACTTAGCGAAGCTTTAGAGAATCAGTCTATTAGTTTCACAAGTGATTTAAGTCAGCTGGCAAATAAAGATGTTATTTTTATTGCCGTTGGTACCCCCTTTGATTATGCAACCTCTGAGACTGATTTGTCGCAAATAAATAGCGCCTTATCAGACATAGTTAAATACGCTTCTAATAACTGCCTGATTATTAATAAATCGACCGCTCCTATCGGCACTTATCAAAAGCTTAAAGATTATATAAAATCACATAATCGCCAGCTATTACTAGCTGTAAATCCTGAGTTCTTGGCTCAAGGAGAGGCGATAGAAAACTTCTTGTCACCGGATCGGATAGTAGTTGGATTTGAGGCAGAAGAAGCTAGAGTTATATTAACCAATATATACCAGCCTTTGATAGATCAAAATGTTAATTATATTGAAACTGATCCAGCAAGTGCTGAAATTGCTAAATACGCAGCTAATAACTTCTTGGCATTAAAAATTGCCTTCATTAATGAGATTGCTAATTTATCTGAGAATGTCTCGGCTAATTACGAAGATATAAAAAAAATTGTTACAAGTGATGCACGCATCGACTCACATTTTATGAATGCTGGTCCTGGATTTGGTGGTTCATGCTTTCCTAAGGATTCAGCATCTTTTGCACGTAGTTTTGAGCATAATAATGTCTCGGGTGATATTATCCGATCTATTAACATTTCAAATGATGCAACAATTAACCATCTCGTAACTAGAATTCAATCTATCTTAGTTGGCAAAGGCCAAAATATAGCAATTTTAGGCCTAACATTTAAAGCTGGTACGGATGATGTTCGCTCATCCCAATCAACAATAATAATAAATAAATTATTAGCCCTAGGTTACAATATCAAGGCTTATGACCCAGAAGCGCAAAAGGATCAAGTTATGAATCTGGTTAAAGGCGACATTACAATAACTGAAAAAGCGGAGGATGTTTTTCACAATAGTAATCTTTGTATAATATTAACTGAATGGCCGGAATTTAAAAATTATGATTATAGAGCTTTAAGTCAGTTAATGCAAAGCAGGATCATTTATGATACTAGAAATATTTTAGACCCAAAAAAGCTTTTAGATTCAGAAATCATACTCTACAAACGAGGACAATAATAAATTACATTTAGTGTTATGCATAAAATAAACCCCACCATTCTACGAGAATATGATATCAGAGGTATAGTTGGCAAAGACCTCTTTAGCCAAGATGCATTATTGCTTGGTAAAGCAATTGGCACGAGATCTGCTAGTTCAGAACATAAAACTGTTATTATTGGCTATGATGGCAGGCATACTTCACCAGAAATGCGCCATTTCTTAATAGAAGGCTTAATCTCAACAGGTATTAAAGTCATTGATATCGGCCTAGTGCCAACACCAATGTTATATTACGCTGCATGCACTATAGATAACGACTATGCTATTGTTATAACGGCCTCACATAACCCTTCTGAATATAATGGTTTTAAATTTACCAAAGCAGGAAAATCTTTTTTTGGTGCAGATATAAAAACTATAGCAAAAGAAGCTATGTCTTCTAATTTTGTCAAAGGTACTGGTTCTATAGAAGGTATAAATATTACTGAAAAATACCTAGACCGTATTACTGAAGATATAATAATTAACCCTAATCTTAAAGTGGTATGGGATCCGGCTAATGGAGCTGCAGCTAATTTAAATAATGATTTAGTCAAAAAATTAGCTGGAACACATACAGTTATTAACAATAAAGTAGATGGTGACTTTCCTAATCACTTTCCAGATCCAACAATTGAAGAAAATCTTGAGCAATTAAAAGCAGAGTTAAAAAAGCAAAATGCAGATATTGGTATCGCTTTTGATGGTGATGCAGATCGAGTTGGTGTTATTGATAGCCAGGGACGAGTTATTTGGGGCGATCAATTACTGACATTTTTTGCATTAGATATATTAAAAACAACACCCAACGCCACCATCATAGCTGATGTTAAAGCAAGTAATGTGTTTGTAGACAAAGTTGGAGCAGCAGGTGGCAGGCCAATAATTTGGCGAACTGGTCATTCTTTGATTAAAACTAAGATGCTGGAAGAAAATGCCCTGCTTGCTGGCGAGATGAGTGGTCATATTTTCTTTAAAGATAAATATTATGGTTTTGACGATGCGCTTTATGCTGGTCTGAGACTTTTGGATATTATCTCGCGTAATAATATTAAATTAGATGACTTTTTAGATAGTTTACCAAAAACTTATGCAACTAATGAGATAAAATTACCATGTAGTGAGGCAGAAAAGTTTCAGATAGTTAAGGCTATACAAGATCAATTAAGGGATGAAAAAATAGAGTTTAATGATATTGATGGTGCCCGCGTGACAAATGAGAATGGTTGGTGGCTTGTTAGAGCTTCTAACACTTCCGCGGTATTGGTTGTTAGGTGCGAAGCAAATTCAGCAGAAAAGTTAGATTTATTAAAAGCTGAAATTAATCACTATATCAACCCCCATAACTTGGCACTACCAAATTAATCGTAGGGTCGGGGTTTTCCCGCCCGGATACAAAAGAGATTTGTATTCTGGTATATATGAGCGGGAGGACCCCGCCCCTACGACACAACATAAGCATATGAGCAAAGATATAACAATTTTAGGGAGCGGCATTATAGGCACCATGAGTGCATATTTTGCCTTAAAGCAGAATTACAGTGTTACCTTGGTTGAAAAGAATAGTTCTGCGGGCTTAGGCAGCTCTTTTCAAAACGGAGGCCAGTTAAGCTTCTCACATATTTTTTCTGTATGCGACATCAATATATTTAAATATATTATTAAGAATTGCTTAACTAATAACACCCCCATTACAATCAATTACTTAGAGGCAATAAAAAATCTCGATTGGTGTGTTAATTTTTTAAAAAACTCAAAAAAAACACCAAAACATTATGATGATTTATTTGCTTTAGCACATAAAAGCCATATAGCATTTAATGAGATTTTAACTGATGTTCCTAATTTAAATTTAGATAAGAGGGGATCAATTCAAATATTTCGGCAAGAATCCTCTTTTAAGAAAGTACAAAATTTAATCAATTTATTTGATAAATACAAAATAAATCACAGAGTAATTAGTGGTAATGAAGTTAGAGACTTTGTCCCAGAATATATTAGCGGTAATAATAGATCTATCTATTTTCCAGATGATATGTGTGGTAACGCTTATGAACTTATCATTAACATGATTGAATATATGAAATTAAATCCCAATTTCACTTATTTAACGAATCAGAATATTAAAAATATAGTTATTAATAATGGAAAAATAAGAAGTCTTATAACTGACAAAACAGAGATTTCTTCAGACAAATATATTGTAACTCCAGGGAGTTACGTGGAGGACCTAAACTCCTGCCTTAATGTTGACATACCAATAAAGCCTTTAAAAGGTTATAGCTTTAATCATCATAAATTAAAGTTAAGCAAATGTCTCATTGATCATGATAGCAAAATTGTTTACACGCCATTAAAAGATTATACCCGGGTATCTGGTCTTTATGATTTTACAGGATTTAACTCTGATTTAAATAAGAAACGTATAAAATTCATGCAGAGAAACATGCAGACTCTTATAAAAGCAGATCATGACATATCAAATTTCTCAGATATTTGGTGTGGATTCCGCCCACTTACCAGCGACAAATTCCCATTAATTGGCAATTCAAACCAATATCAAAACCTATATTACAATATCGGTCATGCTAATCTAGGTTTTACCCTATCAAGCGGAAGTAGTCAGACTTTGATCAATTCATTAGAAAAAGGCGAAGATATAATCCCCAAAAGCTTCCACGCCAAGCGTTTCAATATTTGATTACCTCTCTCCCCTGATCTCCTAAGTTAATGTAGAGACGCAAAATCTTGAATCTCGTGTACAAGTATGCGTATCTTCCATAAGTTATTTACCTGATGGTTATGCTCAAAATATAGGCCCGCCCCTAAGAATCAAATAAAAACTACCTTCGTGCTTCCCGCATAAAAACCTTAATGCTTAGCCTCAGAACGGCTTTCAACAATAGCTAATTCATATTCTAAAAGACTGGTAATGAAGCTGTTAATTTCTTCAGAATTATTAGATCTTAATAATTTTCTCTTTTCATATTTATTGAATTTGAGCTGATTTATTAATAGTGATAATAGCTTTATATCTGTAATTTCCTTTAAATTAATGTTTTTCAAAATGGAGTTATTAGTTTTAAGAAAATATTTTTTTATTGTTTCATTTAGATAATTACGATTTTTAAAAATTAAATTCTTGCTAAACAAATCATCAGTAAAGTTTTTATAATCTGGTTGTAATATGTTAATATTTTTATCGATTTTTATTATTTCTACAATATTGAACCTAATTAACCCTTTAACCACCACGATATATTTTCCGCTATTTGATTCTAAAAATTTAACTATTTTACCAATTGTTGCGATCTTACCTTGCGATGATTCTAGGGCACGAGTATTATAAACCGAGATATATCTATCTGAATTCTTTAAGCTAAAATCAATTATTTTTTTAAATCCTAAAGCTGTTATTTTAAATACAACTTCCGCGCCAGGCAATAAAAACACCTCACTATCCATGATAGCTGGAATAGTTTTTGGCAAATCCTTTAATTCTATCTTAATATTATTTTTATACATAGCATTATATATAGCTATAGAGCTATGTAAAAACAAGGCTGATTCTAATTATTTTTTATAATAATCCGTCCTCCCAATATGCTACAAGATAAAGCAAAGAGGCAGTTCCAATTAGATAAAGATAAGTACAATATTTTAAATGCAGCAGCGTCACAGCTAACAGCTGGCCGCCCTATTATTGAATTTTGCATATCCTCTAAGTTGTTATATAGAGAGCTTGAAGCACAATGTAATTGTGTTGTTATATAACCAAGCTCAACTAAAGAGTGATAGAGCGCAATAGCCGATGTTGCAAAAAAGCACAGAGTAACTAAATATAGAAAATACTTATCAAATTTATGCAGCCTAAATGAATATAAAATGCTTAAGCATAAAAGCATTAGATAATATGGATAACGCTGCAATAAACATAATTTACAGGGCAAAATATTAAAACCATATTGCAGAATAAAAACAGCTGATATTAAGCCAACTGCTAATAAAAAACTAAGCTTTAGATAATGGTTCTTCTGCATATTAATCTTTCCAAAATAATTTAGTAAACAGGATGAATACTGTAAATATTTCTAATCGACCAACAATCATACCAACTGTTAATATCCATTTTACATTATCACTCAAGCTTGCATAATTACCAGATGGGCCAATTAAATCCCCTAGGCCAGGTCCTAAATTAGCCATAACAGAAGTTGCCGCGCTGAAAGAGGTTATAAAATCTAAGCCAGAAAAACTGAGCAAGAGCGCTATAACTGTAAAGCAGAAAGTAAACAGGACGAAGAATCCCATTACAGCAGAAGTCCCAATTGCGCTAACTGAGTTCTCACTATAGTGAATAGTATAGACAACATGCGGATGAATCAAGCGAGCTAATTGTTCTTTTGCAGTACTGAATAAAATTTGGAATCTAAAGATCTTAATACCACCGGTTGTGGAACCTGTGCATCCACCTATCACGCCAATAAAGAAAAATAAGATAACAGCAAATCCACCCCAACTATAATAATCATAAGATGTATATCCTGTGGTGGTTAAGATAGAGACGACATTAAAACTGCTATAGCGTAAAGCTGTATAAAAATCATAACCTTTATTCTCCATTAGCCAAAAGCATAGTAGAGCTATAACAAGCAACAAGATTACAAAGAGCATTCTAATTTGATGATCACGAAAAAATGATTTATAGTCTCGGCTTATACATTTTATTAAGATTGGAAAAGGTACTGAACCAATAAGCATAAAAATAATTACAGTTATCTCAATACGGTAATCATCAAAGAATCCAATAGAGGCATCATGAGATGAGAAGCCTCCAGTTGAGACGGTGGAAAAAGAATGAACCACAGCATCAAAAACCGACATATCAAAATACCAATATAGAAAAAAACAAATTACCGTTAACCCTAGGTAGATAGCACCTATTGCCTTTGATATTTGCTGAGCCCTTGGGAATACTTTATCCGATTTGTCTGATGACTCGGAGCGAAATAATTGCATTCCACCAATTTTTAGTATTGGCAAAATTGCGATCGCGAGCATGATCACACCCACACCGCCAATCCAATTTAAAATAGCTCGCCAGAGTAAGATGGCTTTAGGACTATGGTCTAAATCGGTAAAAATAGTAGCTCCAGTGGTTGTCACGCCAGACATTGCTTCAAAGAAGCAATCTACATAAGATAACTCCAGCCCAGAAAAATAAAAAGGCAGGGATGCTAAGAAGGCTAATGAAATCCAGGATAGGGAGGTAAGCAGGAAGGTTTCTTTAATGGTTATATCTTTTACAACCCCTCCCCTACAGCTAAGAAAAATACTAATACTCACAAAGAAACAAATTGAGAAAGATAATGCAAACCCATGCCATGTAGAATCTCCCAAGATATAACCAAATATCATTGGTGGAATCATTAAAATGGAAATAACTATCTCTATTATAGATATAACGTAAAATAAGAGTCCTATTCTAATCATGTACTTTCTTTAATAAGTTTAGCTCTAGAATTCGGGAGAAAAAACCCTACCCTATAATTAATGATTCAATGATTTTTCCGACTCTAAAGCAGCCATACATCCAGTTCCAGCGGCAGTAACAGCCTGGCGATAAGTTTTGTCCTGAACATCTCCAGCAGCAAAGATGCCTTTGATATTGGTCGCCGTACTATCTGGAGCCGTGATAATATAATTCTCATCATCCATTTTTATAACATCTTTAAAAAGTGATGTATTTGGCTTATGTCCTATGGCAATAAAAACACCGGAGGTTTTATGTTCGGATACTTCATTTGTTTTAATATTTTTAACTTTAATAGAAGTTACATTTTTGGGATCCTTATCACCAATAATTTCTTCTAAAACACTATCCCACATAATTTTAATTTTGGGGTTAGCAAAAATACGATCTTGTAAAATCTTTTCTGCTCGAAATTCATCACGCCTATGAATGATGGTTACTGTTTTAGCAAAATTTGTTAAATATAAAGCATCTTCAACTGCAGTATTACCACCACCAACGACGAATATATCCGAATCTTTAAAAAAGAATCCATCACAGGTAGCACAACCAGATACGCCATAACCTTTAAAGAATTCTTCACTTTCCATTCCAAGCCATTTCGCTTCAGCTCCAGTTGAAATAATAATCGTATCAGCGATATAAGTATTACCGCTACTATCTTTAGCTTTGAAAGGTCTTTCACTAAAATCAACTTCTGTTATAAAATCAAAAATGATTTCCGCTCCAACTGATCTTGCTTGCCCTTCCATTTGCTCCATAAGCCAGGGTCCTTGTATAACATCCTTAAAGCCAGGGAAGTTTTCAACATCGGTTGTAATAGTAAGTTGGCCACCAGGTTGCATTCCAGCAACTATAATTGGCTTTAAATTTGCTCTAGCTGAATAGATTGCAGCTGTATAACCGGCTGGCCCTGAGCCAATAATTAGATTTTTTGTTTTATATTCTTGCATTTACTTGATAATTTAAACTATAGTGAGGGTTTAAGATTTCCTTAAACTCCTCTTAGAAAAAAGACATTTTAAGATAAAAATCAATCAATTTAGTTATCTCATGACTGAAAAAATTTTATTACTAGCTGATAAATCCAAGGCAGCACAGCTTCTTGAAAAAAAACTCATCGCTCAATATGAAAATTATTTAACTAAAACGATCTCGGAAAATGTAAATATTTTTGCTATATTGGTTTTAGGTGGCGATGGTTTTATGCTGCATTCCATCCATAAATATGTGGACCATAACCTACCTTTCTATGGAATTAATTGTGGTTCACTTGGATTTTTACTAAATGAATATAAAGGTGATGAGAATATTATAAACAAGATTAAATCCGCTAAAAAAACAGATATACATCCCCTATTAATGACATCTTATGGCCCTAAAAATGAAATTTCTAAAACTTTAGCTTTTAACGATGTTTCCCTTTTAAGAGAGACCAAGCAATCTGCACATATTAAAGTTATCACTGACGGTGTTTGTCGATTACCTAAACTTGTGGGTGATGGAATATTAATAGCTACCCCTGCAGGAAGCACCGCATATAACTTTGCAGTAAAAGGCCCTATAATTCCGCTAGCTTGCGATGTTCTAGCTATGACCCCAATTTCACCTTTCCGTCCAAGACAATGGCGTGGCGCTTTATTACCAGAGCAAACAAAAGTTACTTTCGAAATCCTAACTCCAGATAAAAGACCAGTTAGTGCTGTAGCTGATTTCTACGAGTTCCGGGATGTTCGAAAAGTAGAGGTATCAAAACAATTCGACATTTATGCCACCCTATTATTCGACCACGACAATCCCCTAGAAGACAAAATCTTCCTAGAACAATTCGAAAGCTAATATTGTCCCCACCCTTCATCCGGGCGCCTCATACCCAACCTTCGTAGGGGCGGGGTCCTCCCGCCCTTCACAGACCGAACTCGATGTTTCCGGGCGGAAAAACCCCGCCCCTACGTTAACAATTCCATGCATATGATTTGGCATAATTACATATCGGTTAACTTCAATATCATTAAACTTTAAAACCAAGTTTTTCCATTCTCTCTCAACAACCTCCCCAACCTCATTCAAAACCATACTACCATCCACAACCTCCCCAAACAAGCATCTCATCTCCTGCGTACATATCGTCACGAAATACATCTGCGCTCGTGAATAATTATAATCTTTTAAGGGGCTGTCTCAAATCAAAATTGCAAAGATTTTTATTCTTAAGATCTTGGATTTTTTGGTAGCATTTTTTTGAATAGCCAAAGCTATTCAAAATAAATTATACAAAAATAATACATATTTTAAGAAGGAAAAAATTTGTGATTTTGATTAGGGACGCCCCTTTTAAACGAATTGATTTGCGATCACTTTGATCGTGCAATTAATGATCCAAATAGGATCAAGCCAAGGCTAATGATGACAATCCAACTAAAATCTTCAATCCCAGCTACAATAAGCCAAATACTACCAAATACTGGATTTATGAGGGCAATGATCGACAAGACTCTTATATCGCCATATTTAACGCCATAAACCCAGCTAAAGAAGGAATAACCTATAGGCCAAATCGCAAGCAGTAATAACAACTGGATATCAGTAATTGAGATATAGGTTATGTAACTATCATTAAAGCCCAAATAACAAAGCAAAGCTAGAAACCCTGAAATCAAGATTACGTAGCTAACTTTTCTTACTGGCACATCCATAAAATCTCTATTCTTAACTGTATAAAAAGCCATACAATTAGCAGCCAGCAGAGCCATTGCGTAACCTATTAAATGATGCATTTCAAAGGCCTCACTGGCTTTTGAAAAACCTATTAAGCAAATGGCTAAAAAATTAATCAGAAAAGCTAATTTATGATTAGGCCTAATTTCGATATTATGCAGAATTTTAGAATATATGATAATAAAAATACTCGTGCTATTAATAATCAAATAGACAGGCATGATTGGTGCTAAGCGAAGCGCGGAGAAGTAAAATATATGAAAACCAAAAATTCCAATTATTCCATAAAGATAAAACCTTGCTGGGATTTTCATTGGATTAACCAACTTCCTCATAAGTAATTGCCTGATAAATTCAATGGCAAAAAACATAAAAAACACCAAAGCCATAACTAGCAGAGGATCTAGATGTTTGAGATAATATGTGAGCAGAGGAATAAGCGACCAACTAATTGGCGCTGTAATCCCAATTAAGGTTCCATACATAAGATAAGTTTTTAATTCGCAAAAAAAACATATATCTAACTGTTCCAAAGACACAATCTTAATTTAAAAACACAGCCCCGTAAGACAAATCCTTAACGTCACCACCCCTTCGTAGTGTCGAAGCCATGTGTTCGCCCGTCTTTCAACAATACGGATCTCTCTTTGTTCCGGGCAAGAAAACCTCGCCCCTACGAAAGATAATATTTGTCCAAATACCAATTAATGGAATTATTGATAATATCCTCTTAAATTTCTCATTAAATTAATCTGTTTGCTAACCTCATATCCACCCTTCGTAGGGGAGGGGTCCTCCCGCCCTTGGTAGAGCAATCTCGGGACCGTCAAATCCGGAAGGGGGAGGTAGCAAGCTAATGGTTTAAAAGCCTCCTTCCGGAGCTCGATTTCATCGACCACCGACTTCCCCGGGAGCTGGGAAGTCGGAAGGTCATCAGGCGAGATAATCCCGTCCAAGATTAATTCATTGAAATATGGATAAACCACTTCCTTTCCCTGCACCTTCTCTTACTTTAGCTGCATGACCATCTCTAACTTCTAACCGGCCTGTGTCAGCACCATTTTTAATTAATAAATTTTGTGTATCTTTTTTCGATGCTCCAGAAGATCTATAATTTACAGAATTATTGGTTCTGATACTATCATTAGTCATTTTATCATACCCACATGTACCGGCAAAAGCAAGGCAACCAATGGCCGCGCCAGCTATTGGGAACATTAGAAGCGCAACCGCAATACCTGCAACACCTGCAATCACACCACCTTTCAAAACAGTTGTTGTCATACTAACGGTAGGCTCTGCTTTAAAATCTTTAGAAGGACTCGGAGCAGAATAACTTTTCTCGTGAGTATCACTTGCCTGAATCTTGCTTGGCCCAGCTTCAAATTCAAAACCATAATCTTCTAACTTATCAGCAAATTTATCATCTTTATGCGCCCTCTTTTCAATTCTAGCTCTTTGATCTACATCCTCAGAATATGCTTCAACAAGATCTATCGCCACGCTCTTATCAATATCTGATTTTGATAAATATTTACGCAAAACAGCTCCTTTTGGATCAGCCCTGACAATTAAATCTGCAGCCTTACTATTACCTAATATACCGTCCTTTATATCTGTGTTTTTAACATGCCCTAATAACTCTATTAAATCTTCACCATCTCTAGCATACTTGGTAATTAGCCCCACATTATTAGCGATTAATTTTTCACCAAGAGATTCATAATTACGAATTACAAAATCCACAAAATTATGTTCACCACCAAGCTTAGTTGTAATCTCTGCAACATTCTTCATAACTTCTCTAGCTTCTCTGCCACGTAATCCACTTAAATCCATTTCATCTAGACCAGCTGAGATCGCATCTCTTACATCGGGCTCAAAAGCTGGCATAGCTTTTAGAGCATCCGTGAATGCCTTTGGATTATTATCAATATTAACACCTTGTTTATATAAAGCCTGACGAGCTCCTTCTATTACATCAATAGCTTTTGCATTTGCTAAAGCAGTTGTTGCTAATCTCGCAGCAGAACCTAAAACCGTACTAAATTTGGCTCCATCTCCATCTCTACCTTCAACCCTCTTCCAAACATCTTCATCTGGCATATCAACATCTAAACCACTATCTGCAACCCCATCAAAACTAGCAAAATTAGCCTTTACTAACTTCCTTGCATGAGCCAATAACTTAAAACCATCTATAGATTCAAGCTTTAATTCTTTACTACCAGCAATAGACTTCACATCATATAATTTACGCAAAACCTCCACATCCAAACTAAGAAGATCAGATAATTTTGCCACCTCTGCAGTCATAGCTTTATTTTTTGCAGCTAATGATCTTATAAAAGTATTTACAATAGCTGTATCTGATGCTTGCTCAGCTTGATCCTCCTGCCTTTTAGTCTCAGCGAATCCCGCTGCTTGAAAAGCTGTGTGATGAACTCGCTCTGCCTCTATTACAGCATCTCGTTGTACTTGCTCTGCCACTCTTACAGCATCTTCTCTTGCTTGCTGTGCAACCTCAACCATCCTAGCCCTTTCAGAACTCTGAGCTTTTATTTGCTCTAATTTTCTCTCCTGAAACCTACCCAGTCGCGCTTGCTGAACTCTACTTTCTTGAGCACGTAATTCTGCTTGTTGAATAAGTAATCTTTCTGCAGATAGTCTTTCTGCAGATCTTCTTTCTTCAGACGCTAACATTCTTTCTTCAGCCCGAGATCTGAGAGCTTCCACATCTAGCTGAGCTTTAGCCTGAGTCTCAGCAATTTTAACCTCTGATTCATGTTTAGATAATGCTACCTCTCTACCTGCCGCAATTCTATGCCTTTCTGTTTCTAGTCTC
>JABJNB010000019.1 GCA_018659145.1 Rickettsiales bacterium
CTATAACCATAAAAAGATTGAAGACTTGCTGCCATGGAATCTTAAACTGGATTGAGTTTTAAGATAGACCGGGTTCACCGGACGCTTACGAAACACCTTGTATTTTAGCTTATATACAATCTCTGATTACTGCCAATGCAAGATATTCCAAAATCAGACCTGTGATAGATTTCGTTGCTATATCAATTGTAACGATGTTTTGTTATGATATTTCATCGATAATTCTAGAAAAGACTATCTGGCTATTTTATAATAAGGAAAATATACACATAATTGCTTTCTTAATGGGATTGAAGGGAGTCTTCTCAGTGGCTCTAAGCTTTATTGCGGGAAAGAAGGTTTATAATATCCTAGTCATCAAGAGGGTCTAGTTATCAAGATCTATGCCTGATCTTTTCCTGCCCTCCATAATCATTTGAATTAAATTGCTGCTGTCTGGATTCTCAATCATAATCTTAGGCTTAGAGTAGACATAGGAGGCAACCCGCAAACAACATTGGATTTGTAGTTCTAACGGCGTTTTTTCGTCATTAGCGATTTTGGCTAGTTGCTCAATAGGGCACCAATCAGGGTATTTTTCTTCAACCCTTTCTATTAGCTCTGATGTTTTATTGTTAAGCCTGCCTTTTGGTCTGCCAGAACCTTCTCTTTTTCCTCCCCAGTCATTCATGATCTTGATATAATTTGATTGTTATTCAACGTTTAATAAAAATTGTATTTTTTTAATTCCTGACTCAAAATCCATTTTGTAAGAACTTATTTAAAGCCTTTGAGCTATAATAGTTTTTGGTGAAGTTATTGGGCGATTGGCAAAGTTCACCCTAACCCAGAGACTCAAAGAAAATTTACATAGTTGCAAATACATATTCTTTAAATCACCTAGGTTAGGCTTTGCCATATCATTACAAATGCAGTTCCAAAATAGTTTCCGGAGTTAGTCACAGTACGAAAGGCAGAATATAACAGCTATTCATTATATTCCAAATCAGTTCACGGTAATAACCCGCCATAGCGTTGTCTGATTCAGCCTTACGGCCTTGCTCTAACTGAGGGCTTTGCTATGATCCCATTCTTACCCCCTTAACCAATAATGCCGAACCGAGTACTCGTTTAAAGAGTGACGCATAAACATTATGGAGTTGTTTTTACGAGCAACTACCTCAATTCAAGTTAGGATTACCAGCGAAATTTATGATCCATCCACTGGTGAATATCTTCCCCTCGCCATAAAGATAATTTTTTACCTAAAAGAGCGGGTTTTGGAAAATTCCTTAGCATGGTTAGTTTGGTTAATGTTTCTGGTTTTAACCTTGTGATTTCTAATACTTCTGGTAAGTTGTAAAACTTCCTATCCTTGTTCATATTAAGACCTAGATTGAATTTTGGAGTCAATCCAGGCATCAATGTCGGATTCCAGCCACCCGACACTCCTTTGGCCAAGATTAATGCTCTTTGGCATCGCCCCTTGCTTAAGGAGTAGATATATAGTTGAGCGAGCAAGCCCAGTTTTGGACATTAATTGTGGTAGCCTAAGAATCTTTTTGGACATATTTAATCTCATTAGTTTGTTAATAGATGAGATTATAATATAAGCAGATATGTATATAAGAATGGGGGTTGTGGGTTATCGTGACACTTTCTTATTTTATTGCCTTCTGTCCTTGCCTTCTATTGCCAACAACAATGTATTCAGAAAATCATCAGCAAAATCCGCTTCTGGGAAATGGTCTTTTATATTGAAATAAGTTTTTATTACTGGGTCCTTCTTCATGAGACTCATCTGATTTTCTAGTGCTTCTGGGGTATAACTATTATACTCTTCTTTTTTTGCTAATATTGAGCAGATGTTTGAACTACTGAATTTTTGGTTAACGCCTTGAAAATCTTTAAGTAATTTTAGTTTCTTTTTTAGTGTCCATTTTTTTGGCTCATTTAATTTATGACTTTTGTCTCCAAATCCAGGAACATGCTCACATGATAATTCATAAGATAATTTAAACCATTTATCCGGATCATTTTTATCAATACCGTTTTTATCTAACAACAAATCCAGCTTTCTTAGCCTTTCTTTAACAACATGCAGGCTAGTTTCATTAGCATAATGATTCAATTGAGTTTGATGCCTTTCTTTTTCATCTATACAATGCGTTAGTAGGGTTGGTGGTGCCGGGGGCTTTTTTATCTTTATGGGAGATGCTAGTTCGCCTTTGTACTTTTTATTCTTTGGCATTGTCTATTTAGCAGTTTTTTAATTGGTATAAATAATCCGCCCACCACTGCATCATCTCAAAACGCTGTTCTAAGTATTTGGCTTTATTATATGTGCCGCGGATTTTATTGTCTTCAACGTGAGATAGTTGGCGTTCAATCCAGTCTCGGTTATAGTTGTTTTCATTCAGTATAGTTGATCCTGTATGCCTTGCTCCATGAGGTGTCATCTTGTTATTAGACAACTTCTTAACCACCTTAATCATTGCGACATCTGATATGGGCTTTTTATGACCTAATCTTCCTGGAAATAAGAGCTCTCCATCACCACTTAAGCTTTTGATTGTATCAAGAAGCTCCAATGCTTGTTTGGGTAAGGGAACTAAGTGATCTCGACCTCTCTTCATGCGCTTTGCTGGTATATGCCAGATAGCGTCCTTGAGGTTAAACTCACTCCATCTTGCACCTCTTATCTCACCTGGTCTTTGCAAGGTTAGGAGGAGGAGCTTTACAGAAAGGCCGGTGATATTATATTCTGCATAGCTGTATAAGGCTTTCATAAAAGCGGGTAATTCTTTCTCTGATAAATGAAGTCTATTTTTAACCTTGTGAGCTTTTAAGAACTTGGCTCTTCCAAGTGCAGGGTTTGATTCGCAAACTCCCATAACATAACCAAGATCAAATATCTCGGTGCAATATCCAGCGATTCTTTGAGCAACAGAGATTGCTCCTCTAGCTTCAATATTTCGTAATATTTGAAGGATATCTTGAATAGTTACATCCTTAATTGCTTTCCAACCAATAATTGGAAATACATCTTTTTCTAACCTGCTTTTAATATTTTTGGCGTGTTTTTCAGTCCAGCTTTGCTTTGCATACCATTGCTCAGCTATTTTCTCAAAAGTTTTTTCGGTATCTGCTATTGCTTGTTGCTTTAATGTTTTCTTCTGGTGAGAAGGGTTGATACCTTTGCTTAATAGGCCTTTTGCCTCGTCTCTAAGTGTGCGAGCTTGAGCTAAACTTATCTTTTCCGCATCATTGCCAAATTTACCAATGGTGTAGATATTATTTTTGCCATTGAATTTGTAGGGTAGCTGCCAAACCTTTGATCCACTTGGTCTCACAATCATTCTCAAGCCATCTTGGTCAAAAAGAAAGTAATCTTTATCCTTTGGCTTTGCCTCAGCTATTTTCTTGTGCGTGAGTTTTTCGTTAATTCGGGGCATATATGTTTAATGTATTTCTTCTATACATTAATATATACATTAAAAAAATCTAGATTTTAATAAACTTACTGGAACCTAGTTAGACTAGTGAAAGCTAAGATCCTTTGCTAGGTAAGGGTTTGATGGAGGTTGTTAGATGCTGTTGGAAGTGATGTTGGTTGCGGGGGCAAGATTTGAACTTACGACCTTCAGGTTATGAGCCTGACGAGCTACCAGACTGCTCCACCCCGCGACAAGTTCTTAACTACTGCTACGGTAGTTAAGAGCGGGTATTATTAGGAGCTTATTAACTTTGAGTCAAGTACTTATACCAAATCCCGCCTATAAATCATAATTTACTAATTTATTTTATAGCATAAATTGCATATAATACCAAATCCTCATGCCAGCTCACAAAGATGGGATTTGGTATAAGAAATTCGAATTAGCTTTGGCTAGTCCTTCATTTCTTACATAAAATTTCTACTTAGAAAATATTCAATTAAATCTCCATTTATAGATGGGCCTTGGTATTAGTTTATTATATAATTAAAAGGATTGCTAAATGGGTGGAGTTTTTTTATAAGGGGATAGGAAACTTTGTGGTTATTTTTGGATGTTGCGGCATATTATTATCATATTATACATATTCGTTGTTGCTTCATGCTCCCAGGAGCCAACTAAGATAATTTATAAAGGGCATAATTTCTATGGTAAGAATATCAAGGACAATTCTATCTATGAACGGCCAGCTCCTAAGAGCGCAGTTGCGGCTAAAGTTATTCCAACAAAGAATGAAGAAATTGAGAATTACATAAAAGTTAAATCTGGAGATTCTCTTTTTATTATCGCTAAACAAAATAAAATACCGCTTCGAAGTATAATTGAAGCTAATGATTTAGAACCGCCATATAAATTATATCCAGGTGATAAACTTAAAATACCTTCAGAACGTAATACGCATATTGTTCAATATGCTGAAAATATATCCATTATTGCTAATCAATATGGTATTAGCTCAAATGATATTACCTCTATTAACAACTTATCTAGGCCTTATATTATAAGACCAGGGCAAATTCTAATCTTGCCTTATAACATTGTCTATTCGGATAATAAGCCGCCGAAAGGAAAGAGCTCTACTTTGGCTAGCAAGACTGAGCGAGCGGCTATGTCAGCTAAAAAGCAAACATTTATCTATCCTATCTCTGGTCCAATTATTTCCCAATATGGCCAAGTACGTAACGGGATTAAAAATGATGGTATAAATATTAGTGCAACAAAAGGTACGCCAATTAAGGCCGCCTCTTCAGGCAAGATAGTTTATGTCGGTAATGCCCTTAAAGGCTATGGTAATTTGATTGTAATAAAGCATGATAATGAATGGTTATCAGCATATGCGCATAATAATGAAGTTTATGTAACAAAAAATCAGCTGGTTAAACAAGGTGAAGTTATCTCAACTGTTGGTTTAAGTGGTGATGTTGAAACGTCGCAATTATATTTTAGCTTAAGGCAAGGTCGTAAAGCTGTTAATCCTAAGGAACATTTATCTAATCTTTGATTTTTGGTGTGGGGAGGTTTTCTCGTGCATGATAAGGTTCGGAGTGTGTTTTGGGCGGGAGGACCTCGCCCCTACGTTTTACTTAAGGCCTAACACTTTTTTTATTTTGGCGGCTTTAATTTGGGTTTCTTCAAGTTCTAGTTGTGGATCAGAGTCGTAGGTAATACCTCCGCCAACTTGATATTCGAATTTTTTACCATCGAATAATATAGTTCTGATCACAACATTAAAATCACAATAATTGCTACCGGAAAAATAACCAATAGCTCCTGAATAAATGCCCCGTTCTAACGTTTCCAATTCTGTAATTTTTTTCATTACAGCATGCTTGGGGGCTCCGGTCATTGAGGCTGGAGGGAAGGCGGACTTAATAACGTCAAGATTTGTTAAATCAGCCTTTTTCTTCGCCATAACATTTGTCGACATATGATAGAGATTAGCAAATTCATCGATTTCGAATAATGGGCCCGCCTTCACTGTACCAAATTCTGCCGATAAACTTAAATCATTACGCATTAAATCTATAATCATTAAATTCTCCGCCCTATCTTTTGCGCTATTATATAAATTTGTTGCAGTGCTGCCTAAGGATTTTGGCATCGTGCCTTTAATTGGCCTGGATAAAATATTGCCATGATCTATTTGAATAAAACGTTCAGGCGAAGATGATATAATATACTTATCATCATGCCTAATTAGAGCTGAATAGGGCGACGGAAATTCTAGGGCTAGCCCAAGTAAAATAGAGGTAAAGTCAGCCTGTTCTTTAAATTCACCGAAATATTTACGAGTTAAATTAAGCTGATAATATTCACCACTTGCTATGTCCCTACGAATGCTTTCGACATATTGCATAAACTCATTATCACTCATATTAGAGTTAAGCTTACCACGTAGTTCGTATGATTTAGTCTCATGAGAATGGCGTTTAAATGCCAATATGTTGTTAAACAAACTTTCGCTTTCTAGCTCAAATTCAACATTACTGCTCGCGTGATTGATAATTATATGATTGCGATAATGTTGAAACTTTAACTTGGGAAAATCTCTATCTTCATTAGTATTACTTTCATCAAAAGCCTCATATGAAAAATAACCAAAGAGCTTTATTTGCTCATCTGATTGCAATTTAGCTGTTAGGCCAGAGAGATCTTTAATATCTTCAAGCAGACCAAAGGCAATGATAGTTTTATCACCACTATAAGAGGTTTTATAAGAGGAGTGCAGAACGGTATAATTCTGGTATAACTCTTCAATAAAGTATAAAATCTGGTCGATTTGAATGTTGTTTTTATTAGTTTTCTTTAAAAACATCTTTACATATTTAAAAACACAGCATAAATGCAAATGATAACTATTCGCAACTTCGCCATTTTTATTATGACTAAATATAAATTCACTACAATTATAGCCACTTTTTTAATAAGCGTCAATCTATCGGCAAATGATGAAAATTCTATTATTATTTATGGGTCTGGCCAAGAAATAACCAATTCTGGTTCTGCTCAGTCAGTTGGTAATGAAATTTTGGACTTTCATAATTACACTAATATTGCAGAGGCTTTGAAAACCGTTCCAGGTATTAATGGGTATGATGAGGATGGTTATGGGTTGCGTCCGAATATTTCAATGAGAGGCAGTAGGTCTGAGCGGTCCCAAGGTATAACGTTAATGGAAGACAATATATTAATTGCTCCGGCTCCATATGCTTCTCCATCTGCATATTATTTTCCATATCTTAAAAAAGCCGAAAATATTGAAGTCTTAAAAGGTGCATCAGCAGTTAGGTCGGGTCCAATAACCACAAGTGGTGCATTAAATATTAAAACAAAATCTATTACAGATGAGCCATTAAAAGAAGTATCTATTGGTAGTGGTAATAATGATTTAGCTGAATATTCATACACATTCTCAGATGGTAATGATAAATATGGTTATTTAGTTAATTATGACCATTCAGAAACTACAGGTTTTAAATCTATTGATAAAACGGGTGGTGATACGGGTTATGATATTGATGATTTCTTAGCTAAATTGAACTACAAGCCAGATAATAGTTTCTTTGGCATGTATCAAGAGGTAGATTTTAAGTTATCAACTAATTCACAAACCTCATATGAAACTTATATTGGGTTATCTGATGAAGATTATGCAGCTGATCCTTACCAGCGTTATGCTGGAAGTGCCGAGGATAATTTTACGGGCTTTCATAGGGGAGCAAGTGCAACTCATTCTTTAGAAGGAGAGAATTTAAGTATCGTAACTACAGTGTATGATAATCAGTTTAAACGTAATTGGTATAAGGTAAATAGTGTTGATACCGCCAATAGCAGTTGTGATAAGTTAAATGAGATATTTGCTGATACAACGGCTTGTTCATCAGAGTTAAGTATTCTGAGAGGAAATAGCTCAGGAACAATTAATCTTAAAGCAAATAATCGTGAATATGATGCCAAAGGTATTCAAACAACAGTGAAGTTTGCTGGAGTACTTGCTGATCAAACTCATAATGTTGAATTAGGACTCAGGTTGCATGAAGATGATGAAACTAGATATCAAGCAGAGGACGCTTGGGCTATAGATGCTAGTGGCAATATGTCACTTGCTTCAAGCGGAGATTTTGGTACTAAAGATTCAAATAACAAGGTCACAAGAGGTACATCTTTTGCAGCCTATGTGACTGATGAGTTTGACTATAATAAATTTACAATAACACCGGGCCTACGTTATGAGCATATAGAATATAAGCAAATGGGTAGAGTAACAAATTCATATGCGCATAATAATATTGATGTGTTTATGCCAGGAATCTCGATCAATTATAATCAAGATGAGAGCAGAGTATATTTTCTTGGTGTAAATAAAGGCTTTAAGCCATCAACAAGTTTTAGTGATGGGGCCGATGATGAAGAGTCAATCAATGTGGAAATTGGTACAAGATATAATACCAATAAACTAACTTATGAAGCTGCAGCTTTTGCCAATTTTTACGATAATCTAATCGGTGAATGTACAGATTCATCTGGTTGCAGTAATGTTGGAGATACTTACAATGCTGGTAAGGTAAATGTTGTTGGAATTGAGCTTGCGGCGTATAAAGATTTATCAGAATATGTTGATTTCTTTGGTGTTAAATTACCATCGAGAGTAGTTTTCAGTCATAGTAATGCTGAGTTTAGAAGTTCGTTTGTATCCAATTATGATATTTGGGGAACTGTAACATCTGGTGATAAGTTGCCATATGCTCCCGAGAATAAAGTGCATCTTGCATTAGGAGTGGAAAAAGAAGCTGTGCATTTTGAAGTTGGGTTTAATTATCAAGATAAAATGAATACTGTAGCCGATGGTAGTGAGGCTACTGATTATATTCATACTGTAGACTTCTCACTTAGTTACCGGGCTGATGAAAACGCAGAATTTTACTTAAACGCTAATAATATTTTTGATAAAAACTTCGTAGCAGCAAGAAATCCTTCTGGTGTTAGAGTAACTAGCCCGTTTATAATTAAGGCTGGTATTAACTATAAATTTTAACAGAAGGTTATTTGGTATTAGACGCTTGCTTGAAGTGACTTATTTTAGAATGAAATAACTTGCCAATTACTAAAGTAATAAAAATACCAATGGCCGCCAAAACAATAGAAGGGCCTGATGGGGTATTAAAATTATATGAAAGCAAAATACCTATACATACCGATAAAATACCAATAATTATTGCACAGATGCACATTGTAATTGGAGAATTAGTAATATTTCGACTAGCGGCAGCTGGAATAATTAGCATTGAGGTAACTAGCAAAGCGCCGATAATTTTAATTGAAACGCTTATAGTCAGCGCCATGAGAAATATAAAAAGTAATTGATATCTAAAGTTATTAATGCCCTGCAGTCCGGCTAAGTCACGACTAATAGTTAGCATGATAAATTTTTTCCAATTGGTAAGCATGACAAAATAAACAATCACACATGCAGTGATAATATAGGTAATATCTTTCCAGCTTACAGTTAAAATATCGCCAAAGAGGAAGTCGTGCAGATCTATATCTTGATTTTCAACAAAGCCAATAACAATCAGACCCATGGCCAGGCTACCATGAGCTAATATGCCTAAAATAGTGTCTGTAGAGAGAATCTGTTTGTTTTCCATGTAAGTGAGCAAGACTGCAAAGACCGCCGCAACTAATAAAATTGTCCAATTAATATCAATACCAAATAATAGGCCCAGAGCTACTCCAAGCAAAGCAGAGTGGGATAAGGAGTCGCCAAAATACGACATTTTTCGCCATACAACAAAGCAGCCAATAATTCCCGTAATTAGACTGAGGCCTGTACCAGCTAATAATGCTCTTAAGATAAAATCATCCATGTTTGTGATTATGGTAGTGGTTATAAATAGACATGAGCTTGCTCATACTATCGCCAAATATTGAAACAAATTTAGGGTCTTCAGCTACAATCTGAGGTTCTCCTTGGCAGCAAATATGATTAAATAGACAAATTACTCTCTTAGTTGATGACATTACCATATGCAAATCATGGGATACCATCAATATTGCAATTTGTTTTTCTTGGTAAATCTTATTGATTAGTTCGTAAAACTCAATCTGTCCTGAGATATCTAAATTTTGAGCAGGTTCATCTAAGACCAGCAAATTTGGTTTGTTTAGCAAAGCTTTCGCGAGCACGACTCTTTGCATCTCTCCACCAGAGAGACTATATAGTTGGTTCCCGAGTAGTTTTTCTATTTTTAGATCCTCGATGACTTTCTCGTAAAGACTATGATCAAATTTTTGATTTAACTTAAGAAAATATCCAACATTTACAGGGATTGTTTGTGGGATATGAAGTTTCTGTGGCAGGTAGCCTATATTTAAAATTTGGTTTTTAGTAACATTTCCTTGGGATGGCTTTGCAAGACCAAGAATTATTTTAAGCAAGCTAGTCTTTCCAGCTCCATTAGGGCCAACGATAGTAATAAAGTCACGATCATTAATCTCAAAAGAGATGTTATCTAAAATAGCTTTACTCGTGCCAGGAGCTTTTAAATTAACATTTGTTAGTGTGACTAGGTTTTGTACCATTTTAGTAAAAGAAAGTATATCATAAAGCTACAGAGATCTTGAAGAGTAGATGATCTATTTGCAAATACAATAGGTAAAGCAGGGGTGATTAACATTTGACCTACTTGTGCAAAAACATCCCGACGATAATTATGTATTTGTATCTAGCACCTCAGAGACGCAAGATATTGCGTCTCTACAATTTTTACTTGAATATTATGCAGTTCCCGTCATAAAAAATTATCTTTCACAAGAAAAATCATTCGTAAGCATTTTGCACTTAAAATTAATAATTTTAGTTAATTCTTTGTTATGCGCGAAGTTATATACGGTTTATCATATTTCTTTCAGGCAAGACTTTTGCTTTTGATTTGGAAGAAATGTCTTTATTTGATAACAAACCTCATTTGTAAATATATAAATAAAATTCTTAGGATTGGCTTAAGTTATTACTTTGGCCTTACTGTATCTTTTTGTAATATCTGCAAGGAGTATCATTTATTTAGTGTGTGGTGTAAAAGTTTAGTCTTGCGAGATAATCCAGTCAACATTACCAGTATTAATTGGGTCGCAGAGAATGATTACTATGTAATAAGGAGATGTTTTTTTCAAGAAATATTATGGCTTAGCAAGGATGCAAAAGTTTATAATGCAGTCAGCTCTAGTAATAATGTAAAAGCTATGATCGGGGAGGGTGGAATGTAAGATATATTAATTCTATAGCAAAATCCGAACCCTAGTAAGAAGCAAGCTTAATACTAGGGCCCAAGTGCGAATTGGAAGGCGGAACCTTCCAATTCCGAGCATATAGTATAAATACTAATCTGCAATAGGGGGAGTAGTAGGGATTGTCTATCTAAGGGGCTTGTCCCGAATCCATATTTTAAGAAGGAAAATCTTTGCAATTTTGATTCGGGACAATCCCCTAAGGGATCAACGTATTGCAACTATTATGGGTGTAATATTACAGGTTGTGCCGAAATAGAATTAGAAAGCCTTTCTCGCTAAAGACTCTTATATATTTGTACGACACAGTCTGAATTGCGAGCTTCAGCTTCACCTGGTCAAAATATTATTAGCGGTTTGTAGTTGAGGATGGATTTTTAAGTTCTGTTATCATAGGTGCAATAGTATCGTGAGCAATCGAGAAAGGATCTAGGCCATCATTATCTTTTGCCAATGGGTCAGCCCCAGCAGAGAATAGCAAAGCTGCAGACTCGTATACTTTCTTTATCTCGACAGTTTCTGAGTAATTAAGGTTTTTTAATGATAATGCTAGGTAGTGTAAAGGAGTCTTTCCGGTATTATCAGTAAGGGTAATATCGGCATTATTTGCCAAGAGGACTTTTAATGTTTCGAGAGATATGGCGTTTAAGGCTAGGTGGGCTAAGGTAATAGATTCTGTGTTTTGGATATTTGGATTTGAGCCAATAGCTAACAATTCCGCTATTTTTACATTATTGCAACTACGCGGATTACAGGCGTTAAATAGCGCTGTCTCACCCTTTTTGTTGATAGAATTGATATCCAAGCCTTTTTCGACAAGGAATTTTACATCATCAACATAATATAGTTTGTGTAATACTGTGTTGCCTTCATTGTCAAGAGTGTTTATATCGGCTCCATTTTCAACTAATACAGCTAAAATTTCCTCTTTAGATTTGTGCAAAGCAGTTTCGCCACTATCTTCTTTGCTGTCTATGTCAGCTCCATTATCAATTAATATCTTAACGATTTCTGGCAAGTAATATTCAGTAGCTAGCATTAGAATTGTTTTGTTATCTTCTACTTTAGCATTAACATCGGCCCCATTATCGATTAGCAACTTGCCCATCTCTCTATGAGTCTTGTTATCTTTAGCGGGGGTAATAACTAGGTAAGCAAGTGGCGTATGCGCATCGAGTCCTTTGGCATTTATATTTATATTTTCTTGTAAGAGTAGTTTTTCGAGAATGGTTATGTCACCAAGATCAATAGTTTTGCGTATTAACTTACCATTGGTATCAGTGATTTTAGTTTTGTCTAATTTGTCTAGATAGGCGGAGATCTTATCTGTGTTGTCGCCTTTTGAGAGTTGATCAAGTTTACGAGATAATTTTTCGCTTGCTGGAGTTATACAGCCAGATAGTAAGGCAATGATAGTAATGAGTAATAAGGGTCTATAGGATATTTTGAGCATGATTACCTCGAGAATGTAACTTACAAAAGCTTTTGAGAGTAAGATATTTATTAATAATAGAATAGCTAAGGCAGATTTTTGACCCAGTCTTTTTTACTTTGTTAGTCTGCTTAGCTATATAGTCAAAGCTTATTTTTTTAACCGCAGAGCATTCAGCTTGATAAAACCTTCGGCATCACGTTGGTTGTAATCCGATTCTTCAAAACTTGCTAAATCTGCGTTATAAAGTGAATAAGGTGATTTGCGCCCAGAGGTGTAAATAGCCCCCTTATGCAACTTTAGGCGTACCGTACCTGTAACATTCTTTTGAGAGCAGTCAATAGCAGCTTGAAGCATTTCTCGCTCAGGTGAGAACCAAAATCCATTATAGATTATTTTGGCATATTTAGGCATTAACTCATCTTTTAAATGCAGGGCTTCTCGATCTAAAGTAATTGATTCAATAGCTCGATGTGCATGTAATAAGATTGTGCCTCCAGGAGTTTCGTAAACGCCGCGTGATTTTATGCCAACAAAGCGATTTTCGACAATATCAAGTACTCCAATGCCGTGTTTACCACCAATTTCATTTAGTTTAGCTAACAAATTTGCAGGTGATAATTTAATGCCATTTATATTAACTGGATCACCAGAGATAAAGTCTATAGAGATTTCTTCTATTTCATCAGATGCATCCTGTAAAATTTTTGTACGCTTTAGCATTAGTGGATCAAAAGCCTGCCAGGGGTCTTCTAAAGCATTACCTTCATATGAGATGTGTAGTAGATTGGCATCCATAGAATATGGAGCCTCATTTTCCTTATCTTTAGCAATAGGGATCTTGTGCTCTGAGGCGTAGCTGAGCAGTTTTGATCGGGAATTTAAATCCCACTCACGCCATGGTGCTATAACTTGAATGTCGGGATTTAAGGCATAATATCCTAGCTCGAAGCGCACTTGATCATTACCCTTGCCTGTCGCTCCATGGGACACAGCGTCTGCTCCACATTCTTTCGCGATCTCAATTTGTCGTTTTGAGATTAATGGGCGCGCGATAGATGTGCCAAGTAGATAGGTGCCTTCATACACAGTATTTGCGCGGAACATAGGGAACACATAGTCGCGGACAAATTCTTCTTTTAAATCTTCTATATATATTTTGCTGGCACCAAAGGCTGCAGCTTTAGCTCTAGCTGGCTCAATTTCTTCACCTTGGCCAATATCGGCGGTAAATGTTATAACTTCAGCCTGATAAGTATCTTGGAGCCATTTAAGTATGATACTTGTGTCAAGGCCTCCGGAGTAAGCTAATACTATTTTTTTTACCATTTTTTATAGTTTATTTGATGATTAATATAGTTAGGGTACCGATGGTCAAAGCTAACAATGATTTAGTCGGAAGAAAGGTAGCTAAATCCTAATTAAATGTAAATAAGATTTCTATAAAATTAATTGAAGGGAGGTCAAGGAGAAATGTTATGTTTTATAACGTAAAGAATTTTATTGTTTTTTTAATTGTCGCGGTTTAGCGTAGTGGATAGCAGGCAGAAGATGGGTGTTAAGAAGATGGGTGTTAAGAAGATGGGTGTTAAGAAGATGTTAAAGGTTTTAATCATTTGTGCGGGCGGCATCTCTAGGTTACCCAATGCGCATGCTATATGGGAGCACTTAGTTTCTGTCAGTGAA
>JABJNB010000020.1 GCA_018659145.1 Rickettsiales bacterium
AAGAAATACAAACTTTAGCTATTGATCTCTTTCTCTAAGCATACCTCGTTTTATTTCATCAAATTGATGTCTCAGATAGTTTGTTTGTAAAGCCTAAGGTAATTTTTTATCTATCAAACATGGATATTGATGACACTGATGGAATATCAGATAAAAGTAACTTAAGTAGCATACTTAGTTACTTAGTTGATGTTGCTTACAATCAAAATAAGTTCTAATTTATACCAAAAGCTAAATCCTTGACTCTCTTTCGCACATGGGAATATATAGTGCTGAGCTATTTTCTTAGCTAAATTTATTAATATCTATGTATTATAATGATTCAAAAATTACTTTTAACAGTTTTTATTATTTTAACCTTATCAAACTGTACCCCCGCTAGGCTAGCAACACCAATTGAATCTAGTCTTGTCACTGAGAAAATTACAATCAAACGCCAGAATAAAATGATTTACCTTTTATTGCCGGAAATTTTTGGTTATGACAATCGAGATATGATTACTCTATCAAATGGGCAAGAAAAAATAATCAATGTTCCTATAGGTCAGCATGAATTTTTTGTTAGATCAAATCAAGCTGATAGACCATATAAGTTAGTAATGGATATTGAAAAAGGTAAAACTACATGCTTAATTACATATCCAGAAACAAAAAATCTAGTAGGAAAAATATTGCTTCCTCCTCTTTTTTGGACCTCTAATGCTTTTGTTTTAGAGCAAGCTGAATGTTAGGTTATCTATACCATTCCATTTATTCCCTTAACTATACAATAAGTAATTAAGTCTAAGATTGCAAAAATCACCCTATAAGCAGTCGCTATGCCCGCAAGAGTTGCAGAAAGCTCTTGTGTCTAATTATTACACTGATAGAAGGGTTTGCAAGTGTGAATGTTTATAGTGTGAGTTGACCCCCTAGTGACGATATTTAAAAAAAAGATACAGAGTAAATTTGGTTTAAAGCGGGTGGTTTGGTTATTGTCTAAATTAAAAGCTTTGACCATTTATCTTTGCAGCTACAGAACGATGAGTAATCCAAGAAGTTGGAAAGAGATTGTAGCTATCTTAATTATTGTGCCTGCGCTTTATTATGTAGGCATTGTCTATTATACTAATCTTAATAAATCTTGTGCTTATTCTGTTAATAAGGCTTTGAGGGATCCGGCTTATAGTGACGATATTCCTGGAAGATGGTTACATCTGGATAAGTTATGTAGTGATTCAATCTCAGAAGAATTTGCAGCTAAAGAATTATATTCTTATTACAAAATGTTAAAATATTTTGATCAGAATATTTTGCCTGAAGATAAAGGCGATATGATCGATAAACCTGACTATTATAGCGAATTGTTTTTTGCAAATTTATATGGAGATAATAAATATGCCGAAGAATTAAAAGAGCTTGAAGACTCTATGAGTGACGAAGAATTAAGAGAAGCATTCTATATTGTAAGACAAGGTTACCTTTCAAATAAAACCAGCCATCAGGAAATATATGGATACTTCAAAATGAAAGACCATATGAATAAAAATGTCTTTGGCTCACAAGACCATATGTCATATCTAGCTGAGCATCATAAATATCTCTATTATGCTAATGTTCATGGCGAGGGGGTATATTCAGAGGAACTAAAGGCATTTGAAAACTCTATGACGAGGGATGAGAAAATGGAGGCGTTTGGGGTGCTTGGGGTTATTCTTACTAATCCTGATTTTTTAAAATATACTAAAGCATTTGATTATGAGAAGGCTTTTGAATATACATACAAAGCCGCAAATTTAGGAGAGCCTGGATCACAACTGTCTATAGGATCATTTTATGCAACGGGTAAATTTGAAGGAGATTATCCTATGACACAAAATTTGATTTTAGCATATAAATGGGTATATCTATCAGCATATTTAGGTAGAGAAAGATCCAAACCAGGATTGGAAATAATCAAAAAAGCCATCATACATAGAAAAATCCCAGGTGGTATAGAACAAGGCCAAGCTCTAGCAGATGAATGGCTAGAGCAGAACAAAGAGTGGTTAAAAACCAGAGATTTAAAGGATAGGAAAAGAGGTAAAAATGAGCTTTGACAAATTTATTGAAAGAAGATTGGGAGTAAAAAAGTTAGGTGAGGATAAGTGGGAGATGAATTATATTTCTCCATCCTTAAAGATATTTCATATATTAGGAATAAAAAACTTTGAAAAGAAATTTATATTTTCAGATATTATAAAAAATCAAATAGTATCGGAGTTTAAATCATATTGTTTTTCTACAGGGATTCTTGGAGGAATAGCAGGTTACATTATCGCCAGAATAATAAATCACAATTTATCTATATGGGCAATATTCCCAATTCTGATTGTTGTAATTTTAGACATAAAAAAAGAGAGGATGTTGAACTCAAGAATAAACGAATTGGTTAAATAATTTTATTATGAATCAAATTAGAGATGTGAATCATTCATTCATTAAAAGGCTTTCTATGTTTAAAATATATTTATCGAGCTTGCTTATCTGCCTTACCTTTACGAGTCAATTCGCGTATAGTAATAATTCTGATATATTTCCTGAAGCTACTAAGGAGGAAAAGAGGGAGGCTAAGGATAGGGAGTATCAGTCGATTTTAACTTCTAATATTAATATCAAACCTCAAGATAACCCTGACGCTAAATCTACAGATTATTTGGTTAAAACTAAAATCTACGATGTTACTTACATGGTTTATAGTCGCGAGTTTGCAGAGAGGTGGAAATATCCGACAGATAAGATTTATATTGATGATAAATTACCCAAGGAAATTAAAGCCATGGAAATATCGGTGATTACTGAGGGGAAAATTACCTGGCAATATCTTAAAGTACTTATGGATAATGATCTGGATATCGATATCCCAGATGAGTTAGATTATAATATGCAGTTACTTGGAAGTATGGAGAAAATGAGATTTCCGAAAGCTACTGGTGAGACAAGGCCTTTGGATATTCAGGAGTTTCATGAAGATTATTATCGTGGTAGGGAATATGAATATAATATGAATTTTTTCTTAACTAATAATAGTAAAAAAGACATTGGCGGCAATATGGCACCTGTAGAATTTTCTAAACGTTATTTTAAGGATTTAGATTATTATAAATTTCTGCTATCGGGTACAACAGGCAAATTCTTTGAAGAATTTAATCATAAGGCAGAGTTATGTTTTAAAAAGAAAGGTGGGACAAAATATAATGATATAAATACAGCTTGGAAAAAACATAATCCCGATGATTTCCATTGTTTTAAATTCTCCAAAAAATTAATCAAACAGGCGTTACCTGTTTTAAAAGAAGTGAATAAAGGTGGCTACTTTGCTCCATATTGGTTTACCAATCCACCTAGGGGCGTAAAAATATTAAAAGAACGAAATTATTAATTTATTAAATTAGGTAAAAATGAGTGCGAATCATCTAACCACAGAACAGGCAAGAGAATATCTTGTTGATGCTTTTTTAGCAAAGCAAAGTTATGAAGATCTAAAAGTAGGAGATCTAATAGGTAATGAGCAAGTTGGTTATTGGGAAGTTTATGATAGGTCCAAGGCAAACTTTAATGGCTATACTGCTTATGCATTTAAAAATGAGACATTAGCACAGGCAGAAAATATCAGTGAAATCAAAATAGCCACTCGTGGTACAAACAGCTTGCTAGATATATTCATCCCTGATTTAGCAATTGGGCTAGATATTGTGCCTAGCTTTCAGTTAAATAGTGCTCTTGAATTTACTAAATCTGTAGCGATACAAGCTGGCCTTGACAGTCCATCTCCGACCCCCTCATGGGAGATTGCAAGAGGTACGGGACTTCTTACTTCCCCCTAGAGGGGAAGTCGGTGGTCCCTGCAATCGAGCTCCGGAAGTGCAAAGCACTCTCCGGCTCTCCCTCAAGGGGAGAGCAAGAAGGAAGAGGGAGGTCTCGGCTCCATCTCCACGCCCCCTCACGGGGGAAGTAAGATGTAGAGTGAAGGGCTGATTTACAATCACCATTACCCCCCGAATCAAGAAGTGAAATGAGCGCTCTTACTTCCCCCTAGAGGGGAAGTCGGTGGTCGATGCAATCGAGCTCCGGAAGGGGGTAGTATGCAAAAGAGATCTAGGTATATTATTATCCTCTCCCAATTCCCTCTACAATCACATAATAATAACCTACCAAGGCCCCTCTCCGGAAGTGCTAAAGCCACTCTACGGCTCTCCCTCAAGGGGAGAGCAAGAAGGAGGGAGGGAGGATATTCTTGTAAAAGTTGCAAAAAGCGCTTGTGTCTAATTATTACACTGGTAGAAGGGTTTGCAGGTGTGAATGTTTATGGTGTGAATTGACCTCGTGACGATATTTAAAGAGAAGATACAGAGTAAATTTGGTTTGAAGCAGGTGGTTTGGTTATTATCTAAATTAAAAGCTTTAGCCATTTATATTTGTCAAATCAAAGTTGAGATAAGCCATTTAGGTGGAGATAATTATTATGACCAGCAGGGTAGTTAATATTATGCAGAAGCGGTTAATAGATTTATATAATTTAGTATTTTTTAAAAATCCTAAAAGACCTTATTTGTTATGGTGGCAGGTAGCTTTGGTCTATTTGCAATGGGTCGTTATAATTACGTGTATTCTTTTATTTTTTGATATAGATGTTGAGCAGCACAAAAGTCCTAAGGCTATATATATGGGGCTAGTATTTATTGTACTATTTGGCTCCTATGCTGCTTTGGATCAAAAATTTAAAGAAATAAAGATAAGATTTTTATTCTTAAATGGTCTGATTATGAGTGGCAAAATTACCAGGATCCAAAAGAGTAATATTCTCTCTAGGGCATTTTGCGAATTATTCACGGGAAGAATGCTAGGAATTACATATACTTACAACGATCAAAAGGCACAAACCTTATTTTTCAAGAGAAAACTTAAAAAACATTTTCCTAATATTCAGGAAGGTATGAATATTAATATTTTAGTTTCAAAGAGTTATCCTAATTATTTTATATGGGATTTTGATACAATATATTTCAACATTAACAAAAACTATAAGAAGTGCGAAAAATGACTATAGAAAATAATGATGTAACGAATACCAATAATTCCGATGATGTTTTAACTTGGTATACAATAGGAGTTGCTCCTATCACTGATACTATATCTGCTAGTTTATTAAATAATAAATATGCTATCCCTGTTAAGATAGTTGTTGAAGGGCCTGAATATACATAAAAATATCCCAAACGGCATAGAACAAGGCCAAGCTCTAGCAGATGAATGGCTAGAGCAGAACAAAGAGTGGTTAAAAACCAGAAATTTAAAGGATAGGAAAAGAGGTAAAAATGAGCTTTGACAGATTTATCGAAAGAAGATTGGGAATAAAAAAGTTAGACGAGGATAAGTGGGAAATGAATTATGTTCATCCTTTGTTAGGAGGGCTAGGATTATTTGGTTTGAGGAAGTTTCATATCAAATATATTATATCATCTAAGCAAAAGAATTTAATTAAGGAGAGTTTTCAAAACTTCATCATGACTTGCTCATTTCCTGGTGGAATTTTGGGATTTTCAATTAATAAATTATTTCAATATGAGTTCTCTTATTTGCTCTTTTTTTTAGCATTAGTACCTATGCTTTTTTGCATCATACTATCAATACTATACCATAAAAATATCAAACATATTATAAACAGATGAGTAACCAATCCCAAACTACCAGCCAAAATATAGCTAATAATCTAAAGGATGCATACAATATAGCTAATAGTTTAGTTTATAAAGTTCCAGGCATAGGACCAGCAGCTCAAGCTATAGGCTTCTCAAATGCTCTCATTGTGAATACCACTGTTGATGTTGTAGTAAACAATGATCCCGCTGTTAGGTCTATATTATCACTTTCCGCTAGTACAATTGCTTTTACTGGCTGTTCGCTTGGAACATCTGGTAATGTAATTATAGGTTTTGGATGCGGATTTTTAGCATCTAAAGCTGCAGAAGAAATATACGATGCATATTTTGGTAGTGATTTTGGTAGTGATGGAGGTAGGCTTGAACTTGAGAATAGCTTACAGATTGGTCAATCAGGTATGTATCGAGATAGCAATGGTAATATTAAGGTCTGTTATTATGGAGATGACGAAGTATTTGAAGAGCGTAGTTTACAAGAAATTGTTAGTAATGTAACAACAGATCTGCAAGTAAAATCAGTTGACGTTACTGATACTGATACTGGTACAAATGTTCAGATAGATGATGATAATAATCTAAAGTTACAAACCACCGCCCCTATCACCGAGCCAGAGCAGCAATCCATCCTCCAAAACATAGCCCCCTTAGCCAGACCAACCACTGCAACAAGCTATTCTATTGAGTCAGGGGACACATTATCGAATATAGCTAGTGCGAATGGGACAACGGTTGAAGCTTTAATGGAGCTTAATCCTAATATCACTGATCCGAATATTATCAATGTGGGTGATAGTTTGGTGTTAACTCAAAATCAAGATGCGCAGGTTAAAAATATTAATATCAATGGTGATGAGTATAATGCCTATCAATCTGATGTATCAGAAGTAAATGATTCTGGGATATTAGGAGAAGGGGAGCAAGTCAATATTACTAAAATTGAGAATGAAGATGGGTCAATAATTTCATTTGTGGAAGAGCAGGAAGTAATTCTCTCTGACGGCACTCAAATATCATCTAGAGAATTGATACATACAGGAGAGGAAGCAAAAGGAGCTTTGCAGAATTTTATGGATAGTCATATTATGCAAAGTGTGAAGCAGTCATTTACTGATCCAGAGACTTTATCAGGTTGGGCTTTAGATTCAGTGAGGATGTTGGCTAATGGTGAAGAGATAGATGATATTGCTACTTATATATTCTTAAAATCAGCTATAGAAGGTACGATAGAGGGCTTAGTATTTGATCAAGCTTTACAAACTTTAGAGTTAAATAACAGCCAAATAGATTTGATTAAAAATAGTGTTGTAGAAGGTAGTACGCAAAATCTTCCACCTGAATTACAAGATATGCTGCAAGGGTTATTAGAATCAGCAAAGTTTCAATTTATCTCTGGATCAATAGTTACTTTTGTTACTTCTATCTTAATGCAAGCAGATGATGGATTAAATAGTGAAGAATATGCCGAATCAGCTTTCCAAGCTATAGGAACAGAGGCTGTAAGCCTAGGTTTAGAAAAGGCATTTCCAGGATTAGGCGGATCTGTAGGGCATGGAGCTGCAATGGCTATCACATATGCTATTACAAGAAGTATAAGTGATATCTTTGAAGATGATCATATGAATTCACATCAGTGGAATAGTATGGTTAATACAAGTAGTGCAATGTTTGTATCTGGAATGGCTGGACATGCTGCTGGTACGGCAATTGCTACAGCTTTAGCATCTAGTACAGCTTCTGCTGCAACATTGGGTATGTTATTAGGTCCATTAGGCTCAATGGTTGCTGTAATGGTAGTAATGAGTTTAATAGGTGGAAAAGAATATGGTGAGGGCGAATATCCAAACCCTTATTCTTTCCTTAAATTCACAGATAAAGATGATGGCACTGGTCAAACTATCTATGGCCTTGAGGCGGATGGAGTTGTGGCGCGGGCGCGAGATGGTTTTGATGATGATATAGTTGGGACAGATGGAGCGGATAATTTGATTGGTGGCAGTGGAACTAATCGGATCTATGGGCAGGAAGGTAATGATCATATTGAAGGACGTGACTCGGATGATGTTTTGGTTGGTGGAACGGGCAATGATCTTGTTGAAGCTGGCGCGGGAGATGATTATATCTTTGGTGATGAAGGATCAGATATAATATATGGTGGATCTGGCGCGGATCAGATTGATAGCGGAGATGGTAATGATATTGTTTATGGTGACTCTGGAGATGATGTGATTGTTGCGGGGATTGTGATGATATTGTTTATGGTGGCGCTGGAGATGATCAGATCTCGGCTGGAGCTGGTGATGATGTAGCTCAAGGTGGAGCTGGTATTGATACTATCCTCGGTGAAGCAGGGGATGATGTGATCTATGGCGGCGCAGATAATGATCAGCTTTATGGTGGAGCCGGAAGCGATTTAATCGTTGCAGGAAGTGGCGCGGATACTGTTTATGGTGAAGAAGATGATGATACAATCATTGGTGGCGCTGGGATTGATATGCTTTATGGTGATAGCGGGGCGGATTTAATAGCTGGAGGAGATGCAGCTGACCTAATCATGGGTGGCCTTGGTAATGACACTTTGGGTGGTGGAGCTGGAGATGATACTATCCTAGGTGAGATTGGTGATGACCAGATTATTGGTGGCGATGGGGATGATAATATCTCAGCAGGCGCTGGTTATGATGTGATGGCGGGTGGCCTTGGTGATGATATCCTCGATGGTGGCGCGGATTCGGATTTTTATGTTTTTAACTCTGGTGATGGATTTGACGAGATAACAGATAGTGCTGGAGATAATGATGTGATTCGCTTTGTGGATCTTGCAGTATCTGCTATTAGTTTTGTTAAATCAGGAGATGATTTGGTTATTAGTTTCGCTGGTAATTCTACAGATCAAATTACAATTAAAGATAGCTTTTCTGGAGATGTGTTAAATTCTTCTATCGAAACATTAGAATTTACAAGCACCGGAATTGAAGGTGGGGATTCTATTGATCTGACCGCGCTAAGTTATGATTCTGGAACTGGAGATTTTACTCATGCGGTAACTAGTTCAGTTAGTGAAGATACTGACTTGCAGCATGTTCTGATTCAAGATAGCGAAGGGCAATTAACTGCTTTGGATAATTTTTATCATGATAGCGAAGGTTATACATTAGGGGCAACAGAAGATAATTACGTTAATGTTGATTACGAATCTTATAATGAAGTAGAATGGCGAAGCTTTAAAAAAGCGCGTGGTAGCTTTGGTGGTCATTATACTGTTTGGTATAAATATTATGAAAGCAATATGGCTGGAACCACTGGCGTTGATCGCTTGGTTGGGAGCTGGTGGGATGAGAATATAACTGGCTCTGAATCTGCGGATTATCTTTATGGTAATAATGGCGCGGATGTTATTTATGGTGAAGCTGGTGATGATTTTATTGAAGGTGGTGATGGCGCAGATTATCTTTATGGCGGAGCAGGGAGTGATGTAATAGAAGGCGCTGGTGGCTCGGATATAATTGATGGAGGCGCTGGAGATGATCGTATCTCAACAGGTGAAGGAGCTGATCAGGTTATAGCTGGAGCTGGTAATAATGTAATAATAGCTGAGTTTGGTAATAATATAATCGCAGCAGATGATGGCGATAATCAGATCCAGGCTGGATCAGGAAATGATCAAGTTGCAGTTGGAGCTGGTGATAATGTTATAAACCTTGGTAATGGCGACAACCTACTAACAGCTGGAGATGGTGCAAATAAAATAGTCTCAGGTGATGGGGATGATGAGATTACAGTCGGAGATGGCGATAATCAGATTGATAGCGGGAGCGGAGCAGATGAGATTGTAGCTGGGGATGGAAGTAATTTTATCTATAGCGGAGAAGGTAATGACCAAATTACAGTAGGGGATGGTAGTAATCAAATCTATGCTGGTAGTGGTGATGATATAATTGAAGTTGGCGCTGGTGATAATGAGATTTATCTAGGCACTGGTAATGACCAACTTACAGTTGGAGCTGGTAATAATGTTATTATAGCTGAAGCTGGGGATAATGTTATTACTGTTATGGCGACATCAGGGAATATCGACCCCCTTCCGGATCAAGCTTCGCTTTCTCCGACTTCCCCGGAAGCGGGAAGTAAGAAGATCGAGGTGGAGTCTAGTTATGACCCCCTTCCGGATGAGATCGAGGTGGTTGATGCTTTGTCTTACTCTCCCCTTGAGGGAGAGTCGGAATCCGGCGTTGCTGAAGGCGAAGATGGATCAGGAGAGGGGCAGGTTGTTTTTACCTCAATCAAAACTTCAGACGGTAATGATAATATAACCATCTCAGATGGTAATAGCTTTATTGATGCTGGAGATGGGAATGATGTTGTTATACTTAGTGATGGTGATCATGAGTTAATAGCTGGAGATGGCGATAAAAATATTAGAATTTCAGAAGGAAATAGTGATATCACGCTCGGGGATGGAGATAATGTGATTGATTTAAATGGTGAAGTTTTAGAGTTTAATAGTGATTATTATATTGAACATTATGGCGAGTTCATACCAGGTCTAGATGAGACTAATGACAAAGCAAATCTGGCTCTAGAACATTTTCAAACAATTGGTAAATTTAATAATTATAATCCAAATAATTATCTTAATCTCACAAGTTATGCTGCGATCCTTATAACTGCTGGGATAGAATTAGCCGAAGGCCAAACTCCTTATGACCAGCTAGCCGCTGGAGGCTCTATAGAAATAGCTTCTCTTCTTGATGCTCATATTGAGGTAGAAGAGCAGGATTTATCTGGTACTACAAATACCGTAATAATAGGTAATGGAAATAATGTTATTTATGGGGATAATTCCGTTAATGATATTATTATTGGTGATGGTGATAACCAAATTACATCTGGTAGAAGTGATGATCAAATTATCATTGGAGATGGTGATAATCAGATAGATAGCCAAGCTGGCTCTGATCAAATCACAATAGGTGATGGAGATAATCAGATAGATAGTGGTGATGGTGCTGATCAAATAATAATTGGAAATGGAAATAATATCATTACAGCTGGGCGCGGTGATGATCAAATTATTGCTGGAGATGGTGATAATATTTTGATCTATAATAAAGGTGATGGAAGTGACCAATTTGCAATTGGAAGCGCAGTAGAAGTAGCATTGAACTCTAATACCAATATTGGGGCAGAGGGGCAGTTTGCATCTAATAACATTATTCAATTTGCTGATTTGGATATCGCAGATATTGCTCTAAGCAAGGTGGATGATGATTTGCTAATTACTATTTCCACGACCGGAGAAATTATAACTTTAAGCAATTATGTAGATGGTAATTATACATTACAATTCAGTGATGATTTTGAAGTTGAGCTTAGCAATATAACTGTTGGATCGGAGTTTGGTGATAGCCTTATTGGGACGGAAGCTCGAGATCAGATTTTAGCTGCGGCTGGTATGGATAGCTTGCTTGGTTTTGGCGGTTCAGATTATTTAGCAGGAGATAAAGGTGATGATGTAATTTTTGGTGGCATGGATGATGATGCTATATTAGGTGGGGAAGGTAATGATTATTTAGATGGTGGCATAGGTAATGATGTGCTGATTTCTGGGACAGGTAGTGATAAAATGTTTGGTGGCGCTGGGCTAGATAAATTTATCATTACTAAATCACCAGGAGCTACGGATAAGATAACGGATTTTAATCTAGCCGAAGATACACTTGATTTAACAGCTTTTGGACGAGAATTTATAGATATAAAATCTCTGGAGGATCGAGCTAGTTTTAATGAAAAGGGAGATTTGGTATTGGATTTAGGCTCCCAGCAGAGTTTGGTTTTACAGAGCTCATTTCCGGCAGGGGGCACAGATCTCTCATCTTTTAATATTGAGTTTGATATTGAAGAAATAGAGGGGCTAACTGGATCAGATAGCAATGATATTATAGCAGGTACAGATAACGGTGATGTAATCATTGATGGACTTGGCTTAGATATTTTAACTGGTGGCGCTGGGGCTGATAAATTTGTCATTAGCAAAGAAGCTGGCGCTGTGGATGTGATTACTGATTTTGCCATAGGAGAAGATAAAATTCATCTGGATGGATTTGGTGAAATAAATATTGACCAACTTACATTAGCTCAATCAGGTGATGATGCTGTTATTGAATTTTCTCAAGGGCAAAAGCTAACTTTACGTAATGTTGATGCAAGTATGTTATCTAGCTTGGATTTTAAATTTGATGTTTTTGATGGCATTGGTGAATATGAAAGATATCAAGGTGAGTATGATTTTATAGCACCAGAGTTAAAATCTAATTTAATTGCTTATTATGATTTTGATTCAATCGATAAAGGTTATGATTCGAGTGGCAATAACAAGCATGGATCAACCACAGGCAATATAGTGTCTGTTGCGGGAATATCTGGGAATGCTGGTTTTTTTAATAGTAATGATAAAATTAATGTAGGAGCTTTTAGTAATTTCAATTGGGGTAGCGATTTCTCTGTCTCAGTATGGTTTCAGCGCACAGGAGAATTTAGTAATTATCAAGGAATTGTCAATAATGGCTATTATAATAATGGTAGCTGGGAAATCCGAACTGGTAGTGAATTAGGCGGAACTACTATTGGAGGAGGAGTTAATACGAGCATAAATCCAACCGCTTGGGATCATGTCGATATAACCGCCTCGGTGAATCAATGGCACCATGTTATGATGAGTTATGATGGTGCAAATTTAGCCTATTATTTAGATGGCGAGCTAATTGACATTTCAAATCAAGATTCAGGTGATTTATTGATAAAAAATACAGCTCTAACAATTGGTCAAGCTGGATTTGGTAAGGGGGGTGAATATTTTTATGGAGCCATAGATGAGCTTAGCCTTTATGATACTGCGCTAACAGCGGATGATGCAGCTTTGTTATATGGTAATCAGATTACTTATGGAGATATATCATCAGAATCACTCAATGGTACAGATAGTGCTGATATTGGGAAAACATATAATGTGATTGGTAATATTGATTCTTATGATGGTTTGAAAGACAATTTACTAGCCTATTATAATTTTGATTCAATCGATAAAGGTTATGATTCGAGTGGTAATAACAGGCATGGATCAACCACAGGTAATATAGTGTCTGTTGCAGGAATTTCTGGGAATGCTGGTTTTTTTAATGGTAATGATAAAATTGATGTAGGAGCTTTTAGTGATTTCAATTGGGGTAGCGATTTCTCTGTCTCAGTATGGTTTCAGCGCACAGGAGAATTTAAAAATTATCAAGGAATTGTCAATAATGGCTATTATAATAATGGTAGCTGGGAAATTAGGATGGGGAATGAAGGATCTGGTACTATGCTTGGTGGCGGAGTTATAACTCAAGGAAATACACAAAGTTGGGATCATAAAAATCTTACCGCCGCAACAAACACATGGCATCATGTTGTGATGAGTTATGATGGTAAAAATTTAGCTTATTACTTAGATGGTGCTTTAAAGGATATTTCAGGTCGTGATTCTGGAGACATGCTTATCAAAAATACCGTACTTACGATTGGTCAAGCTGGGACTGGCAAGTCAAATGAATATTTTTATGGAGCCATAGATGAACTAAGTCTTTATGATAAGGCATTAAGTGCAGCGGATGTTGCCTTGTTATTTAACAATCAAGTTTATGGAGAAGCTCTCTCTGATGAGGATTATATCTTTGCAGGAGCGGGAAATGATCATATTACAACTTATAGCGCCAATGATGAGGTATCAGCTGGCTCTGGGGAGGATAATATTTCAGCTGGTATGGGTGATGATTTGGTCAATGGAGGAGAAGGTGATGACTATTTAGATGGTGGTTATGGAGCTGACAGATTATATGGAGAAGAAGGAAATGACTTTTTAATCACTGGCGCAGATAATTCTGATAATCTTTTGTCAGGTGGTGAAGGCCATGATAATATCGTAACTTTCTCTGGTAATAATGTTATTGATGGTGGTACTGGATCTGATAAAATTACTGCAGGATTCGGTAATGATATTATTTATGGTAATAGTGGTTTTGATCATATCACATCTGGAGCTGGTAGTGATATTGTTTATGGTGGAACTAATGATGATGTAATTGATGGCGGTGATGGTAATGATCACTTAATGGGAGATAGTGGAGATGACCAACTCCTTGGTAGCTCTGGTAATGATTTGCTTGAAGGTGGTAGTGGTGATGATATCTTAAATGGTGGCTTGGATGCTGATTGGTTAGTTGGCGCAGCCGGTGACGATATCTTAATAGGAGGTGCTGGTAATGATACTCTCTCGGGTGGAGAAGGCGCTGATGCTTATATCTATAATCTTGGCGATGGGTATGACCAAGTTGCACTTGGAGGCGATTTAGGAATAGTATCTGATAGTCTAGATGTTATTCGATTTGGCGAAGGTATCGCAAAAGCTGATTTGGTCTTTAGTCAAAAAGGTGATGATTTAACTATTACATTTAGCGATTATGAAGGAGGCTTGTTACTGAAAGGGCAATTTGTAAATAGCACTATTGCTACATTAGAATTTGCTGATGGATTGGCAGTTAGTTTGATAGATTTTTCAATTATTAATGAAGATCAATCCTTACCAGGAAGCGATGTTGTAATTCCTGAGAACTTTAATGGTTTACTAGAGTTAGATGGTCAAACTATTTGGGTTACCCCTGTTAATGATGCTCCAATTACTGAAGATATTACAAGTAATCTGGATGAAGATAGCTCTATTCTTATTGATATCTCTGAATATATTTCTGATGTTGATGCATCTCTTACCGAAAGTGAGACGACTTACCTTCAAGGCGGGAATATAACCCTTGGCAAACCACTGCATGGAACGGTTACTTTAACTGAAGCTAACCAAATTCTCTATGCTCCAGATTCAGATTATTATGGAGGAGATGAGTTTACTTATTCATTTACTGATAATCTAGGAATCACTTCTACTAGCAAGGTTACTCTGACGGTAAATAATATAGCTGATATACCAATTATTGTAGATAATATTGAGCTTGAGACAAAGGAAGATAAATCTATCACCATTGATGCAAATGATTATGGATATGATGCAGATGGAGAGACACTTACTGTCCTTGAGGTTGGTGAGGTTACAAATGGCGCTGTCAGTATTATTGATGGAAAAATCATATATACCCCAAACCAAGATTATAGCGGTGTTGAATCATTTAGCTATGTTGTGACAGATGGTGAGACTGAGTTAAGTAAAAATATCAGCCTGACTATCACAGCTGAAAATGATGCGCCTGTGGTTGTAAATAGTGCTAGTGAAGTAGATGAAGATGGAGTTGCGATTATTGATATATTGCGTGATGTTCTCGATAGTGAAGGCGATAATTTAACTATAACCTCTATAAGTAAACCATTCTTTGGCGCAGCTGAGCTCGTGGATAATAAAATTATATATATCCCTGATAGTGATTATAATGGCGAAGATTTTCTAATTTATACTATCTCAGATCAGAATGGTGGGATTCTTACAGAGCGATTAGATATAACCGTCAATGAGGTAAATGATAAACCAATTCTGCAAACCATAACAGCTCAGATTGCTGAGGATAAAATGTTAAGCGTTGATGTTCTAAAAGGTAGTTTTGATATTGATGGTGATACGCTCAGTGTTACCAGCGTTAGTGGAGCGGAGCATGGAGTTGCAACAATTATCGATAATCAGATCATCTATATGGCTAATGATAATTATTATGGCACAGATAGTTTAGAATATGTGGTATCTGATGGTAATGGCGCTGAAGTTAGCAATATTTTAACCATTACCATTGCTCCAGTTAATGACACTCCTATAGCCTATGAATTATCGGTATCGACACTCGAAGAAAGTGAAATCACTATTAATCTAGCTGAGCTAATAGAAGATATAGATGGTGAAGTTTTTAAGCGTGATAATATAATCTTAGGCTCCGCTCTTTATGGATCATTAACTTTGAACGCTGCAGGGGAGGTGACTTATAGGCCGGATGATAATTATTTTGGATTAGATAATTTTACCTATTCGGTAAAGGATCAGGCAGGTGCATATTCAGAAATGGCTGCAATTGAAATAGATGTAACAAATGTTAATGACGCTCCTGTAATTTGGAATAAGTGGAAAGATCCTTCCGTGAGGGCCGGGGAGCAAAATCATATTATTCTACCAAATGATATATTTAAAGATTTTGATGGTGACGATATTAGCCTAAGCTTAGCGATGGCAGATGGTAGTGAGATACCGGGATGGGTAGTTTTTGATGATGTAAATAATGTTATTATTACAAATCCTAGCGATGGTGACGCCGGGAAGTTAGACTTAATTTTATCCGCTAGTGATGGTGAATTTACTACCGATAAAGAATTTAGTTTAGCTATAAACAAGCCTTTGACTGTTAGAGAAAATAAAAAAATCAATATCATCGAAGGTAGTGATGATGCGGATTTAGTTACCTCGGAATCAGGAGTCTCAGATGTAATTTTTGCTGGGGCTGGTGACGATAATATAATCTATAATATTGATGACCTATGGGGCGCGGGCTATTATGCCGAGAATGCTTATAGTGGAGAACGAGTAAACCTTGTCGGAAAAATTAGAAGTTACGATGCATTTGATGGAGGGGATGGGGATGATACTCTATATCTCACTGATGGTGATGATAGCATATTCTTGGATGATCTTATTTCAGATAATGGCACAATTAGTGGAAGTCGGTTATTTGGGATTGAAGTAATTAACGCCCTAGGTGGTAGTGATGTTATTGATTTATCCTCTAATATTTTTACTTATGGGAGCGTTGAAATAAACGGATCAGATGGTAATGATGTAATCTGGAGTAATGATGGTAATGACGAAATAAATGCAGGTGGAGGTAATGATAATATTCATGGTGGTAGTGGGGACGACATAATAAATGGTGGATTAGGACAAGATACATTAACTGGTGGAGTTGGTAGTGATATATTTGATTTTACAGGCTTGGATGAATCCGTTAAAGGCAATGCTGATGTTATTACAGATTTTGAATCTGGAGCTGATTTTATTCATTTAATTGATCTGGGTCTGAGTTTCGCTGATTTGGAAATTAGTAATAATAACGGATCGACATTTATTAATGATAATAATTCAGATTTCTCAATTGAGTTTCATGGTATTATTGATTTGAGCGAAAGTGATTTTATCTTTGGGAGCTAGGATGAACATTACTCACCACCCCCTTCCGGAGCTTGGCCTAGGCCAACCACCGACTTCCCCTCGAGGGGGAAGTAAGAAGGAAGAAGAATCTTACTTCCCTAAGCTAAATAATAATGAAGAGTCTTACTTCCCGCTTCCGGGGAAGTCGGAGAAGACGCAGTCTGATCCGGAAGGGGGTAGTGTAAGAAAATATCATGAGGAAATTTATGTATAAAATAATCTTTATAGCTTTTATCATTTTGTCACAGAATCTATCTGCTGCCGTAATATCAAATGCAGGGAATAAGGATAATATTTATCTAGAAGGGATTGGTCTTGAGTTGAGTAAAAAATATATATTAACGACCAATATGATATTTGATGAGGACTTGCCCGATTTAGATAAAGATAATGTCTTTATCACTCATAATATATTCTTTGATTACTTCCCAGCTTCAAATGCAGAAATAGATTACCAATATGGCTTAGGCTTTGATTTTGGTTATGGGTACAAAAAATGGGATTTTTATACTGGGCTTGGATTTATACGTGCAAGCTTTGAATATGATGATAGCACGCAGGTACAAGATTATGCTCGTAATTCCGTTTACTATGGGGTTGGGGCATCATATAATCTTACGAAAAGATTTGCTATTAAGGTCAATGCTAAAACATATGAAATTGATTTTAGAGATAGTGACGGAGATAAAATCAATTTCCGCAATAATAGTGTAAATCTAGTTTTAGGAGTTAATTTTTAAAATGAAGATTATTTTAATTTCTCTTATCTTATTGCTCAACATTAACATAAGCTACGCGATAACTCTCAATGAAGCCGTAAGCCTGGGTATTAAAAGCTCGCCTGAATATCTTATGGAAAAAAACAAACTTAAGATGGCAGAGAATAATAACAGAAGCACTATTTCAGGTTTCTTACCTAATATCTCACTAAATTATCAAACTGGTATAAAGCAGGATGTGAGAGGGGATAGTGATACTGATGATGATTTCGGCAATGAAACAAGTGAGAGTATTTCCCTCACCCAACCACTCTTTAATGGATTTAAAACTCTCAATAATATCAAACAAGGTAAGTTTGAATATTTAGCAGAAAAAGAACGTTTTGAATTTTTTGAAAGAGATCTAATCTCTCGCATCACCACCAGCTATTTAGAATTATATAAATGGCAAAAAATTAATTACCTAACTGAGAAAAATTTAGAATATTATCAAGCTATATTAAATCAAATAAAACTTAAATCTTCATATGGATCAAATAATGAATTAATAGATTACAAAGTTAATTATGCGGTAGCAAAGCAAGGATTGCGCAATATTAAGGTTAATCTGTATAAGGCTGAATTAGAATATCAGGATTTAACTGGTGATAGTGAGATGATATTATTTGAACCTAAAATTGAATTCATTGAGTTAAATCTCAATGAATTATCAAGCAAACTTACTGACAATCCACAAGTACGGCAAAAGCATTATGAGTATTTAGCTTTAAAAGCTAATCACAAAATGCAAGTTGGTGAATTATTACCAACCATCTCTCTCGAAGCATCACACGTAAAGCAAAGTAATGTTGTATATTTAAGTGGTGAAGATCTGGAAACTAAGTCAATATTGCTAGATGTTACAATTCCAATTTTTAAACAAGGTACGCGCTTTTTTAACATTAAAAAGAGTGAGTATAATGCAAACATAAAAGCAGAAGAATATGAATTAATGCTAATAAAATTACGCAGAGACCTTGCGTCGCAATATAAAGAATATAACTTTTATCTTAACGATCATAATCAGGTTTACACGATCCATAAATTGCTTGCACAAAAACTTAGCAAAAATCAGGAAAGCTTTAAGTTAAAATTATTAGATAGAGTATCTTTGCTAAAAATAAAAATTGAGAAATATGATGCTGAAATGGAATTTATTAAATCAGACATTAATTTATATATAACTTATTTTAAGATTAAGGCACTGACTGAGCAAGGAAATCTCGCGCAAAATTATTTAATAAAGTAAAATATGGCTGAGATCAAACAAACATTGCTAGAGAAAGCTTTATCAGACTGTAGGAAATCTTTTTTTTACGCCTTCTTATTTAGTCTATTTATTAATATTGCAATGCTAGCAATGCCTCTTTATTCACTACAAGTATTGGATAGGGTGCTTTCAAGCTTTAGCATACAAACATTAATTTTTATTACATTAATTGTTGCGACAATGCTCATATTCTGGGCTGTGATGCAAATTATTAGGAATTTTATTTTTACCCAAATAGGCAATTATTTAGAAAGTCAGTTAGAAGAAATTCTTGTTGATAAGACTATTGATCATTCTGTTTATAATCATGAAATTGGCTCAAGTTATATCAGGGACTTAAATGTTATAAAATCATTTCTTACCAATCCAGCCCTAGCATCATTATTTGATGCTCCCTTTGCTATCATATATTTTATAGCCATATTTTTTATCCATCCATTAAATGGCTTTATAACTGTTGCAGGAGCAATAATTTTGCTAATTATGGCCTTTGTTAATGAAAAGCTAGCTAATAAAAATTTAAAAAAATCAGGCAATGAGCAAACAGAGTTTTTTAGCAAGATAGGAGTATTATCAGGCAGTAGTGAGGCGATGATAGCTATGGGTATGAAAAAAAATGTTATCACCAAATTATTTGCTGCACGCAAAGAAATACGCAAATCTGTTTATAAGGCCGGAGCAATCGCATCTTTTGTTGCTAATATTACCAAAGTCCTAAGATTCTTTATTCAAATTGCTACAATGGCATGTGGAGCGATATTAGTTATTAATAATAAAATGTCAGCTGGAGGAATTATTGCAACCTCTATTCTAGCCGGGAAGGCTCTAGCTCCATTCGATGCTATAGTCAATATTTGGCAGCAATTCTTTAGCTGCAAGAAATCCTATAACAGGCTTAATAATATCATGAGTGATGTGGTGAATGAGTCAGATAAAACGGATCTACCAATGCCTCAGGCAATATTAAAGCTAGAAAAGGTTTCGTATAAGGTAAAAAACTCTGACAAATTTATCCTAAATAATATTAACATGACTATAAACCCTGGAGAGATTATAGCAGTTTTAGGGCCAAGTGGTAGCGGTAAAACGACTTTAGCTAGACTAATTGCGGGGATTATCACGCCATCTATTGGGAAAATTACAATCGATAATTCTAAGATTCAAAATTTTAACCGAGAATTTCTAGGGAAATTTATTGGCTACTTACCACAGCAAGTCGAATTTATACATAGCACCATTAAGGATAATATTGGACGCATGGAGCCTAATATTGATGATAGTCAAGTGATTCAAGCAGCTCAATATGCTGGTAGCCACGAGATCATCCAAAACTTTGAAAAAGGCTATGATACAATTATTGAGAATCTAGGCAAAAACCTATCAGCAGGACAAAAGCAGCGCATAGCTCTAGCTAGGTGTTTTTATGGTGATACCAAAATCATGATCTTGGATGAGCCTAACTCTAATTTAGATTCAGATGGTGAAAGAGCCTTAATTAATGCCCTTCATATAGCCAAAAAACATAAAATTAGCTGTATCTTAATTTCCCATAGAACAGCAATTTTAGATTCTGTAGATAAAATAGCCGTCATACATCAAGGTAAAATGGAATTATTTGATGAGAGAGAAAAAGTGCTCAAAGAATTAGAGAGGATGAAAAAGAATGCATCTAAATAAAAAACTCCAGATAACACAGATTAAAAATAAACTAACAAATAAATTCTCTTTTTGTCTTCAAAAATTAAAAACAAAATTAACTGAATTATCCAATTATATATCTGTAATAGCTGATAAATATATTATCTTTGATGATACTAATATAGGTGCCAAACCAATCAAATATGGTTTATATAGCCTGGGTATATTTAGCTTTGTTTTCTTTATATGGGGAGGGCTAATGCCAATCAGCTCATCATCTATTGCTTCTGGAAAAATTGTACTCGATTTTAATACCAAAACTATCCAACATTTTGAAGGCGGTATTATAGAAAAAATAATGGTAAAAGAAGGGCAGGATGTAGTTACAGGTACGGATTTAGTAATATTGCAAAATATTCAAGCTAAAGCTCAGCAAGCAGCAGTTCAAAAACAATTATTTTCTGCAAAGGCTATTTATCAAAGATTAGTTGCAGAACAAAATTATAATCAAGATCTTGATTTGTCTGCTCTAGTAATGTTAGCAAAATCAAGAGGATATAGTAAAGGCGTGATTGAGTCTATAGAAACTCAGGAGAATATTTTTAAAATAAAAAAGGCAAGTTATTTGGGTAGAGTTCAAATATTAGAGCAACGTATTATTCAAATAAGGCAGGAGATAATAGCACTAAAATCTCAAAAAAACTCTGTTGAAAAACAATTAGTTATTTTATCTGATCAATTAACTATGACAAAAAAAATGGTTCAATTGCGTAACTTGCCAATTACTGATCAGCTAGAACTGGAAAAACAAATTGCTGATCTAGAAGGAAAAAATGGCAGTTTTAGTGCCTCAATTGCCAAGACTAAGCAAACTATATTAGAAACAGAATTAGAAATTATCAATTTGAGTAAAGAGAATTTAAATAATATTTTAGCAGAAATGCAAGAAACAGAAAAAAATATTTCTAATCTACAAGAGCAATTAACATCTACCTCAGATGTATTAAAGAGAACTGTTATTAAAGCGCCTTCATCTGGCCTGATTATGAATTTGCAATTTCATACCATAGGAGCCGTTATACCTCCTGGCGGAGCAATTATGAGCATTGTTCCGCAAGATGAAGAATTGATTATTGAAGCTCGAATTAAACCCCAAGATATAGATGTTGTAAAGCAAGGTCTTAAAGCTAAAATTAATCTCAGCGCCTTTAAAGCAAAGAAGGTACCTAAATTAGAAGGAGAGATTATAACTATTTCTGCAGATATTTTATTAGATGAGATAACAGGAGAACAATATTTCTTAAGCAGAATTAAAATTTCAGAAGAATCTTTAAGCAAAATAAAAACAGATGTTACACTTTATCCTGGAATGCCTGTAGATGTTTTTATCATTACAGGGTCCAGAACTTTACTACAATATCTAGTATCACCAATTAGTGATGCGGCATATAAGGCATTTAGAGAAGATTAGGGGGCTCTATATTAATTAAATATGTAGAGACGCAAAATCTTGCGTCTCTGAGGGGGGAGATACAAATATATAATTATCGTCGGGATGCTCTGGAGGTTAGAGTCTTTCGAGTTGTATTCATTATTTGTTTTTTGTTTGTACGCCAGACGCATGATTATGCGTCTCTACATGATTGATACAAATATCTAATTATCGTCGGGATGCTCTGGAGGTTAGAGTCTTTCGAGTTGTATTTATTTGTGGTTTTTTGTTTGTACGCGAGACGCATGATTATGCGTCTCTGTGGGCGTAAAATGGTGGAGATAAGCGGATTCGAACCGCTGACCCCTTGCTTGCAAAGCAAGTGCTCTACCAACTGAGCTATATCCCCGATATATTTTATTTGTAAGAGTAAAATTCTCTTAAGCTGGATTCCTATGAGAGAGCTATAAAAAAACTATCTAAAATATCAACAAATTTCTTGTTTTATTTATCTTTAGCACCTTTTGATTCGATACAGGACCATAATTTAATTCTTATTAATTAATGCCATACCTCATCTTTGAGTCTTGGTATTATAATTCGCCCAAGAGGCGAATATCCGCAGAGCATAAGGCATTGCAGCCTTGAAGCTCCCTATCTTAAAACCGTTTTAAAGACTAAGATCTCTGCATATTAGTGATTTTTATTCATAGGCACCCAAAAGTAAAATTTGAGAATCGAAACAAAGCTCGGTTTGTAAGAATCGTAAAATGAAGATCTGGGATGATTATGGGCAAAATACTAATTTATATAGGCCTTTGATTAGTACTTGCAATTTCCACTAGATTAAGTATTTAAAACCGCTTGGTAATTGGTAATATGAGTTTTTTTAACTCACTATCAATTAAAGGGTCTGTAGCTCAGCTGGTTAGAGCACGTCGCTCATAACGATGTGGTCGTTGGTTCAAGTCCAACCAGACCCACCAGTCTTTGCCCTTTGGGCTTTGCCTGGCAGGGCCCAGTCATTATGTTTTATAAAGCACTGCCAGGGATAGTTTTTAAGCATGGACTGGATTTTATGAACTTATTTATTAAGTCTTTCTCCCTATGAGCGCAAATAAAAAGCAGGTAGAATCTATGATCAGGGTTAATTATGCTGGAGAATATGCAGCTAAAATGATTTATACTGCTCAAGAAAAATTTACCAAAGATCCACATACCAAAGCCAAAATCATTGAAATGAAAGAACAGGAATTGGAGCATCTGGATTATTTTGAACAAGAACTCAAAAATCGTAATATTAGACCTTCTTTATTAATGCCAGCTTGGCATGTTGTAAGCTATGCTTTAGGTAGCGTCTCAGCTATTCTAGGTAAGAAGTCGGCTATGGCTTGTACAATAGCAGTCGAAGAAGTAATCACAGAACATTACCAACAGCAGTTAAATTCCTTAGGTGAGGATGAGGCCGAGTTAAAAAGCAAGATTCAAAAATTTAAAGATGATGAAGACGAGCATAGAGAAACTGCAATTGAGCATGATGGTAAATCAGCGCCATTTTATAGAATATTCTCTAATATCGTAAAATTTGGTTCCAAATCTGCAATTGAAATAGCAAAAAAAATATAAAATCAGAATGCAGAGATGAAATATTACAAAAATAATAAAAGAACAAAATATTTGAAAGCCAAGCATCACCCCAGTGCCGAGAAAGTAATGAAAATCGCAAAAAATCATTTAGATAGAAAGCAACCTATCAAGGCAAGGGTTAAATATAGAGGAACTAAATGGATCTTTTATATCCTTTTTATTCTACTTCTCATTAGCATCTGGTTTTTTAAACAAATATCAAATCAGCCAACTATAACTGAGAAAGCAATCGTTGAACCAATATTTAATGTCGAAGTCGCAAATATAAGTTCTTTTAAATATATTAAGAAATTAACAATCTATGGTTCATCTAGAGCCTATAGAACTTTAACAATAATTCCTGAGGTTAATGCGAAAGTTAACCAAATAATGATCACAGATGGTGATGTCGTGAATAAAGGCGATGTTCTAATCAAATTAACTAAGCCACAATATCAATCATTCTTAAATGAAGCTGAGATACGCGTATCTAATAGTAAGTTGGAATATAAATCTATCAAAACATTATATGCTAATAAATTATCCTCTAAGCGTGAATTGCAAAGATCTAAAGCTATTTATGAAGAAGACAAAGCTAAATTAAAAATTGCTCAAGATAACCTATCAAGCCTGACCATAAAAGCACCTTTCAACGCCAAAATTGAGGAAGTATACGTTGTTCTCGGTGAAGTGATCTCAAGCTATAAAACATCCTTATTAAAAATGATACAGGATGATAAGTTAATTATTACTGGATTTCTAGCTGAATCAAAAGTGAATGATTTGTTAATTGGCGATAATGCCAAAATTTATTTCAGTAATAATTCAGAAGCAGATGGCGAAATAATATTTATCGCAGGTGATGCTGATCCCGATACTAGAACTTTTAAGGTTGAGGTATTAATTAACAATGTAGCCGACTTCTTTCGTAGCGGCATGACTGCCAAAATTGAGATACCATATAGCAGAGTAACTGCCTATGAGATAAAGCCTTCTTACCTCACTTTAAATGATCAAGGAATTGTTGGAATAAAATATGTCGAGAACTTTAAAGTTAAATTTACAGAAGTTGAAATATTAGAAGAAAATAATGATAAGATGATCGTAACTAACTTACCAAGTAACCTGCCCATTATAATCACAGGTCATGGCTTTGTGCAAGAAGGGAGCTTTGTTAAAACAAGTGACATGGATCAATGAGTGTGGTGACTAATTTGATCTTTGACAAAAGAAAAGCCTTTATAGCGTTATGGCTATTTATTAGTATGCTTGGGTTATCTGAGTATCTTAAAATTCCTAGGGAAGTATACCCCGATATTAGAATACCGATAATATATGTTTCAGTAAATTATGAAGCTATCTCACCAGAGGATGGCGAGCGATTATTAATAAAGCCCATTGAAAAAGAAGTTAAGACTATTGAAGGATTAAAATATGTAAAATCCTATGCGAGCCAAGGTAGGGTGTCTATTATATTAGAATTCGAAGCTGGCTTTAATAATATAAAGGCAATGCAGGACGTTAGAGACCGTGTTGATAAAGCCAAAGCAGAATTACCAGAAAATGCAGAAGAGCCTATTCTCAAAGAGGTTATATTTAGTGAATTTCCTGTTTTAAATGTAATTTTAACTGGGGATGTGCCAGAGCGTTCTTTAGTACAGGCTGCTCGTAAACTTAAGGATAAAATTGAAGAATTAGCTGAGATTTTAAGTGTAAATATTGCAGGAGACCTAGAGGATACGGTAGAAATTATTATTGATCCAATGAAATTAGAATCATATGGCCTATCAATGGATATGATTCAAACTATTATTAATAGTAATAAATTAATTCCTGCTGGAGCCGTTGAAACCAACAATTCGAAATTTGCTATCAAATTGCCAGGGTTATTGGAGTCTATTCCGCAAATAATGTCACTGCCAATTAAAACTAATGGTAATATTGTTTTAAAAATCCAAGATATCGCCGATGTAGTTTCAGGCTACAAACCACGCCAATCCTTAGCTAAAGTAAATGGCTTGGACGCCGTGACATTAGAGATATCTAAACGCTCAGGCCATAATATCATTATGGCTGTAGCAAATGTTAGAGAGCTTGTTGATCGTGAGATAGCCGCAATTAGCTCTAATATTGAAGTAATATATTCTCAAGATGGCTCACAGCGTATTCTAGCCACTACTAAAGATTTACAAAGCAATATCATATTTGCCTTAATTTTGGTGACGTTAATCACCATGATTTTCATTGACCTTCAATCTGCATTACTAATTGCACTAACCATCCCTGGTAGCTTTCTTATAGCGATCTTAGTCTTAGCAAAAATAAATATAACTCTCAATGTTGTAGTATTTTTTGCCTTAATTCTATCTGTGGGCTTGTTAGTTGATGCAGCTATTGTTGTTGTAGAATATGCTAATCGTCAGATGGCTAACAATATATCTAGTACTGAAGCTTTTAAACGCAGCATAAGACGAATGGCATGGCCAATAATTACTTCAACCATTACAACCATCATAGTATTCCTACCCCTATTATTCTGGCCTGGAACAATGGGCCAATTTATGTTATTTATTCCAATTACACTGATATGCACTATGAGTGCATCTTTATTTATGGCCCTGGTCTTCATACCAGTTGTTGGATCATGGCTAAAACCATCATATGCAAAACCTGTTAAATCTAAAAAGACTATATCCTATAAATTCACCCAAGGTTATTCAAATATTGTTAAGCATATCCTGCATAGACCCGTATCTTTCAGCTTAGTTACTCTTCTAAGCCTTGCTTTGGTTGTTGTTATATTTGTATTCTCCAATCCTGGAAAAGAGTTTTTCCCAACTGTAGAGCCAGATAATGCTATGATCAAAATCAGAATGCGTGGTAATTTATCAGTATTAGAGAAAGAACGTTTTGCCATGATGATTTATGAGGAAGCCACGGCTGAAGCAGAATCAATCAGAGTATTTTACACAAGATCAGGCGAGGTTGCAGGAGAGGGGGGAAGCAATAATGCTGAAGATGTGATTGCTACTATTTCTCTTGAATTTACGGATTGGCAAGAACGTGACAAGGCTGATAAGATTATGCAAAGAATAAGAGACTATACTCAATATTATCCAGGCATGGTTATTGAAATAGATACAAAGAAGAAAGGGCCTAGTAACGGCAAGAATATTCAGCTGGAAGTTACAAGCTTAGATAATTCGATCTTAAATTCTGAGGCTAAAAAAATCTCTGATTTCATGCTTAAGAGCCAGTATTTCCGTGATATTGAAGATTCCAGGCCTATCAATTCTATCGAATGGAAATTCGATATTAATCGTGAGCTAGCAGCGCAATTAGATGTAAATATTACCGATCTTGGTAATTTTATTAAATTAGTTACAAATGGTGTTACCGCCTCTAATTACAGACCCGATAATAATGATGATGAAGTAGATATTATTCTACGTTTTGCTGAAAAATATCGTAATGTTACCCAGTTTAACCACCTGCGTATTATAAATAGCGAAGGCAAGGCCATACCTATTACGAACTTTGTCTCACGTATATCAGGACAAGAATTAACAAAAATTAACCGACGTGACGGTCATCGCTTCGTAACAATAAACGCAAATGTATCAGGGGAAATACTCTCAGATCAGGGTGTTGCAATGATCAAAGAATTTATAAACAATAGTAACTTTGATGACTCCACCACCATAAAATTTCGCGGCGAGGATGAAGATTCTAACGAAACTGAAAGCTTCTTAGGTAAGGCCTTTATGCTAGCTTTAATTATCATGATATTAATTTTGGTATTACAATTTAATTCATTTTATTATGCTTTTGTAATTTTAAGTGCAGTATTCTTATCAACAATTGGTGTGTTACTTGGACTTGTACTAACCAATACACCTTTTGGCATAGTTATGTGCGGGGTAGGGATTATTGCCTTATCTGGCATTGTCGTAAATAATAATATAATTTTAATTGATAGCTATAAACACTATATAGATAACGGCTATAGCGCATACCGAGCTATTTTGCATGCCACGCAAAAAAGATTAAGACCAATATTACTCACATCAGTTACCACCGTACTTGGTCTAATGCCTATGGTTTTACGGATGAATATAGACTTCCTTAACTTCACGGTAACATTTGGCGCTCCATCAACTGCTTGGTGGTATCAATTATCAACAGCGATAGCTGGAGGCTTAACTTTTGCCACAATTCTCACATTATTCTTTACACCGGCTCTTTTAATGATAGGTGCCAAACTGAACAAGCAAGGCTATCAATATAGTAATTATGCAAAATAATACCAATTCCCATCTTAAAAGCGGTTCTAAGATGGGGCGCTCTAACAGGCTGTATCGCAATATAATTACAAAGCCTTTCCCGATAAAGAGATGTATTGTTATAAAATATTTTTTTCGAATAGCTCTAGCTATTCGTGCTAAAGCATTCCATAGAATCCAAACTCTTTATCAAAAAACTCTGCCTTGTGCTACCACAGGCGGGAGGACCCCGCCCCTAGGGTTTTTTAATATATTCATATGAGTTTTTTTAAAAAGATTGTTTCATTTTCAGCATTTACCTTTATCTCGCGTATATTTGGCTTGGTGCGTGATACGGTAATTGCTTATAAGGTTGGTGCTGGATTTGGCTCTGATATTTTCTTTGTGGCAGTAAGAGCCCCCAATTTTCTTAGAGCAATATTTGCCGAAGGTGCCTTTACTCAAGCTTTTATCCCTATGTATAATAAGGTCTTAAGACGCGATAAAGAAGCATCTTCCAAATTTGCCAATAACGTTTATTTTATATTACTAGTCATAGTGATCATTACGGTTGTGGTGCTGGAGATATTCATGGATAAGTTCATGTTCTTATTTGCACCTGGATTTGCTAATGACCCAGAAAAATTTACCCATTTGGTTTTAATTAGCCGTATTATTTTTCCATATTTAATATTTATTTCTATTTGCTGCCTTTTCTCTGCAATACTTAATTCTTACCATAAATATACACCAACTGCAATCGTGCCAATCATCACTAATATATTCTTAATATCGAGCGTATTTCTGCTGTTTGATTATACTCAAGACCATATTCTATCACTTGCCCTTGCATTTGTATCTGCTGGAGTCGTGCAGATAATTTACCTAATTTATCATCTACGCAAAATCAATCAAAGATTACAACCAAAATACACCTCCATCACATCAGATGAAAAGCAATTCTTCCGCAAAATATTACCAGCAATAATTGGCGCCTCAGTTGTGCAATTAAATTTATGGATTGATACTATCTTCGCATCACTGATGGATAATGTGGTATCTTATTATAATTATTCTGAGCGCATGATCAACCTGCCTGTGGCATTGATAGTAACTTCCATTACTATTGTGTTACTACCATCATTAACACAAGCTATTCAAAGTGATAACCAAGAGGATATTAAAAAATACAACAAAAAATCTATGCATCTATCTTTGGCCTTAGTGCTACCGTCTGCAATTGGCTTATATTTTCTAGCTAACCCCATAATCTATACTTTATTCACACGTGGAGCCTTCACACTTGATGCTACAGCCAATACAGCTTTAATTCTACAAGCCTTAGCATTTTATCTACCACCAGTTTGCATGATGCGAATTATTAATACTAATTTCTTTGCCAGATCCAATACAACAACCCCCATGCGTATAGCTTTTGTGCTTATGGTACTAAATATTCTTTTTAACTTTGTTTTTGTCCAATTATTTTCATTTGTTGGTATTGCTATCGCAACAAGCCTTGTTTCATGGATAGGGGTTTTTATCAGTCTTTATATTATAGGCAAAAAACATGAAAATCTTTTTGAGTTTAGCGCAAATATAAGATTTTACCTTAATTTAATAATTTCTGTGATCATCATGGCAATTGTTATTATATTGCTACGCGACAAACTTTTTGCTGAATTTAACTTATCTGAGATAAGTAAAATTATTAATTTATTTATTATAATTGCCTTTGGAGCGGCTAGCTACTTAGTAACTAATATCTTGTTATTCGGCTCAATCAAAAAATTCCAGACTTATTTCTAATAATATATTCTTGGGGCGAACCCATGTGTTCGCCCGGGACGAAGGGAGACTTCTATATGTTGGAAGATGGTCGGACACACGGGTCCTAGGATTCTTGGTGTAAAATGCAAATATGAACTTTGACATAATCCCCCCTTCCGGAGCTCGATTTCGACCACCGACTTCCCTGGAAGCGGGAAGTCGGTGGTCACGGTACTATTATTTGATTTATGAAAACGGAAGCAAGATAACTAAACTCCAAGCCGATGCAATTTCTAGCCTATCATAAAAAGTTATTACACACTTCAATATGAGAGACCCTAAAAATAACACCACTTCTGCAAATCACGCGGCATCAGACTCATCTTCAAATGCAATTATCTTGCTAGATTTAGCGCCAAGTTTTTTTATATTATCAATTCTGGAAAAAATACCACCCTTGCCAGATATTTTCTTAAAACCATTATCTAAGATGTCATTAGTATTGCTTACGGCTTTCTTGGCTTGGTTTAGATTCTCAATTAAACCAGCAAATTTGTCATATAATGCACCAGACTCCTTGGCTATAATCTCAGCATTTTTATTTATATTATAGTTGCTCCAAGTTGAGTAAACGATTTTTAAGGTTGAATGGAAGGATAGGGGGCCTGTTAATAAAATCTTCTTTTCCCATGCAAACCAGAAAATATCTGGACTGTGCTGAATCACCAAATTATATGCAGACTCAATTGGCATAAACATTATGACAAAATCATAATTAGTCATATCAGACTCGTGATATGACTTATCTGCCAAGATATTAATATGACTCTTAATCGAGCTAACATGCTGTTTTAAATGCGATTCATCCTGATCATTGCAATAGGCATCATAAGCATTTAAAGATACTTTGGAATCAACAATAATGTCTTTTTGATTAGGTAACTTAATAACTATATCGGGACGAATAATATCCCCTCTATCATTTGTGCTGGATACTTGGGTAAAATATTCGCTATTTTTACGCAAACCAGAATTTTCTAGCAATTTCTCCAAGATCACTTCACCCCAACGACCTTGAAATTTATTGTCTCCCTTAATGGCGCTGGCTAAATTATTGGCTTCGCTAGATAGTTTTTGGTTTAGATTAAATAAGTTCTTAACTTCTTCTTTAAGCGAAATTCGATCACGCAAATCTGCATCATGCTTCTCTTTGAAATTTTTTTCAAAACTAGTAATAGATATTTTAAGCGGCGCTAAGATCTCATCAATATTTTTGTTATTATCCTCAACTAAGTCATATTTTATTTTTTTGAAAATATTATAAGACATATTCTCAAAATTAATTTTCATATTTTGCTCAAGATTAACCAATTCATTATTCTTATATTGCTCATGCTCAAGCTTATTGGCAAGATTAACAATCTCTAAGCTAAGTGATTGATTTTTGGTTTTAAGAGAGGCTTGTTTGACCAATAAAATTGCACCAACAATACATAAAAAACTTATGATGAGTAGGGAGCTAATGACTATAGGTGACATTAGCTAACTTTCTTTAACGAATTTGCGGTTGTGTATCTTACCTTACCACTATCAAAGCCTACCTCAACGACATCACCAATTACTGATTTGATCAGACCAATACCATGATTTTCATGCTCAACCTTATCATTCTTAGTGAAACTATTTCTAGCCGAATTCAAATTAGACTCAGGTTTAGTTGCATATTGCTTATTAAAAACTCTAAAAGGGTGCTTGTTGTTATTATTATAGCTTTTCTCTTCATAATAATCATCTGGTACATCTTTGATAAATCTAGATGGTATTGTTGCTTGCCACTGATTATACATACGGCGATTATTTGCATAAGAGATATATAAATTCTGCTTGGCTCTTGTAATTCCAACATATGCTAAACGACGCTCTTCCTCTATAGCCTTACTACCAGACTCGGCTAATGCCTTTTGATGAGGAAATAATCCATCTTCCCAACCAGTAAGAAAAACATTGTTAAATTCTAAACCTTTAGATTGATGTAATGTCATCATCACCACATGATCATCACTATCTGCATCCTGACGCTCACTAACTAAATTCACATGTTCAATAAATTCTTCTATATTATGAAAATCTTCGATAGCCTGGATAAATTCTTTTATATTCTCAATACGAGCATCATTATCCTGCTTTTTATCATCCTTAAGCATTTTAATATAACCAGACTCATTGATTAAATTACCAATTGCTAAAGCAAAATCTTCTGTTTGAACATCCTTTTTATAATTTTGGATTAGGCTAATAAAACTACTCACTTGCTCAGCTAATTTAGTCGAGAATTCTTTACGCTCGAACAAAGCTATTAAAGCCTCAAAATAAGAAAGCTTATTGATTTGAGCATATTCAGTAATTTTATTAAAAGAGATCGGACCAAGGCCACGTTTTGGCATATTGATAATGCGTTCAAATGCCAAATTATCAGCATGATTCACCACAAGTCTAATATAGTTAATGAGATCCTTGATTTCCTTACGTTCATAGAAGCGCAAACCTCCATATATTTTATAAGGTATGGATTGACTAACAAAATTATCTTCAAATATTCGTGTTTGAAAAAATGCTCGTACCAAAATAGCTATTTCCTGATATGAGCCAGTCTCGGACTGAATTCTTTTAATTTCTTTAATAATCGTTGTAGCTTCAGTTATATCATCAAAGCATACTAATAATCTGATTTTATCTCCTTTATTGGCCTTCGTATAAAGCTCCTTGGGATAACGCGTTTTGTTGTTACCAATAAGCTTATTTGCAGCGTTGAGGATATTTTGGGTACTTCGATAGTTTTCTTCCAGCTTGACTATTTTAGCACCCGCATAATCCTTCTCAAACCTTAGAATATTTTTAACTTCAGCACCACGAAAAGAATAAATTGATTGGTCATCATCACCCACGCAGCAAATATTATTATTGCCTTGTGATAATAATTTTAACCATAAATATTGGGCAACATTGGTATCTTGATATTCATCAACCAAAATAAATTTAATTTGCCTGGTTAATTCACCAAGAACAGCATCATTACTTTTAAGTAGGTTAATGAGTAGTAAAATCAAATCACCAAAATCAACCGCATTTAACTCTCTAAGATTTCTCTGGTAATCCTGATAAACTTCAAATGCCTGATGGGCTAAGTCGTTATAGAGCAATGACCTAGAGACATCTTCTGGGTTTAAAGCTTTATCTTTCCAAGAGGATATCATGAAAGCAATGCTCTTTGCGGGATATTCCTTAATATCAATTTTTTTCAATTCTTGAATCTTCTTAATAATATTAACCTGATCCTCAAGATCAATAATTATAAAATTGCTATTTAATCCCGCTAGATGAGCGTATCTTCGAAGAAATTTTGCTGAGATTGAATGAAAAGTTCCAATATTTACTGATTCAGCATCCCCATGTAATAAATCAGAAATACGCCCCTTCATCTCAGCTGATGCTTTATTAGTAAAGGTAACTGCCATGATATTACTCGGATAAGCCGTACCGCTTGCAACTAAATTAGCAATTCTTGATGTTAAAACTGTGGTTTTCCCAGTTCCTGCACCAGCTAATACCAATAATGGACCATGAAGATGATTTACGGCTTCTACTTGACTTTGGTTTAAATTAGAAAAAAAATCTTTCACTTTCGTTTTGTTACCATATAAATTTCATTTAGAGATATCTTTAGACATAAATGTTTTGGAATAGACTCTTGGGAAGAAAAATAAGATTTAACCTAAAATTTTTCTGCTCTATGTTAATACTATGGTTATTTTATAATAGGAAGTGAAAAGCAAAATTTTAAAAATCTTTATCGTTATCACCCTCTCATTAGGCGTATTCTACGGTATTGCAAAAATACTGGCACTAAATACTAACAAACAAGTAATAGAGAGTTATTTAGCTGAGAAAACTGGCGCCGAAATAGATATTAGGGGTAAAATAACATTTAAAATACTACCACTCCCACATATTCAGATCACGCATATTAGAATCGAAAATCTACATAAAGGTATGATGAATATAAGTATTCGCGCACCTGAAGCTGATATGTATCCAGATTTATTATCCTTTCTATCATCAAAGCCAAAGGCTAATCAGCTGCATTTTGTTAACTCCCAATTAAATATAGAGTTAGTTGGGCTAAATGAATCAGTGAAAGAGCAAGCTCCCGCAATATCAGATAATATATCCTTTATTGATTCAACTCTTATCATTACTAATGCTAAATATAATTTAGAGAAAAAGTTTAAAAATTTAACTCTAAATATTGCTCAAGAAAAGAATGATTTTACGATTATCGGTAATTTTGAATCAAGTCTAAATAAGTATAAAATAAATAGTAACTTCAACACTGATGACAATGATAAACTGCAAGTAACATCACTATTAACATCTGGGACAAATATATTCAATTTTAATGGCTACCTTGATAAGGAAAATTTAGAATTTTATGGTGACAGCAAAATTACAGGTCAGAATTTACAAGAATTTTTCTTCAAATATATATATCGCTCAGGGGTGTTTTTTCCTGATGGTAGAAATATTAATTATAGTTTAGATTTTGACATAAAGCTTAATTCCCAAGGAATTGAATCACAAAACTTATTGATTGCGAGCCCATCTTTCAATGGTAAAGGTAATTTTAATCTAGGCAATGATGGTATGGGAGCATTGAATCTAGACATCCTTGATATCCAAATTGATGATTTAATCTCTGCGGAAGATAATACTAGAATTACCCAAGAATTATTAAAACTTGGTCTAGATGACCAGCTATATCTCCAAATGCCGAGCTCAGGTTTATTCGAAGTCAACGTTAATGCAAAAAACCTTAATATTTACAGACATAGTCTGTCTGATTGTACGGCACGCCTTATACTGGACGGTACAACCCAGGAGCAAAAATTTATAGTAGATTTTATTCATAGCAAAACAAATCATGTAAAAATAGCTGGTGACCTATTGCATGATCATAATAATAATATTGGTATCAAAGGCGATTTATTATCAAATGGAAATGATGTAATATCCCTTGCTCAGTCATTCAATCTAGATATAAATTTCTTGAATAAAAACAAGATGACTGAATATACTCTCTCATCTAAATTTGAGTTTGCTGAAAAAATCTATAAGCTCACTAATATAGATGCTAAGCTTGATGAGAGTATAATAACCGGTGCAATTAATATAAACAACAATTCTGATCATAAGAATTCTGAGCTAAATCTATTATTTGATCATATAAATTTTGATAATTATCTATTGGTAGATTTTGACGGTAATACCAGAAATATATTTGATTACGCCTTTGGTAGCCTATCAAAAGATTCCGATAATAGATCTTTATTTCAAAAATTTCTTTGGCTTAGAAACATCAACTCCAAAATCAAATATAGAATTGATGTAGCAAGTTTTGTTTCCAACGAGATCCCTGATAACAACTTGTCCTTAAAAGGTTCTATTGATCATAGATATTTTGCTATTGATAACTTGGGTATCGAGAGTACGAAAAACTCATTTTTCACAAGATTTATTCTAGATATCAATGATATTAATCCAAGAGTTGATTTCTACCTTGATGCTACATTAATAAATGCTGACTTCTTAAGTTATTCCACAAAAGATAATAACTGGTCAACAGCATATTTTAGAATACCAGATTTTTCCAACTTACCATCCTCTGTAAACGCTGATATAAAACATCTTATTTACAAAGATCTAGATTTATCAAACGTTAAAATATCAACAAAAGTAATAGATAATGTTCTACATTTAGATAAATTCCATGGTAACATCTATGATAATGGTAATTTTAATATTGCCGGTAATTATATTATTACTGGCGTTCCAACATTAAATATCGCTTTTACTTTTACGGATTTGAAATTACATAAATTCTCAAAATTTCTATTTAATAACTCTAGTTTTCAGTCCATCGTTAATGCTACAGGAACTATTAATAGCTTTGGCCAGAATATTAATATGTTTATGAATAGGGCAAGATCTGACATTAGAATGATTAGCAGGCCTGTAACCTTAAGTAATTATAATATTAAAAATGTAATCCAATATATTGCTAACTTATCTAATTTAGAAGAAGGTCTTGATGAATATAACATGGAAAAATTATTACAAAATGGAGATATTACTTTTTCACCAATTGATCTTAAGTTAAAAATTAGAAAAGGTATCTTTAAAATTGATAATCTAACCCTCAATACTGAATCTGTAAAATCTATTTATAGCGGTCTAATCAATCTACATGAACAAAAGATGGTGTTAAATAATGTTAATATATTTAGATCATTTTATCGATCAGGCGAAGAGGTAAAAGAGCAAATCCTACGCTTTGATAAAAAGTATAATGGGAATTTATTTGTCCCAGAATACCAACTAGATGACCTTCAAGTTAAAAATTTCGTTTTAAATATAAAAAAACATGTTAATGAGCTCTTTGATAATAGAGACGAATTAATTAAAGCCCAAAAAAACATCAGGGGAAATTAAATAAATAATAAGAAAAGCTACAAGAACAATAGGAACAACATAAAAAATATTAAAGATGGATTTATTCGACGAAGTAAAAAAAGAAGTAGAACGTGATAGACTAAAGGGCTTAGCAGCTAAGTATTATAAGCATTTTATATCAGGATTAGCTATTTTTGTAATTATTATTATCAGCACATTATTATATAAAAATTACCAAACCTCCCTTAGTATAAAATCTTATATAAGCTACACTACCAATAGTGCATCTGGTTTTGAAAGTGATATTAATTTAACCACTAGTCATAATGCGGTTGATATTATACATTTCATCAATAAATATAGCTACTTATCTTCGTCAGGGGATAATGACTCGGCTAAAGATCTACTAAGCTCACTTAATTATAACCAAGTCACCTACGAACCATTTAGAGAAATTTTATATTTATATGATGATAATAGAGAGGGCAGTTCCAACCAAACCGAAACTCCTATCTTTCAATCTGAAGCACAGTTTATTACAGCTATCAATCTTATTAAAAAGGGTGATTTAGAATCCGCTTACAATCTATTAAACGATTTATCTGGAGAGCCAGATCAAGCCGAATTATTAAAAACCAAAGCAACAGAGCTTAAAAAAATAATCAAATTTAAGCTAGATGAACAAAAATCTTAATTTAATTCCAAATCTTATTATTAAATATATAAGTAATGTTATTAGATTTGGTATCCGTATTTCTAGAATGAGTATTGGTGTAATAGCCGTATTTATGCTATTGGTTTCCTGCTCTTCAGGATCTAACAAAAAGATCTTAAAAGACTCTATATATATCTATGAAATTCAGAATAATATCTATAGCCAATTATCTAACAAGGTATATGCACTTGATAAGAATCAAGCTAATTATAATAATATGATCGGTAATATTGAGCTCGATTCTCTTAAAGTTAGGAATACAATAAAAATAAAATCTAGAAAAGATAATATGCTCAATTCAAACATATTAATTGATTCTGGTTTTATCTATCTGCTAGATAGTAATAATATCCTTTATAAAAAATCTATTACCAATCCTAAAGAATCTTTTGCATTATCTTTACATAATTCAGACTCAAGCTTTTCAACTTTAAGTAAAAAAATATCATTAAATAATGGTAAGATTATTGCATCCATTGGTAATAACACGATCTATCAAATTGATATTGAAAGCTTCACATTATCATGGAGTAAAGATATTTCAAATATAGTAAGGGCCAGCAATATTATTGATAACAATAATGCATATGCCTCAACCATTGATAATGTTATTTATGCGCTAGACCAAAATAATGGAAAAATCAAATGGAAGCGAGAATTAGATTCTAAACAAACATCTATCTACGGATCAGGATATTTAAGCGATTATGAAAATAATATTATATTTACTAGCTCTCTTGGAGAGACTGTATCTTTGAACAAGAATAATGGAGAGATTTTATGGAGCGATAAAATAAATTTAACTTCTATTCATAACAGCGAATATGATATGTTTGACAGTGAGTTTAAGCCAATTATTGAAGGGAATAGATATTATAGCTGGACATATTCTGGCTCAATAATTAGCTATAATATAGCCAGCGGTGTACGAAAATGGACATTGGATGTCAGACCAATTACTAATTTATGGTTATTTGGCGATATCATCTATACAGTGGGCGCGGATAATAATATTATCGCTATTGATAAAAATGATGGCAAAATAATATGGTATAAACCATTAGATAAGATTACCAAAATAGACAGTGAGGATTATAATGAACAAAATATCTCAACTATATTTGTTACAAATAATAAACTTGCTATTCTTTCTAAATCCGGTCAGATTCTCTTACTAGATCCGATGCAAGGAGATTATTTATCCAAAAAAAGATTTGGTAAAAATGTTATATCACTACCATATAACTATAAAAATAATCTATATTTTCAGGATCAAAACGGCAATATAAAAATATATCATTAATGTATCCTAGAATCGCTATTATTGGCCGAACCAATGTTGGTAAATCCACGATTTTCAACAAATTAATCAAAAGAAAGCTAGCTATAGCAGCTGATACTCCTGGAGTAACCAGAGATCGCAACGAGGCTATGTGCGAGATGTTAGACAAAAAGTTTAATCTCGTAGATACTGCTGGATACGAAACTGAAGGTACTAATTACCATAAAGACATCATGGAGCAAATTCATTATGCTACAACGCATGCTGATTTATGCCTATTTGTTATCGATGCAAGACTAGGAGTCACTCCTCTGGATAAAGAATTTGCAGCTACTATTCGTAAAAAGAATTTAAAAGCTATTTTAGTGCTTAATAAAGCCGAAAATATAGGTTTTGAGGACATCCATCTTGATGATGTTTTAAAACTAGGATTTAAGGATTATACTCTATTCTCAGCCGAACATAATGTCGGATTTCTGGATTTATATGAATTGATAGAAAAACATATTGATTTTGATTCATTTGAAGGTGATGGAGATAACTTAGAAGATGAAAAGCTGATAAAGCTTGCCATTATAGGGCGTCCTAATGTTGGCAAATCAACCTTTATCAATAGTCTTCTTGGCGAAAATCGTTTAGTCACTGCAGATGAACCTGGAGTAACTAGAGATTCAATTAAAATAGACTTTGAGTATAAAAGCTTTAAATACCAATTGATAGATACAGCTGGTATTAGAAAGAAGATCTCCATAACGGAAAAAATCGAACAATTTTCTATCGATGAATCTTTTAGAACAATCAGATTATCACATGTGATAATCTTTCTAATTGATGCTACTTGCCATCATTTTGTAAAACAAGATTTATCATTAATCAAACATTGTATTGATGAGGGCAGGGTGGTACTAGTCGCTCTAAACAAATGGGACTTAATGAAAAAATGCGATCTAGTTACCTATAAAGATTTAGAAAACCAGATCCACTTAGAGCTAGACCATATTAAAAGCCATAATTTACTTAAAATATCAGCTTTAAAGAAGTCTGATGTTGAGATGATGATGAGTAAAGTTGCAAATCTATATAAAAAATGGAATTTCCGTATTCCTACAGCTAAGTTAAATAATTTACTAGCTGAATTAATAATGAGGCATCCACCTAAGTTATACAAGGGAAAGCCTATTAAGCTAAAATATATTACCCAAGCAAAAGCTCGGCCACCAACATTTATCATCAATTGTAATTACCCTGAGAAATTAGGTGATGATTATGTCCGATATATTAAAAACTCTACCAGTGAAATTTTGGACTTAGAGAATATTCCCATTAGAGTAAAGCTCACCAAGAGTAGCAATCCATTTCATGGAAAGCGGTAATTTATACATAGTAGTACTTTTGTAAATTTGCTCGATATACGAAATGGATGCTTCTGGGCAGGAAAACCACGCCCCTACAATTCTTTGTTTTAAAAAACATTAAATTCAATTTTCACTTGTGACACTAATACTACGACAAATCAAAGTCTCTCAAACAACTTCTCGATGTCAGATAATTTAAGCTTAATATAAGTAGGGCGGCCATGGTTGCAGGTTGAGGTATGAGAAGTTTGCTCCATACTACGCAAGATATGATTCATCTCGTCAACGCTTAACTGACGTCCGCTTCTAATTGAATATCGACACGCTATATTGCCGTAATGTTCTTTAAATTTATCCTGCATAAGAATAATATCATTATTCTCAATGATTGACTCAGCTAAATCTTTAAGAAAAGTTACAAAATCACAGCCAGATAGAAAATCAGGAGATTCTTTAATAGCGACAGCCTTAATACCAAATTTTTCGAACTTAAGTCCAAGCTCAGCTAACTGATCTCTAAACTCTAATAACTTAGCTATTTCTATTTCAGATAATTCAACAATTTCAGCAATTAAATGAGTCTGGGTTTTAACATTCCCCTCTGTAATATTCTTGCTTTTTTCATAATTAATACGTTCATGTGCCGCATGTTGATCCACTATAACCATACCTTCTTCTGTTTGCGCAATGATGTAAGTATTATGAACTTGGCAAATAGCAGCTCCAAGACTATGTGAAGTATTATCAACATTATCAGAACCTAGATCTTGGCCACTAGCCTCAAACGTTCTAAATTTAGGATCCTGGTTTAATTCAAAACTTGGGCTACTAGGCTGGCTATTAACCGAGGCAGCAGATGGATAGGCAAAAGCTTGAGTACCAGATCCGCTGCTAGATAAGTTATCTAATTTTGATATATCAAGCTGAGCACTCTTTTCGTTATATTTTTGATGATGAAAGATTTTATTTTTATTCACCATTGATTTCATTTGATCAAAAGAATTTTGATTAAAGCTAAAATCATTATTTTTTAACTTCTCTTTAAATGCTGTTTTGAGAATTTTTTTAACTTTCTCACCATCTCGGAACCGAATCTCAGTCTTTGATGGATGCACATTAATATCAATCTCATAATTGGGGATTTCCAAGAAGATCAGGCAAACAGGATGGCGGTCACGAGGTAAAAAATCAAAATAGCTAGATCTAAGTGCTGCCTGGAATATTTTGTCTTTAACTGGTCGCTTATTGATATAGAAGAACTGTTTATCACTGCTTCCTCGATTAAAATTAGGAAATGAAATTCGTCCCTGAACTTTAATATCATCTTCTGCATAATCTAACTTATAAGAATTTTCAACAAAATCAGATCCTATAATATCAGCATAACGGTTATCAAAATGCTCATCCAGATTCAGAGTACGATATTTGAGCTTCTGCTTATCATCAATTGATAGGTTAAATGAAATATCAGGATTTGATAAAGCAATCTGATTAACCAAAGCAGTAATTAAACTCGCTTCATATTTATCAGCTTTTAGAAATTTTAGCCTAGCTGGGACTGTGCAGAATAAATCTCTAACTTCAATGATTGTGCCTTTAGATAGATTTGCTTCTTGCACCTTGCCAGCGGTACCGCCATTGATCTCATAACTATAAGCTTTATCGCTAGCTATTTTGGACGTTAATCTAATATTGGCAATTGAAGCAATTGACGCTAGACCCTCACCTCTAAAACCTAAAGTTATAATATTAAGCAAATTCTTACCAGATAGCTTACTAGTTGCATGGCGTTCAAACATAAGTGCAAACTCTTCTTTAGCAACACCATCGCCATCATCTATTATTTTTATGAGATTCTTACCACCGGCAGAGATTATAATTTCAATATTTTTGGCATTAGCATCAATAGAATTTTCGATTAACTCTTTTACAACAGATGCAGGTCGCTCGATAACTTCACCAGCAGCAATCTGATTAATTAGTATATTAGGTAATTTTTGAATTGGCATTTTGTGATTTTATATTTAAAGCTTAAATAAACAATTTTCTAATTTAAAAAGTATAATAATATGTCTACCCAAGATAATACAACATCCGAGCACAACGCAATGTCAGAATATTCAGTTACAGATATTTTGCAAGCTCACGATATCCTAATTTCAGTATTAGTTGGTAAAATGATCGGCATCACTAAAAATCCAAGACAAATGGTTGGAATCATCAGGGAAATGGTGGATATGCAAGATGTAGATAATAACGTGAAAAGCTATGTAAACTTACTTCTTTCTCCCGTAGAAGAAGCATTAGCTGACGAAGCTAAGTAGTAGTTTTTATACTCGCTGCTTTTAATCTTTCAATTTAACAATCTATCTTATAAATAGATATGGCTTTTTTAATTCAGAATATGAGGTTTGATTTTTATGTTTACACATAATCCAAATACAATCTATGGAACGACAATATTGTCAGTCCGAAAAGGTAGCGAGGTAGTTATTGTCGGTGATGGACAAGTATCACTAGGTAACACGGTCATGAAAGCTACTGCCAAAAAAATTCGCAAAATTGGCGATGGTTCTATTGTAGGTGGATTTGCTGGAGCTACAGCTGATGCATTTACATTATTTGAACGCCTAGAAGCTAAATTAGACAAACATCCAAAGCAACTAACCCGTGCCTGCGTTGAGCTAGCTAAGGATTGGCGCATGGATAAATATTTAAGAAAATTAGAAGCAATGATGATTGTGGTAGATAAAGATGTATCACTTATATTATCTGGTACCGGTGATGTAATTGAGCCAGAAGATGGTATCGTAGCTATTGGATCAGGTGGTAATTTTGCTTTATCTGCAGCAAGAGCACTAGCAACGCAAGAAAGTCTGTCAGCAGAAGAAATATGCCGGATATCAATGAAAATCGCGTCGGATATTTGTGTATTTACTAACAACAATCTCGTTTTAGAGAAGTTATAAAACTTAAAAAAAGAAGATATGTCATTAAATGAGCAGCTAACACCAGAAAAAATTGTAAAAGAACTCGATAAATATATTATTGGCCAGAAGGAAGCAAAGAAAGCTGTTGCTGTTGCACTAAGAAATCGCTGGCGCCGCAAACAATTATCACCAGATTTGCAAGAAGAAGTCATGCCTAGAAACATCCTAATGAAAGGCCCAACAGGTGTTGGAAAAACTGAAATCGCAAGAAGATTGTCAAAATTAGTGGAAGCTCCTTTCGCAAAAGTGGAAGCTACTAAATTTACTGAAGTAGGTTATGTTGGACGTGATGTTGAGTCAATAATTCGAGATTTAATAGAAGTATCTATCAATCAGCAAAAACTATCTCATCAAGACTCGGTCAAAGAAAAAGCGCAAGAAAAAGCTATGAAAAGGATCTTGGACATAATCACTGGTCCTACAGCATCAAGCGAAACTAGAGATCAATTTAAAGCCAAAATTCTAGATGGTTCGATGGATAGTAAAGAGATTGATATAGAAGTAAGAGAACAAAAACAACCAATATCACCAATTGACTTAGGTGGCGCCGGAGGCTCTTCAATGGGTGTAATCAACTTAAGTGATATGCTAGGAAAAGCCCTAACTAGTGATAAGAAGAAACTTAAAAAACTGACAATAAAAGAAGCCTTAGAAACTGTAACCGTTGAGGAAGCTGAGAATTTATCTGATGAAGACTCTCTTATTAAGCTAGCTATCTCCTCTGTTGAAAATGAAGGTATAGTATTTATTGATGAAATTGATAAAATAGCTGTACGTAACGGCAGCAATTCTGG
>JABJNB010000021.1 GCA_018659145.1 Rickettsiales bacterium
ACGCTTGTACACGAGACGCAAGATTTTGCGTCTCTACATTAAATATATAATTATCGTCGGTATGTTTAGGAGATTGGAGTGTTTCGCTTCAATTCATTATGTGCTTTACGCTTGTACACGAGACGCATGATTATGCGTCTCTACATTAATTAGATTGATAAAAATACACAATTATCGTCGGACTGTTAGGGAGATTGGAGTTTTGCGATTTATGTTCATTATTTGTTTTGGGTTTGTGCACTAGATGAAGCTACTAAAATTCTATTAGCAGTTATAGCAAAACATCCTGAAGCTGTTATTGATGCTTTGGACTAATTTAACTTTGAGATTTTACACACTTAAAATGACAGACCCAAATGTAAAGGAATGTTAGTTATTCAGAGACGACTATTTAGCGGTAGCTTCGCCCTGCGCTAAACTTGCTTGCCTATCTTCTCTAACTCCTTGAATTAGCTCAGCAAAGTTACCTTTAATTTGTTCAGAATATAGAGCTAAATCCGCTTCTCTTCTGGCAAGTCTTTCTGGCTTAATATCAAGTACTTCTTGGTTTTCAGTCATTAATATCATAATTTCTGCAACGGATTCATCTATTGCGTTAAAAACAGCCTTTTTCCTTCCTCCCTTTCCTGACTCAAAATCATTTACCACTTCCTCCCATAAAGCCTGAGTTCTTTTAGCAGAGAGTATTTGTCCAATAATCTCTCCTGTCCCACTATTGTAAGTATGGCTAGCATTACCCGTTTTAAAAGCATGAAAAATAGGAACTCCAGCAGGATAATAGCCTTGATAAGTATAGCTTGTTTCTCTTCCCTGTAATTTTTTAGGAGAAAAGAAATCAACTATTTTCCATTTTTCTGGTAACAGGGCATTACCTTCTTCAGTTTTAACCTCTCGATCTACTCTACCAAAATTTCCTGAGTTAACTATTATATCTCCTAATAAAAAAGCTCTTGAAAGCATATCAATTGCTGTAATATCTTTTCTCATTTGGTCGCTTACCGCTTCAGCTCCCATAGCTATTATTTCTGCTTGTATAGATCCAAAAGTTTTAAAAGTTTTATTTTTTACTCCTGGAGTTTTTGTATAGCCTGAATCTTGTGTGGCTATTAATATGCCTTCGTCAACTTTACTTCTAGCAACATCTCGAGAAACAATAAATTGAGTCTTGGGAGCGTACCCTATCTTTTCAAGAACCTTATACATAAATAACTCTTTGAAATCTACTGCACCGACTCCATCACTTGTAATAACCATAAGTTGAGGATCACTTTTAGAACAAAACTCCTGATGGGATTTTACATAAAATATTTTTGGGTTTTCATCTTCGGTATGGGATTGAACAAACACTTTGGCTCCAACCTGTTTACCATCAGTTTTAGGGGTACATTGTACCAACTCAGGAGATACGCCATATTGCTCTGCAAAATGCTGTTTTATATTTTGATAAATAGTTGGTTTAAAGCTGGTTAAACATTTTTGAAGGTATGCTAAATTCTCTGAATGAGTCACTTCTGATATTCCCATCAAGTGATTTCTCTGTATTTTGCTTATGATATCTTGCATATCAAGCATTACAGCCTTATTGCCTCCTTCAAATAATAATTGAGCCAAGCACATAATATCTAATACATCATTTTTAGCCCCCGAAATAGTTTTGACGATTTCTCTTCCTCTTTTATTAAATCCTCCTGTGGGAACTTGTTTGTTTTCCAGGGGCTTATTAGCAAATTCATTAATTCTTCTTGTTAATTCTGCTATCTGCTCCTCAGCAGTTAGAAACTCTTGTCTTACTTGCTTTAAGACCATTAACTCTATTAGAGAATTATCATAATCTACTGCTTCTACTTGAGCTTCAGCAGCTTCCGCCTGCTTTCCTTCACCTGTTTTCATGATCTTTTACGGTATAATGGTTATAATTTAAATATGCTCTAAATAGTGAATTTATCAACATGTAACTTTTCTCTCATCTTCCTTATTTAACAAGATTTGTTCAGTAGCAAAAATCCATCGATGTTTTTATTGAGTGATACTTCGGACACTTGTGCATGATTTTGTGTCTCTATATTAATGGAATATAGAATTATGTAGAGACGGATAATCATCCGTCTCGGTTAAGTAGGTAGACACAAGTGTATAATTATCGTCGGGGTGTTAGGGAGATTGGAGTCTTGCGATTTGTATTCATTATTTGTTTTACGCTTGTGCACGAGACGCATGATTATGCGTCTCTACATGATTGATTGGTGGTGAACTGTCGTGGAAGCTCTGATCAGCAAAGCTTACGATTCAATTCATTATTTGTTTTATGTTTGTGCAGGAGACGCATGATTATGCGTCTCCTGCATTAAAAGGCATATTATTTATTATAAAAATTTGTGCCCTGCTCTGCCATGTTGATTAGGATTTGGGCGGGTTTGTAACGGGTTGATACTTCCGTGCTTAATCCGTTTAATATAGCTACAATTTTGCTAATGCCTGTTTGATCAGCATATTTTAGTAAGCCGCCTCTAAAGGCTGGGAAGCCTGTGCCCATAATCATAGCCATATCCAAATGCTCAGGCCCAGCTACTATTTTCTCTTCTATACATTTAGCCGCTTCATTAACCATCATTAAGATTAATCTATCAACTATGGCATGATCAGAGAGATTTTTTACTCCGCTACATAAATCAGTGACTTTGGAATTAATCGTTAGTTCCTTGGTATTATAAAGATAAAATCCTGCTCCAGATTTCTTGCCTAGGAGCTTAAGGTCTTGGTATATCTTGATAATTAATGGTGATACAGTCATCCGCTCACCAAAATGATCTTCTAATATTTTAGCCACCTTATAACCAACATCAATACCAACATTATCTGCAAGGGTTAATGGGCCCATTGGCATACCAAATGCTGTAATAGCTTTATCAATTTGCTCAATATCGCCAATTTCGTCTAAGATATAAGCTGCCTCATTTAAATATGGTAATAAAATTCTATTTACTAAAAATCCTGGCGAATCCTTAACTATAATTGGAGTTTTGCCCGCCTTGTAACTAAGGTTAATAATGGTCTGAGTTACAATCTTATCAGTGCCCTCATGGGGTATAACCTCAATCAGTGGCATTCTATTAACCGGGTTAAAGAAATGCATGCCTATAAACCTATTCGGCTTTTTAAATGCCAGGGCCATCTCAGTGATAGATAACGAAGAAGTGTTACTAGCTACAATTGCCGTATCACTTAATTCTTTTTCTAATTCAGCAAAGCTAGATTTCTTAATATCCATATCTTCTATTATCGCTTCGATAACTAAATCAACATGTTTAAAACCTTTATAATCTAAAGAATATGTAACTAAGTCTTTTTTAAGGCTAATTTCACGATCATTAAATTTTCTAATTTTACGCAATTGTTGATAAATAGTATCAATCTGCTTATAGCCCAAAGCCACAGCCTTAAGGCTTAAATCTTTTACCCTAACTGGCAGATCACATTTTGTTAGCAACCATGCAATTCCGCCGCCCATAACTCCGGCGCCCAGAGTTGCTGCTTGATGAATCTCACGCATTGCCATTTTATTGGATAATTTGTTATCTCTCTTTAATGACTCATTGGCGTAATATAGACCGATTAAGTTTTTGGCAGTTTGTGTAATAACTAATTCACTAAAAGCTTCCAACTCCAACTCTAAACCTTTTTTTATATCCCCTCTATATGAATCCTTGATAACATTTAGAGCCTTTAATGGAGCTGGGTAATGCCCAGATGTTTTTTTCATTATGTTGTTACGAGCCCTGCGATAGATCAAGCCATCAATCATCGCGAATTTATCGATGAAGCTATTTGCCCTTCTATTCTGAATTTTCTTCGATTTTTTAAAATCTTTTATGAGTTTAATAAACTCATTTATTTTCTCTTCCTTATATTCAATTGGAAAGAAACCATCAATAAGGCCAATCTTATAAGCTTTGCGATAATTAACAGTGCTGCAAGCCAAGATCATTGGTAAACTATCCACCAGGCCGATTAAACGAGGTAATCTTTGCGTACCACCAAATCCTGGAATAACTCCAAGATTTACTTCCGGTAAAGCTATTTTTACATTATCTGATA
>JABJNB010000022.1 GCA_018659145.1 Rickettsiales bacterium
TAACAAAAATATTATCGCAATTAACCCGTTAGCTTATGCAGCTTATAGAACTACTATTCACGAAATAGCTCATTGCTTGCTCCATAAAGAAAGTGATAAAATAATTGATGAGCAGCAACTAGATTCTTCAGTAATGGAATTCGAAGCGGAGACCACAGCTTATTTAGTGTGTTGTTCTCTTGGTAAATTTGACCATTTGAAATATTCAAGAGGCTATATAGCTAATTGGATAAATAAAGAAGATGTAGCCGAAGAAAGTTTTAGAAGAGCATTTGATGCGGCTAATAAGATTTTAGCAATTGGTGCTTTTTAGTACTCATAATATTAAAATCTCCTAAAGTCATATATTGACTTTAGGAGATAAAAGTTTTGATTTAAAATCTTACTTGTTGCCCTCTCTTACAATTACCACGAGTGAGGCTTTGGGAATTAAGTGCCAACACAGTAAAATTTTTCTCCGGTTAATATTAAAACTAATACGGACAAGCCGTTTTTTATCCTCCACACCTTTCGCATCTTCAATGATGCATAGTTTATTGAATATAAAGCTAGGGAGACAAAGGGTTTTACTGGTATTACAGGTTTGGTAGTACGTAAATTATTTGTGAGTAAATTTATTAACTATTTAGGTTGATTGTATTGCATAAGGTTAGGCATACAAAGGGTTTTGCCGGTAATACAAAATGGTAATACCAGTAAGACAAATTTGAATATTTTAAAAATAATTGTTAGTTTTGATTACTCTGTGCTCTCATTTATTTTTGCGATAAATTAGAATAATTCTAAAATTGAATAACCTAATCATAGTACTTTTTTAGTGGGAACTGCAATTAGTTATAATTTTCAACTTATTAAACCTTGTATTTTAGGAATCTAACTCCTATTTTACTAGGTATGTTAAAAAGATTCATTACTTACAGACTTGAAAAGGCTATCACTAATACAGCCTCTGTAGCTCTTTTGGGAACTCGTCAGGTGGGCAAGACAACCCTTGCTTTTGAGGTGGCTAAGAGTAGATCAGCCATATACCTTGATCTTGAGTCTCCAGAGGATTTATTAAAATTAAACAATGCCTCAGCATTTTTTGCGCTTCATGCTGATAAACTTATTATTTTGGATGAAATACAAAGATCTCCCAATTTATTTGCAATATTACGTGGGGTTATTGATAAAAATAGGCGTGAGGGATGCAAGCATGGTAATTTCTTATTATTAGGGTCTGCTTCAATGGAATTATTAAGGCAGTCATCTGAAAGCTTAGCTGGGAGAATTAGTTATATTGAGATGAGGGGGCTGAACTTATTAGAACTTAAGGATGCCAAGCAAGCCACTATGTGCCAATTATGGCTTAGGGGTGGATTCCCAGATAGCTATCTTGCTAAAGATGATAATTTAGCTATGAATTGGCTAGAGAATTTAATTCGTACTTATTTAGAGCGAGATGTTCCTCAAATGGGCTTTAGAATACCAGCGACAAGACTTAGAAGGTTGTGGACAATGTTAGCTCATTTGCAGGGTGAGAATGTTAATTTTTCTACGCTAGCTTCCAATCTTGAAGTTGATGGTAAAACAGTTAGTCATTACATAGATGTTTTAGTAGATTTACTTTTGGTTACTCGTTTAGAGCCGTGGCATGTAAATGTTAAAAAACGCCTGATTAAATCACCACGTTTTTATATTAAGGATAGTGGGATCCTGCATAGGCTTCTTGGTATTATGGATTATGATTCTTTGCTATCCAACCCAGTGCTTGGCAAGAGTTTTGAAGGATTTGTTATTGAAAATATTTTGTCTGTTGTTCCAAGTGGCACAGAGAGTTATTTTTATAGAACGTCATCTGGTGCAGAAATTGATCTACTTCTCAAAATTTCAAGCACAGAATTATGGGCAATTGAAATTAAAAGTAGTACTGTCCCCAAAATACCAAAAGGTTTTTATTCGGCTTGTGAAGATATTGAGGCAACAAAAAGATATGTTGTTTATGGAGGAAATGACACATATCCTATACAACATGAAACTACTGTGATTTCTTTGCGGTTACTGATGATGAAGCTAGTGGGGATAAATAAAGAATGAGGTTATTTTGGCTGCGATTTATACCGCTATTAGCCTTATGTTCTTTAACAGGATGTATAGGTCTGGCAACCGTATTTCCGGAAAAATATTCGTGTTCTCCTAGGATAGGAAAGCGATTTAGCGGAGGAAAGTATCAGCAGGCTGTAGTATGTAATTATCGTGAAGAAGGGGATATTATGACTATATCAAAAGAGGAGGTTATGTTATTACCTGGGTATGCAAAACCACAAAAAGTTAAAGTGATATCGACAACGGAAGAGGTCTGGATCTATGACAAAAAGGGTTTTGTGTGGGCTGGATTTGTACCTTTGGTAATAATACCCATACCTATCATATTTCCAGTGGGTAAGAAATATGAATATATATTTTTCGAGGATAATATTGTGCGTGAACGAAAGGAAAATTATTCAGGCTATGTTTCAGGAACATGTGGGGCGCTATTCACAGGGGCTGAGTATGGCTGTGAAATTACTTATAATGAAGAGCATTTGTTTAAATTTACGTTAAACTAAGAGAGTGCTGACAGTATCTTTCAAACGGCCGTTTTTAAGACGGGTAGGGGATTTTGAGAAAGTTGGGTGATTTCGGCGATATTTTGTATTTATACTTATCTCGTAATTAAGGTCTTAAAATTGCCTGTGTTTTGTAGTTCTAATACATGCTATTTACTTAATAAATAATTGTTGATATAATACATTATTATATTTTACAGAGGGTGGCATGAAAGGTAGAGAATATTGGTATACAGAAGATGATATTCAGCAATTATTAAATAGTCATTTTACTCAGCTTGGTAATAGAGATCACGTTTACATATCAGCTCAAACTCAATTTGAAGATCCAGCATTATTAACTGAGAATATTAGAGTTGCAGTAGCAGAAGTTGCAGATGGTAGAGTGGCTATATTACCAATTAATTTACATGGCAATCATTGGGCGGTAATGGTTATTGGGCGAGATAAAGCAGGGAGAATAACGGCAGTGTATAACGATCCATTGGGACGTCGGATGCAAGACGAGCCTAATGCGACTACTGTAGTAGCGACTTTGTCTGGATTAAGCCCAGACGTGCATATTGCAGACCTATCTTACCAACAGCAGTCTAATGGCAATGATTGTGGACCATATACGGTTCATAATGCAATAGGGCTGGCAACATCTTTTCTGGAGGATTCTGTTATAATTGGAGCCTCTGATAGTATAATAGAATCTTGTCATCTGTTAAAAGAGAGAGGCGCTACTACCTCATCACTGGGGCAAAGGTTAAGACGAGAGCATCGTGAATTATTGGGCGATCAAACTGTTGGTGCAGAAGCTGAGGAGGAAGAGGAAGTTATCCCTGCCGAAGGCGCTACTGAAGCTGAATACTCCCCTCCTTCTAAAGGGAGTGATAAATTGGTAGGTCTAAGCGCAAATGATCAAGATTACTCTGTTCATTCTAGTAGCTCAGTTGTTGCTTCATTACGGAATGGCAGCTTTAGATTAAGGGGAAGGTCTAGAACATTTCTTGGCCCACAAGGTGATCATGTCACAGCTCTTACAATAACAGAAGATGGAATATCTAAGGCATTATCAGGATTGCAAGATACTTTAGAGTCTTTAAGAGAAGGCAGGCAGAATTTATATGATTATGCGACATTTATTGGCGCTACGATGGAGATAGTGGATCCGGAGAATGGAGAGAAGCTTAGAGAGGAAATGTTTAGAGATCTAAAGATGATCATTAAGCAATATAATGATCATCGGTACAAAAAGAGTGATAATGAAGCAGAAAGATCTGAATATAGTCAAAAACTCAGAGAGAATACTCTTCCGGAAGATGTTATCACATTGTTTGTATTAGAGTGGGAAAAGTCATCCATAGAACCCAGAGAAAAATATAATGCTCTATGCTTACAAAATACGGCAACTGCTTTAGCTGAATGTTTGGTGACATATGCTAATCAAATACCGAATACCTGTTTCCATCGTAGTGGTAGCAGCGTTCCTGAGGCTGGAGAATCTGGTAGAATAGATAGGGCAAAAAAATTCTTTGATAATTTGCAAGAAAAACCTGTGTCTGGTCGACCTACTAGCTTCGCTTCCAAAATAAATGACATACAGATCCATTTAAAAGGTACCTTTCATTATCCTTATTTGCAAGCCAGTGAAATGGTGGATTTTTATAATGAGGAAGGTGCTCTTGATGCGGGGAAATTAAAAGTTTGGCAAGGTCATAATGGCTTAAACAGATCTGCCAAGCCAAGAACCAATGATACTGAAATGCTATATAATTTGGTAGCAAATCATTATGCAAAATTAGAATATAATTATCCTAAACTTAGATCGTGGAGAGGAGAGGCTTTAGATGCATTTTTTGATGATATTGCGCAGGAGTGGGGAGTTGATAAGGCTGTATTATCCGAATCTGTAACGGAGAAATTAGGTCTTATTAATAGAAATATAGAAGATTCAGAATATAAGTTTGACGAATATCTTGATTCTGCTAGATCTTCTCTTGCAAGTGAGGAGGAAAAGTTTTCGGTTGAAGGTGAGCGAGGGAGTGATGATTCTTTTGTTGACATTGGTATTGAGCTGACGGATACAGTGCCTATGAATAATAGTAAGGGAGTTTAGTAATGCGGAGTAGTAAGCAAGTTTATAGTATGCCTAAAAAGGTGGATGTATTGAATGATTTGTTGCCCGAAGGCATAAATCATAAAATTGTAGAGTTGGCAGGTAGCGTATATGATGAAATATATCATTGTATAAAGTCTTATGTAGCAAAAAAACCTGCACATTTATCTTTGGTTATGGTATCTTCCGTTGGAAATGAGCAAACATATAATGTTGCTAGTAAGTTTTCTAACAAGTATGTAGGAATGGACTCAATGAGCTCTGCAGTTAGGGCCTGTTTTTTGGGAGATATAGACGACGAGAGATTAGATGCAGCTGATCAAGCAATATTAAGTGATTTTACAGTAGATATTGTACAATCTTTTGCAACAGACTTATATCAATTTTTTAATAGTTCAGAAAAGGTTGTCTGGAGCAAAGCTAATCTTCCTGCGCTGTCTCGCGATCTTTCTCGTGAAGATTTATTAGCGAGCTTGGGAAGTTCTAGAGAGCAATCAAGACCAGTGACATCAGGTGAAGAAGTGTATAGTTCTAGTTGGGTGAGTAGTGTATCATCGAGATCAGAACCATCTGTAGATGGTAAAGCATAGTACAAAGTCTTATCTTCAATATTGCAATGAAAGGGTAAAAAAATGAAAATAGGCTATATGCGGGTATCTACCTTTGATCAAAATCTTGATATGCAGGAAGATGCATTAAAGAGAGATGGTTGTGATAAAATATTCTCAGATAAAGTATCCGGAGCTTCATCAAAAATTGAAAGACCGGGCTTAAGCAAGTGCCTTGGATTATATGAGAGAAGGGGATACGTTAGTTATTTATAAATTAGACAGACTCGGCCGAACCTTAAAAGGTTTAATCCAAATGATAAATGAGTTGGGTGATAAAAAGATGGGCCTAAAATCTTTATCTGAAAGCATAGATACTACAACAGCCAATGGCAAATTAATCTTCCATATATTTGGTGCAATATCTGAGTTTGAAAGGGATATAATTAGAGAGCGAACGAGAGCTGGGCTCGGGGCTGCAAGAGCTAGAGGTCGAGTGGGTGGGAGACCAACAAAAATGACCCCTGAGAAAATTAAGATGGCGAAGCAACTGCACGCGGATACCTCCTTGGAGATTAAAGATATTGTTAAGACGTTAGGTGTGAGTAGGGCAGTGTTTTATCGGATGTTGAAGAGTGCGTTAATCTAACTGTGTCACCTTCTATAGGGAGCGATAAACCATCCAATTATTATTCTGAAATTCATTAATAACAACGAATAAATAATCAAGCAGATATTGAGTTTTCTCGAAAGATAATTTGTTTCTGGTGGCTTTTTTTATTTTAGAGTTAAGAGATTCAATGGAATTCGTAGTGTAAATACGGCGTCTAATCTTATCAAATGATGTTGGAGCTATAACTTTAAGCAAAA
>JABJNB010000023.1 GCA_018659145.1 Rickettsiales bacterium
AGTGGTAGTGTTTTTAATATTGAGAGGTGGAAATCTTGGTACAGGAGCATTGCTTTCTAGTCGGTTACAAAATGACCAAGTAGTAGTGTTGAGCGAGGCTTTGTTATCCAGCAAAGGCTCCCCCCTACTTCCATTGCGCTCATCAGGCACCAAGATCCCTAGTTTGTATTCGTCATTATTAAGAGGCATATCCGAGGCAATATTTAGCTTAGGTGATATTGAAATAGATCTGCCTATTTATTTAGCTAATCTAACAGCAAAGCTAAATACCGTATTAGGCCGTGATTATGCTAAGTTTTTCCAAGAAGATAGTAGTTTATTTATGAGCTCCCTACTGCAAAAATTAAGTCCCCCCTTAATAGCAGACATAGTTTCCGCAGGAGCAACTGAGTTGCCAGCAGAGTTATTGGTCAACGAGATAATAAGTCAGGATCCTCCTGTGAGTACAAGAGGTTTTACAATGAGTGGATTAAGAGAAGGTCGGCCAGATGTTATGATTTTAGCAGAAGTTATGATTTTATTGGGTGAACCTACCCACCATCCTAAGGGGGTATCACAAAATGCTAAGGGAGAATGGATGCTAGAATATAGTGAGCGAGGTGAAGCTGAGGTAAAAACAATTCCCGTTAAAGAGACGACATTAGAACAATTAAAATCTTTAAAATTACAATTGGAGAATCCTAAAGAGGTGGCGGCTGGAGCAGCAGCTCCTGTAGCGGCAGGGGATGAGCTTGATTCTGAATTTAGAGAGGAAGAGGGAAGTAGAAAAGCAGCTAGAGGTCCGAAAGGATGCTGCTCTATAATGTGAGGTTCGTAGGTATACCAAGCTTTTAGGGAGCAGCCCTGAATAAAAATTATGTACCTTTCACCCTCTGTCCAAAAAAGGAAATGTTGCTATAACAACGCACTTTGTGTATGATGAAGGATTACATTCGCTATAACGTGCTTAATATTTAAATGAGGAGACAATGAGACGCCAAGAGATAGAAGGTCAAAAAAGAAAGGCAATAGAATTACTTAATCAATTTATGCAAGATGAAGGTTTTCTTGCCAAGAGTAATTTTGTTCCATTTAGCTTAGATAATTTTGTCCCTCAATGCTCAAACACCCTTGCTGAACGAGGAGATGGATTGCTGGCTAAAGCAGCTGAGAGAGGTAGATTAGATCTTGCTCATATCTTAATAGATCAGCTTAAAACAGACCCCGGACTGGATAGGACACCATATAACGCAAGTCCTTTATACATGGCCTCACGAAGAGGTCATGTAGAAATAGTAAAGTTATTATTAGCTAAAGGAGTAGATGTTAAGCCGAGTAGCAGAGGCGGGACAACTCCTTTGGATGCGGCCTCAATAGAAGGTTATGCAAAAATAGTAGAGTTATTATTGGCTAGCGGAGCAGAGATTAATCCGGGCATCCCGGGTATAGAAAAAACACCTTTATATCTAGCATCACAGCTCGGTCATGTAGCGGTAGTAAAGTTATTAATACGCGGAGGGGCAGATGCTAATCGGGCTGATAGAGGTGGGGCAACGCCTTTAATGATGGCCGCGGAAGAAGGTCATGAAGAAGTAGTAGAATTATTAATATGTGGAGGAGCTCATATTAATCAGACTAGAATTTTTGATGACGTAACGCCTTTACATCTAGCATCACAGTTAGGTCATGTAGCAATAGTAGAATCATTATTAGTTAGCCAAGCGGATATTAATTCGGTCACAAGCAGCAGCAAGGAAACGCCTTTAATGATGGCCGCGGAAAAAGGTCATGAAGAAGTAGTAGAATTATTAATATGTGGAGGAGCTCATATTAATCAGACTAGAAGTTTTGATTACGCAACGCCTTTACATCTAGCATCACAGTTAGGTCATGTAGCAATAGTAAAGTTATTATTAGGTGGAGGAGCAGCGATTAATAAGGCTATTGGTGGGAAAACGCCTTTATTGATGGCCGCGGAAGAAGGTCATATCTCAGTAGTAGAGTTGTTGTTAGGTGGAGGAGCAGATGTTAATGCGGGCATGCCTTTATACGCAGCATTGGAACGGGGTAGAGTAGAGGCAGCAGCATTTTTAATATTTAGAGGTGGAAATCTTGGTCGAAGAGCATTGCCTGCTGCCGATCTACAAAATCATAAAGCAATAGCATTGGCAGATTCTTTGGTAACTCGAAGAGATGAGTCTCTGTTTACTACCTTAAGCTTAGCAGAGAAGAGGTTCCCTAGTTCGTATTCGTCATTATTAAGAGGCATATCTGAGAAAATGTCTGGCTTAGGTAATATAGAAAAAGATTTGCCTGGTTATTTAGCTAATCTGACTGAAAAGCTAAAGTCTGCTTTAAGTTACAATGGTTCATTAAGTGGTTCACCAGCAGTCTTCGATAATGGAAGCTTGTTTACGAGATTTTTAGCACAAGAATTAAGTGATGCTTTAATAGCAGCAATAGCGTCGCCAGAAGAGGTGCAGTTGTCAAAAGATCTATTCCTAAATAAGGATCTCCCTGTGAGCAAAGGAGGTTTTACAATGCGTACATTAGCAACAAGCCATCAAGATGTTAAGTCTAAAATATTGACAGAAGTTACTGCTTTATTAGGCAAATCTACCGACCATCCTAAGGGGGTATCACAAAATGATAAGGGAGAATGGATGCTAGAATATAGTGAGCGAGGTGCAGCTGAAGTAAAAACAACTCTAGTTAAAGAGGCGACATTAGAGCAATTAAAATCTTTAAAATCATGCTTAAAAACTCCTAGGGAGGCGACCGTACTTGCAGACGGAGGAGCGGCTCCTGCATCAGAAGCAGAAGGTCTTGCAGATGGGGGTGGGTTTGCAGATAGAGAAAATCAAAGGACAGCAGAAAAAACTTCTAAGGGACGCTGCTCCATAATGTGAGGTCTTGGCTATACCCAAATCTTCGGAGGAAAATAATATAAATTAATTAATAAAAATTCAAATGACACAGTTTATTTAACGCTCCCTTACCGGCCCCAGATAACCACCTTGTGCCTTAGTAACCTTTTCTGAAAACAAATGCTCTGCAGAGTCTGCCGCACCGCTAGATCCGCTGACCGAGGCTCCCGAGGTAACTAAAGACTGCCCATGCTCCCGCAAGCCTCCAGAAGCTACTCTTCCTGCAATTCCTTGCTCCAAAACTTCACATCTCTGCGTTAACGTCTCTATATCCTCTTCTAAAAGAAGCATTGTCGCCATTCCATTTGATATGGTACTTGCCTCCATATCATAGCACTATACTGGTCTGTAACCACCTTATCTTGCCTTACCTGCACCATAGCTGCAGCTACCCGCCGTATTTCGTCCTTTGCAGCATCACGCTCTGCTTGTGATTTCGTCTCATCCTTTGCTGCTAGACGCAATAACTTATATTCAGCCTCCATATTCTCTTTCATGTCTGTTAACATTCTTAATTCCTTATGCGCCCCCATTAAAGCTTACAACATTGCTGCTGGCTCTCCTAATTCTGACCGAGTTCTATCAGTAAAGACTTCCTTTATATCTTGTATCTGCCCACGCTTTTCTCTAATTTCGTTTTTTAGCATATCTAACTCGTCCCCTCTTTGATCCGGCGCGCGCTCTTCTGCCCCTCTATACTCTCGAGTTTCTCTGAGCTCAACACTATCTTGCCTTCCATCATCTTGCACCGACGCCTCTACCATTGCCGAGGTTGCATCAGCAATATTTTGTGCGGCAAGTTTTTGTCGCGTACTTTCTATTGTTTCTCCAGCTATCTGCTCTGGTGTTTTTTCTAAACATTCATGCACTTGCACCAGCCTTACATTTAGCCGCCCCAATCCTTCCGAAACGGCATTTGACACATGCGAACTTGGCACCCTATGAACTAAACGTGTTCTTAACGCATTTAGTTCACTTACTAATTCTGATATTCTTGGTACATTTATTGGGGCATTAACTCCGATAGATTTAATAATCTCCTTAGCGTCTCGTATTTTTCCTACTAGATCTATGCCTTTTTCTTTTAAAGCAGACAGTGTCTCGCTACTATTTAGGCCACTAGCTAAACCAAATCTTGTTTTTTGTTCTGATAGAAATTGAGAATATGATTTTGTGGCTTGATGTGCAGCCTGATAATTTACTTGAGCTATCTCGCCTACTACAATAAAGCCATCTATTGCGCTAACTAGCTTTATTTTCTCCAATAGTTCGGTAATATTATTAATAAATGCACCATCTATTTCCATCTTATTATTATAAAGCATGCTATTTCTCAATCCGTTAATGACCTCTCTGCTTACTATCTGGCCACCCTTAAATAATAGCTCATAATTATCATCACTAAATTTTGTATCTTGGGGAGAGCTGTCAAATTTATACAAAGCATCTAAAATTCTAAAGCCCAAATAGCCCTTTAAATCTTCTTGGCCCTCTCCTAAGATGGAGAATAATGCTATTTCTGAGAAAAGCACTGAAGCAAATCCTTGCACTATATGAACGCGTCTATATTGATCGTCTTGAAAAGGCATAGTTTTAGTGTTTGTATTTTTATAAAATTAATATGAGGCGAATAAACCACGGGACATTAGTACCAGATGCGTTGTTGGCAAAACTAGCTAGTTATAGCACAAGCAAATTAAACCAAGATCTATTGAATGAGTTTGATTGGCTAGGCGAAGTCTACATAACTACTTCAGCAGAACAGCCCGCATGCAATATAACTTTTTTAATAACCAGAAAGGATAAGGCTGAATCATGTTTTAGCGGAATGTCTAAGGTAAAAACTTTTATATCAGAAAATGTAGTTATAAATAAAGAGGACGTTAATGTAGAAGATTATGATCTCGTAAATAGCGCTGTAAACTCACCATCTATTGCTACTCAAGCGGAAATGCACAAACCCCTATTGTTATGCAGAATACCTTTGGAAGAATTTAACTGCAAAACTCAAGCAGAGCTTAATAGAAAGTTAGATGAGAATTATACGGCAAATTTAGGAGCTGATCACAAGCCTGCCGAAGACGTTCCAGGCTTGGGATCCACACAAACAAAGTCCGATAAAGAGAATCTAGAATTCGTAACACAACAACTTGCTCTTGCATTAGCAGCATTACCTAGTCATGAGAGGAAAAAGCGTCAGCAGGATTTAGAGGCATACGGCATGAGCCTGCCAGATCCAGTATCCGTTGAAATACTGTAGGCGCAGAGACATAGAATATCTATGCTGACTCTATATAATCTTGTACTATCTTTTGAAAATCATTTTTAATATTATCACCTTTTAGGACCGCAACCCTTTTTCCATCGACAAAAACTGGGCAGGCCGGATCCTCGCCGCTACCTGGCAGAGATATCCCAACATTAGCATGTTTGCTCTCACCCGGGCCGTTTACGATGCAACCCATAATAGCTATCTCCGTATCTTTGGCCTTGGGGTATTTACCGCGCCAAACTGGCATATTACTATCGATAAAATCTTGTATATCCAAAGCTAATTGCTGAAAATATGTTGAAGTAGTCCTGCCGCAACCAGGGCATGATGTGATAGTTGGGCGGAATCTTCGAATATCTAAGCTTTGTAGAATTTCTTGGCAAATTTTAACTTCTTTAGTCCTGGACTCATCTGGCTTTGGCGTAATTGAAACTCGAATCGTATTGCCAATACCTTGATTTAATAAAATTGAAAGAGCTGCAGTTGATGCAATCATACCTTTATCACCTATCCCGGCCTCTGTTAAACCAAGATGTAGTGGATATTTACATCGCTTATCCAACTCTGTATAGACGGCTATTAAATCTTGAACACGGGATGTTTTGCAAGAAATCACGATTTTATCTGAAGCCAAACCTATTTCTTCTGCATAACGACTTGAGGATAAAGCAGATTCAATAAGAGCCTGCCGCATAATTATAGAATTTGGCAATGGATTTGTGGTTAATAAATTATCATCCATTAATTTTTGTAATAAATCTTGGTCTAAACTTCCCCAATTAACACCAATCCTAACTGGAGTATTATTCTTTATCGCATGCCGGATAATAGTTTCAAAATTTACGTCTCTTTTGGACTTGTATCCTACATTCCCTGGATTAATACGATATTTATCTAATGCGGCCCCAAGCTCCTCAACTTCTGTTAATAATCTATGGCCATTATAATGAAAATCTCCAACAAGAGGAACGTCGTAACCAGAGCGCACTAATTGACTCTTGATCTCCGGTATAGCTTCAGCAGCGTCATTATCGTTTACTGTTAGCCTGACAATTTCCGCACCGCTATCTGCCAATTGCTTGACCTGAGCAACGCTAGCTTCAATATTCTTGGTTTCTGTATTAGTCATTGATTGCACGATTACTGGATTTCCAGATCCCATAACCAGGTCGCCAATTTTTACTTGATAAGTTTGCTTGCGCGTTACTATATTATCCACAATGGGGCCCTTGAACTTAGTTAAAAAAATTTATTACAATTGTAAAATCATAATTATTTCTAGATTTTTCACTCATCGGATAATATAAGGTAATAGCGCAAATACAAGAGATTTACCAATGAAATTCACCATTAGCTGGCTTCGAGATTTTCTAGATTTTGACCAAAGCCTTGATATAATATTAGAAACCTTAACCAATAGCGGACTTGAAGTTGAAGAAGTTATTGATACGGGTGCAGAGTTAGCAGAGTTTTCTGTAGCCCAAATTATTGATTTTGAGAAACATCCGGATGCAGATAAATTAAATGTTTGCAGAGTAAAAACAAAAGATGGAGAGTTGCAAATTGTTTGTGGCGCGCCGAACGTTAGAGGGGGCATGAAAGTAATTTTAGCGCCACTCGGGTCTATTGTGCCGGCTAACGCGATGAAAATTAAGAAAGTAAAAATACGCGGCATTGAATCATGCGGCATGATGTGCTCAAAAAGCGAATTAAAATTAGGCAGCGATAGCGATGGCATTGTCGAGATAGATGCACAATATCCCGTTGGCACAAAGGCTGCAGAAGTTTTTGGCTTAAATGATGTTTCCGTTGAGCTAGCAATAACGCCAAATCGCGGAGATAGCGTTTCCGTTTACGGGATTGCCCGCGAGCTGGCATCCAATAATATCGGAATATTAAAGGCCCCTACCCTACCCGTCCTTAAAACTGAATTTGAGTCAGGCCTTAATATCATCAATGATGATTCTAATGTTTTTAAACAATTCAACATTTTAGAAATTCGCGGAGTTAAAAATGCCGAATCCCCAGATTGGCTAAAATCTCGCTTAAAATCTATTGGTATTTTGCCCAAATCAGCATTAGTTGATGTCGCAAACTATATTTGCATAGCCTACGGGCAGCCAATGCATAGCTATGACAAGGCCAAAGTTTCTGGAGACCTTACCTTAACAACAGCAAGGAACGCGCAAGAGTTTGCAGGCTTAGATGCCAATAGCTATCAATTAGAACAGGGCGATATAATTATTCGCGATGATAAAAAAATTATAGCCTTGGCCGGTATTTTGGGCTCAGCTAATTCAGGCTGTGAGTTATCGACCAAAGATATATACCTAGAGGCCGCAGAATTTGATCACATTGCTATAACGCGCACCGGCAGAAAGCATCAAATTAATAGTGAGGCAAGATTCCGCTTTGAGCGAGAAATAGATTCTGCCACCGTGACAGATTATTTAAATATTGCAGCTAGGCTAATTACAGAAATCTGTGGTGGCAAAATCTCCAAGCCCATTACAACAAAGGCCAATATTAAAGCCAAGCCTACGATTAATTTAGCTTACAAGAAGATAAGTAATTATTTAGGTATCGAGATCCCTGTGGATGATATTCATCAAATGCTCACAAGGCTAAATTTTACCATAGAAAGAAAATCAAATACAGAATTATCAATCACCCCTCCATCATATAGAAATGACATTGCTCTTGATATTGATGTTATTGAGGAAGTGGCGCGAATTTATGGTATTGATAAAATCCCTGAGCAAAAATTTGATCATAAATTAGTCAATCCAGAGATAACTCATAAATCTAGCCATTATAAATTAAGGCAAAAACTTGCCGCTTGTGGCTTAAATGAAATAACTAACTTCCCTTTTACTAGCAAGGCTGATAATGCTAATTTTGAAAAAAATGAGCAAGCTATAAGCGTTGTGAACCCGATTAATGCTCTCGAAAACCAACTAAGAGTCTCGCTCATTGGCTCTTTATTAAAACAAGTCAGCTCCTCACAGAAGCGCGACCTATCTATGCAATGCTTTTTTGAAATTGGTAATGTTTGCCATAAAGATCAGGATGCAATAACAGAAGAGCATCGTTTAGGAATTATTAGGGTAGGCTCTAGAGCCGAAAAGCAAATTAATAATGACTCTACAGATTTTGATATTTTTGATATAAAAAGTGATCTAGAGATGATTTGCCAAGCTTTAAATATTCCGGCAAATAAATTAAATTACACCCCCGCTGATTCAACCTACTTACACCCAGCTAAATCCTTTGATATTAGTTATGCGAATAACCATATAGGTATCATTGGCGAGATACATCCGCTACTCAACAAAGGTTATGACATTGTAGGAAAGGTGCAAATTATAGAGCTTATTCTAGATAACATCAGGACTACTGCGAAGAAATCTGCTAACTTTAATATGAACGATTTGCAGAAATTTAAGCGCGACCTAGCCTTTGTTATAACAGACGATACCTCGGTAGGTATTGTGCAAAAAGAAATTTACAAACAAGCTCCAGAGTTAATTCAAAAAATTAATATCAGCGATATTTACAAAGGTAGTAATATAGAGAAGGGCTTCAAATCTGTAGCCTTTAATATGATAATGCAGCCATTGAGTGATAATCTTGATTCGCAAAAAATTGATGACATAATCAACAAAATCATAAGGCATGTTGAGGTAAAATTTAATTGCAAACTTAGAGCATAAATGGCCTTAAAACAAAGTCTGAGGACTTATCTACATTGTTTAAAAAAAGCAGCTCATGATACCATCCGACATGATGGGGTCGAGCATGCTGGGTATTTATCCTTTTTAGCCATTTTATCATTATTTCCTTTTTTGGTTTTTCTTTTTTCATTTGTTGGCTGGTTTGGTGAGAACTATCTGGGCGAAGAATTTGCAAAGATTATTATGACATACCTTCCTGATAGCAGTAGGGAGGCACTTGCAGCCCGCATTCAAGAGATCTCCTCTGGGCCACCGCAAGGCTTGCTAACTATCGCTATCTTAGGCGCAATCTGGACGGCCTCATCGTCAGTAGAGGGTCTAAAAACTATCTTAAATCGCGCTTATAGAGTGCATACTCCTCCAGCCTATTTATTTAGACGTTTAATGAGCATTGTCCAATTTTTGCTTATAGTTTCTATCATTATTATTACCATGGTATTTATGCTTATCGTCCCATTTGCCATTGAATGGCTAGAAGAGATATTGGCTATAGAAGGCCTAATTGGAGCTACGCATGAATTTGCAATTCTGCGTTATGGCATTTCAATGAGCTTGTGGTTTGCAACTATTTCGCTTATTTACTACTTCATCCCTAATTTGCGCCAAAGCTGGAAGAATATTATGCCCGGAGCTCTAATTGTAGTGCTATTATGGTCCCTTATCAGCACCTTGTTCTCAGTCTACCTACAGAATTTTGATCAGGTTAACCTGATCTATGGCAGCCTAACGGGCTTTATAGTTGCACTATTATTTTTCTACCTACTCTCAATGGTCTTAATTTTTGGTGCGGAGTTTAATTATGCCATCGAAAAAGCTACAGGCTTTAAATTTAGAGAAAAAGTTGGGCAAGTCAGCAAGAATAAAAAAATTGCACAATCTCTCCAGCGCTAAGATTTGTCTGTAACCTTTGGCGTAAGAGTCCCTAATCTACAGTAATTTTTCTTTACATATATGGTGATTGCTCTAAATAAAATAACCAAATATTCATTGCATAATAATTATGAGCGATTCTTCTACAGATCAAAATTTGGAAACATTTTCAACGAAAAGAGCTACAGTTTCGGCAATTGACGATCTGCTTTATAAGCAAACTCCTATTCTAGATAAAGGCTTTATTCGGGTTATAGATTATATGGGATCAGATGAATCTATAGTGCAATCAGCAAGAGTTTCATATGGACAAGGAACTAAGAAATTAAGGCAAGATCAAGGTCTGATTAATTATCTAATGCGCCACCGGCACACTACTCCATTTGAAATGTGTGAAATTAAGTTCCACATCAAATTACCTATATTTATCGCTAGGCAATGGATCCGCCACAGAACCGCCAATGTAAATGAATATTCAGCAAGGTATTCAGTATTAGGCAAAGAATTTTACGTGCCAGAACGTGAGAATCTCTGCTCCCAGTCTGATACAAACCGCCAAGGGCGCGATGAAACATTATCAAACGATGAAGCAAATAGAGTATTAGATATAATCAGAAATGACTCGCTTAAATGTTACGATCATTATCAAGAAATGCTTAATACTGACCTAGAGGGCAATATCCTGGATGAGAATAAGCAAGGCTTAACTCGAGAATTAGCGCGCATGAATCTAACTTTAAATTACTACACAGAATGGTATTGGAAAATAGATTTGCACAACCTTCTGCACTTTTTATCACTTCGAGTTGATCCGCATGCTCAATATGAAATAAGGATGTACGCACAAGCAATGCTTGATGTTGTGAAGGCATGGGTGCCACTTGCATATGGAGCTTTTGAAGATTACCGCATGAATTCTTTTGATTGCTCACATAAAATGATCGATGCCATTAATCGTAAATTAAAAGGCGAAGATTTAACCTTAGAAAATTCCGGGCTTACTAAACGCGAGTGGAGTGAGCTGGCAGCTAAATTTGCTATATAACTAGCGTCGGTCTGGTTAGGCAGCTATAGCTTTCTGCAAAAATTATGCAAAAATTGGCTGAATAAAATCACGAAAGCCTGATCCTGAATATTGCACATTTTTGATATTAATACTGTCTAAATAAGCTACAATAACCTGCTGTATCGACTCTATATTAATGATTGGATCACTATCCGATAAACCTTGGTCATAATCAGCCAAATCTTTTTGGTATTTTTTTAACTTGCCGACAAATATCGCCTGCGAGGAATTTTTCCTATAATTTTGCTTATACTGACTGACTAAATCCATTATTCTTGTCATATTATGCAAAAATATCTCATCCCATAAGTCTTTATTTGATTCCCCCAACCTCATAAATTTCTGCATATGCGTATTATGGCCAACTTCAAGTGCTCCATAAAAATTAGAGGCCATTTGCCTGCATTCAAATGCTAGTAATTGAGGCAAGTGAGAGATTTCTGCATATATTTGATCATGCTTTTGGCTATTTAAATACTCGACCTTCATACCGATAGCTTCATACATTTTTGCTATATCCCGGCCCTGGACACTCTTGCGCGTAATAATAACTTTCTTACCAGCATATAGATTTTCTATCACCACCCCAAAGCCTGATCGCTCAGATCCAGCTATAGGATGAGCTGGCACAAAATTGCCGGGGTATTTGTACAATTTATCAAAGAGATTTTCCGCCATCCCTTTAACCGAGCCGATATCAGAAACAATAACCTTCTCATTAGCATAGTTATTAAGCCCCGTTATCACCTTTTTATAACTATTTAAATTAGTGCAAATAATTACGATGTCAGCATCCACTATTACCTTATAATCCTTTGTGGCATCGATTCCTTGGCTTACCAAAGTCTTAATATATTGATCTTTACTAACAATTACTGTTACTCTCTTAGCAACATTATTATTTTTTATTGCCTGCATAAGGGAAGCCCCCATCATGCCAGAGCCAATTATAACGAGTTTTTTAAATATACGCTCCATGAGCCAAAAGATTAAGTTTCTAATAGAATCAGCTAGCATAATATTAAAAGCTAGCACTATTGATTCAAGCCTCCTAGATAGCCAATTGCTATTAGGACACAGCCTAGATAAGAACAGAAGTTTTGTTATTTGCAATCCTGAATTTATTCCAAGCACGGAGCAGGTAAATAGGTTTAACAAACTTGTACTACGCCGCAAAATGCGCGAGCCAATTTCACATATTTTAGGATATAGAGAATTTTACTCACGAGAGTTTAAAATTACATGCGACGTGTTAGATCCACGTCCAGATACTGAGACTTTAATTGATATTGTTAAGGATAATTTTGATAAAAAGGATAATTTTTGCTTTTTAGACATCGGCACCGGTTCGGGCAATATTACTACCACATTATTAGCAGAATTCGCAAATTCGAGTGGTTTTGCCCTAGATATAAGCAAAAATGCCCTAATAATAGCCAAAAACAATACAGTTACACATAAAGTTGATAATAGAGTAGAATTTATACAAAGTGATTTATTCGAAAACATGACAAAAACATGTAAATTTGACCTAATAATCAGCAATCCGCCCTATATTCCAACCAAAACTATCCAAAACTTAGAAAAAGAGGTCTCCTGTTACGAGCCAAATATTGCCCTTGATGGAGGAAGTGATGGTTTGGACTTTTATAAAAAAATTAGTAAAAATGCTAAAAAATACCTAAAAACTAACGGAAAACTTCTATTTGAGATAGGTTTTGATCAAAATAAGCAAATATTAGATATTTTACAGAAGGACAAATATCACAACCTAAAATCTTTCCAAGATCTCGCCCATAATGACCGAGCAATTTTAGCCACATCATAAGGGCTAAGCAGAAATTTATCAAGATGGTATATTTCAGCATTTGCTAGCAAGCTATATGTCCAGCAATCAATATTCGGCAATATTATACCAAGAGGAGAGAGGGGTGGAAGATTTTGCGAAGCATCCTGTTATCCTAGATCGAGATAGCAGATACGCTTCAATCTGAGTCATTTATTCTTCGCTTTTTTATCCTAATCACTCGTGATGAACATATGTAGTCATGCATAGATCTACGATCTCGGCCAAGCATCAAGGGGTCATACCATATCACGGAAATAACAAAAAATGCCATCGCCATTTTGGCTTGATTAACTAAGGTTAAAATTACCACTATACCCAACAGAAGCCATGGTACTAGGCCGACAACATAACGCAAAATAATACGCCATAGAGGCAGAGACTTCTCCGTGCTATTATCCAACAATTTAAGCCCAAATGCCTTCTTGCCGAGGCTTTGTTGATAAGTATAGAGCATAAAAATATAATATACCGCACCTATTGCAAAAACAAACGAGACCACAAATACTACATCTAGGAAAAAATTATGAGCTACCGCAAAACGCAACATCTCGTAATATTCAAACTGCTGAAGTGGTTTAGATAATGTATATGAGAAGGTAGCCTTAAATTCATCAGCAAAATTTAACAAGCTATCATAAAACCATAATAAGCTAAATATTACCCAAACTAGATAGCGTATTGTAAAGACAAATAAATTATCAAGGAAATATGCTATGGACCGAGTGAAAAAACTTGCAAGATTAGTTCCGTTAGGAAAGAGTGGTCTTATTTTTGGGCGCAATAATATCATATGACTAAATTAATAAAAAATTATATAGAAATTCTCAGCAATAACGGAATTATTATTACCTCAACTGATACTGTTCCTGCAATAATTTGCAACGCCTTATCCGATGTTGCAGTAAAAAAAATATATAATATTAAACAGCGAGATTTTACAAAACCCATTGCTATATTTTGTGCAAATATCGCTATGGCAGAGCAATATTTAACAATCAACCAAGCTAATTTGTGCGTCTTAGATCAGTTTGCACCAGGCCCTATTACTCTTATTTTAGAGCCAAAATCCAATAGTAATATTTCTCAAAATCTCAATATGCATGGCAACACAATTGGCCTCAGAGTTCCCAAAAATGAATTTTTGCAAGAATTAATGCTGCAAAGCAACATGCCTCTTGCCGCAACTAGCGCCAACTTATCTAACAAGGTAATGACCTTGGATGAGGTCGCAAATTACTTTATCAATCAAGTCGACCTAATTGATTTAGATGGCCAATTAAAAACACACGATACATCTTCTATTTTTGATATTAAAAATAGCGCTAATATCAAAGAATTGCGCCCCGGTCCCATATCTATCAAAAATATAAAAGAAATCTTAGCAAGAAATCTTTGACTTATGACAACTTATTATTATACAATTAACCTATCAAGGCGGGGGGATGACCCGAAGAGTTTTATCTCAAGGATATGCCACCCTTTTTCTTCTAGCGTTGCCTGCAAACCACTCATAAATGCTATCTGGCCCATCTGATAAAATTCATGCAATAATTTTGAATATTTGCGCTTATCTGGGGCCTGTTGAAAGCTAAATTTTAAAATTCTTTAACATTTCCAATTAAACTACTTGCAAGGATAAGCTGTGAAGGTAGAGTACTGTTGGCTTTATAGCTTATTTTTTAACTAAATTTTAACTAAATTATGCCGTTAAATCAAGTAGGGATGGTAACATTAGATCAATTGATTGATCAAGCACATAGTTATCGAAAATTTAAAGAAT
>JABJNB010000024.1 GCA_018659145.1 Rickettsiales bacterium
CTCCTTAAGTATAATTTGCAAGGTTTGATACAGGGTTTTTAAAAATTATACTCTGGAAATATAGCTTGGGAAGTAAAAGTGACTGAGGCAGACAATAAAAAATATTCTTGGCACTTAGAAAATACCCGATAGGCCATAATCGCAGTCGTACAGGGGCTTTGCAGCCTGTCGCATAATATCTGTTATGGAAAATGGAGGGTGAAAAAGGGTGTTTTTTGTGAGTTTTTTTATTTTAACAAATCTAAAATATAATTAATTCGGTTATATAATTCATCATATGTTATAATTTCAACATCTCGTAAGGAATTCCTATACATTTCAAAAGATTTTTTCTGCCCCTTAGATAAATCTTGTATTCTTCCAGCTATCACTACGCATTTACAATTAGTACACTCCATATCAATAGCTAAATTAGGATATTTATACTGAACAAATACATTACGCTGATTCAAAACCTGATTCACTGATCCTGTTAATTTTTGATCGATAGAATAAATCGCATTAGCATCATCATCATTTTTGCCTCTATACAGGCCAGGAAGCACCAAAGGTGTTTTTGGAGTTTTTATTTCTATAAAAGCTATATTATTTGTTAATAAATTTTTATATAAGAAATCTCCATATACTCCCCCAGTATTGGAGATAGTCTTACCGCCACAATAATAATTGTCTTCTTTTTGTATCAAGGGAATAGCAAAAACTTGAGATAAAATCCGAGAATTTTTTATAAACAATTGCTGCCAAAATCCTACCTCATCATTATTCTGATCATTTTCTTTCCACTTTTTAAGTAAATTATTAATTTCTGTTATATCAACCCAATTATCTATATTACTTAGCTGATCACTAGATAATTTCTGTAATCCCTGCAAAATGATATCTTTATTCTCTAAGTGAGAAATCTTTGATAACATACTCTCCGAGTCTCTTGCAGTTATTGCAAAATAGTCCGTGAACTTTCCCTCATTATTTACTGCCCTCCATTTATTCAAGAAGTCTATCATTAACCATAGCTTTCTATGTCCAGTCTGACTAGTAGTCATTGCAATTATTACCTCTAGGCGTGGCTTTACATCATTAGTTTCAAACTCTTGATTTGTTTTACGAAATGTTAATCGCGGCTCATGTCTATCACCAGACTTTTGAAAACTCACATCACATACAATGAATATTGAGCCTTTTTCACTCTCAGAAATTTTAAATCCCTTATAAACAATACCTTCCTTATCTACAATTTTACAATCATAGGATTGTCCATTACTATGGACTTGATTCTTTATGGTAAGACACGAAATATCATTCTTCTCATCTACTAAATCAAAATATTCTTTTGTTCTATTATTAGTCATTTTCATTATATCACTGTTATTAAATACTATCTCTTCAGCATCCCGATAGAATATCTATCCTACTGACGCCTAATACTTTAACTATATCTTTTATTTCCAATAAATTTATCAACGTGCAGTTGTTTTGTCATCTTAATTTTATCAGATGTAATTTTAGTTAGACTCCTCCCTACCCTGCATCTGCCCCTTACAGCTCCAAGCTATCACCTTGTACAATCTCTTAAGATCTGGTGATAGTATACTTAATTACTCTTTGGACCTGGTTTTGGATAACCAAAATTTCGATTAGCTTTCTGCTCTGATCTCCTTATCTTATAAACGTTTCTCACCAGGCTTCTGACGCTCGGAATAACGGCAATAGTCAAGCAAAAAAATAAAGAAACTCTCTTCCTTTTATAAAGCACTACATATAGTCTCTGCCTACCAATGTAAACGCTACATAATGAATATAAAAACCACGTTATTTTCTAAATTTAAAAATCTTCACGATACTCTTGCTGTAGGAGAAGGGCAAGTAGAGTGGATAAAGTTTATATCTAAACAGGTAGAGTTAGGACAAAAAAATCTAACGTTAGAAATCAATGCTGACATTTTTAGTCAGCATATTGAATGTAGCAAGTGGGATTTCTCTAATGTAGATTTAGTTTTTGAAGGAGATTTTAAATATAACATCAACTTTTCTTTCTGCCATATAAAGTCATTAACTATAAAAAACAATGATTCACCGCATTCCCGATTTTTTGGTACATGCAACTTCTACAAAAGTACATTTCATGATAACGTCAATATCAATGTTGAATTTAATTCATCTCGAACTCCTAAGTTTGAGCATATAAAGTTTCTTTCTAGCAAGAATGTATTGAAAATCAAAATTAACAATACCTTTATTTTCCAAGAAGTAGACTTTGGTAATGATAAAACCAACAATCAAGATTTAGAAATAGATATTTTTTCAAGCTCAGGTGCAACTCTTCAGTTTAAAGATGTCAAATTTTATACAAAAGATTTTTTATTAAACTGTTCAGGAGTCCATACAAGAATTGAGTTCATTAAGTCATTTTTTGTAGAATCATCTAACCTAATTTTTAATGGTAATAACTCTCATTATCTTACATTTGATAAGCAGATTTTCAATAGTCAAAAAACGATAACCTTCAGAAAATTCGAAAAAGTCCATGGAATCCTAATTTTGGCAAACTGTAAATCTATCGAAATAGATCAAATTAGCGAATTAAGAGTCAAAAAAATAAAGCATTGTATAATTGCTAGCAGTTCGACCCATGTAATGAACATTACTACATATTTCGTTTTAGATTCTACTTTTGAATCCAAAACTAATATTCATAGTAATCCAGACCCTGATAATAATTGCAAATTTGTTGTCATAAAAAATTCTACTTTTAAAAATGAACTTACAACACATAGTAGCCATAGTACATTACCAGTATTTAGAATTAACAAATGCGCGATCCCCTTCTTATACCCCCATGGATCCATAGAAGTAATAAGGTCTACAAAAATGGGTAATATAAATGCTTATCATTGTAACCACCTGATAATCAGAAAGTCTCGAATTTCATTCTTAGAAATAAGTAATAATTGCGATTATCTAAAAATTCAAGATACCACTATTGCAAATGCCCACCTTAAACAATGTGAATTTAAAACATGCGCCATCTTTTCCAGCGTAACGTTTGTAAAAGCACCCCATATCAGCAATCTTAAATTTAGTAGCTGTAATGTAGATTTTTATGACCCAAAGTTCGGTGACAAAGAGAGCGCTGAAGCTCTTGGAGCTTTTAGAGCTTTCTTAAAAGCATGCTCTGATGCTGGGTACGAACATGGTGTTATTTCTTTTCATGCTTTAGAATTAGAGACCTATTACAATAAAAATCTTAAAACAAAAAAGCCTCTCTCATCTGAATGGCCAGAAAAAATAAGTTCAGAAATCCACAAACTTTTAACAGATTATGGTACAAACCTAATCAAACCTTTTTATGTATTATGCTTAATTTTTATTCTGGGATTTGACTTACATCATATATTTAACCTTCAAACCATCGGTAAAGAATGTGCTAATAATGCTTTTATTTTATCTCTCTCAAATACACTTGGTCCTCTATCATTTGCTCTAGATTCTTCATACAGGACATTATGCGCAAACAATAATGCTTTTGTACAAGTGAGCTCATTCATACAAATAATTTCATGCTCAACTATATGGTTCTTAATAGTTTTTATGATTAGGAGAAGATTCAAAATCTAAGTAAGGCAACATTTCTTATATTTAAGACCACTCTTACACGGACACTGAGCGTTTCTACCGACTTTGCGATATTGATTGTTAACGCCCTTCCTTCCTCCAGGGGCTTTCCTTTTAGATTTTGTTCCCAAAGCAAGCCTCCAGTGCACATTAGAATCAATACACAAACCAAACCACTCATCGGTTTTATTAATTCCATTTCTCACTTCACAATGATTTCTTAGCCTTTTATAAGCTAGAGCGCTCTCATCATGATTACAATGAATAGTAATTCCTGATTTACCATTATCAATCTCCATAGATACATCATGACATTTGTTATCCTTTCTAGACAAATTCACAATTTTCGTAATTCCATCATTAAACTTGTGTATGGCATCCTCATTTAAAGATAAAAGCATGAACCCCAAATCTAACACTCCATGATTTTCAACTTTTTCTATTTGAGAAATTATACTTCCTATCAAAGTTGTTTGAAATTTTGTTAAAATACCATCTGGTGTTTTTTTACCTTCAATTCCAGATCTTCTTGCCATCATAGCAATATCCAAATCGATTGATATACTATCATCTAGATGAGAAAAATCAGTATCATTACCTAGCCATAAATTCATTTTCAGATGATATGCCAATATCACCATTTCATGATTTGACATAATTCTATCTGCATACATTACCCTTCTATTTATATAACTTAAGAAATATAATGGTGTTTGTAACATTTCTGTAATCACATCAAGATTAAAAACATCCATTACAAATGGTGCAAATATTTTATCAGTCTGTGTATATTTTAAGAATTGACGTGACTGAAAATTAAGCGCTGGGTAATGATCCGAAACAATACAGACTATATATACTTCCTTAAAACTCCTATTAATCTCTAACTTTTGTAAGCTTGAATCATACAAATCATAATTATCATCTTCGAGTAACTTAGCACACAATACCCCTTGATCATACGCATCCTGAATAGCTTTCTGAAAATCCCCTTGAATGCAATTATCATTACCTTTCCTTGCCCCAATTGTTAACCTCTTTGACTTTGCTTGGACAATCACAACTCTGTCGGCAAAAACGACCAGCACGTCTATTTCGCCTACACTCTTACTTCCTTTGTAAATGGTAATATTGGAGAAAACATTTTGACAACCAAATACCAGCTTCAATCTTTTTCTTGTAAATTCTTCTGTAAATATACCATTATTTTTATTAGCTTCATCTTTATAGGAATTATCCTCCCTAAACCAGAAAATAGGACTTTCGTAAAAAGCCTCAGCAAGACTATAGATCTGAAATAATATATACCTATCTTCTGTTACTTTTATTAGCGGATGAGAGTTAGAAATATTATAATCGCTAACTGATAAGAAAGTCTGGTTATTGCTTTCTTTTGGTATAGTAAATGCATCTAATATTTTCCTGATTGTATTAGCATTAATATTGGCTCTTTGTTCAATTTCACTAATTGTAAATTCAAAGCCTGGAAGTACAGTCCACTGCTCTCGTGGTATATTTTTCAAATCTTGTAGGGCGAGGTGCATTTTGTTCTTTTGTATTTCCTCTATACAAGAAATCACATTACGCACATCATGAATCAAATACCCCTTATTAGCTAATAACCACGTATCATTTCTCGAATATCGCTCTACTGCAAAATCATAATATTGAAATAAATAGGCTGAATCTCTAGCATAAAATATAGTTTCCCGCAAAATTTTAGCATCAGCAAATGGATTAGAGCTATTCTTTTCAGGTGTTTTTCGAATTAGGTGCTCTAAATTACAATCTTTCAACATTGATTTATGAATTTTCTCCAAGAACTTTTCTGAGCTCGTGATCATATTCGACATATTATCAGGGCTTGGTAATTTAAGCTCTATTTTACCCTTAACCATCAAACCTAACAAGGTTGATATTTCTGTTCTTATTAAAGGCTGCTTTAAAAGATGTCCTTCTATGTCATGAGGAGTTAAACTTTCTGTTTTTTGAAATATCATATTATCACGAAAGCAGAAATATGCTACAATATGGATAAAACCTTCACTAATACAAAGTTTTGATAGATCGTCAAAAATTTCTTTTTCAGAACACATAAAATTAAATAAACATTGAGCCTGGGATTATTCCTTCAACATTCTATAAAACACCGCCCTACTCACGCCTAATGTTTTAACGATATCTTTGATCTCCAAAGATCTATCAGCATGCAGTTGCTTCGCCATCTTAATTTTATCTGGAGTCATTTTAGTTGGCCTCCCACCCACTCGACCTCTAGCCCTTGCAGCACCGAGCCCAGCCCTAGTTCGCTCCCTGATTATATCCCTTTCAAATTCAGATATTGCACCAAATATGTGGAAGATTAATTTACCATTAGCAGTCGTCGTATCTATACTTTCAGATAAGGATTTTAGGCCCATCTTTTTATCGCCTAACTCATTTATCATTTGGATTAAACCTTTTAAGGTTCGGCCGAGTCTGTCTAGTTTATAAATAACTAACGTATCCCCTTCTCTCATATAATCCAAGGCACTTGCTTAAGCCCGGTCTTTCAATTTTTGA
>JABJNB010000025.1 GCA_018659145.1 Rickettsiales bacterium
TACCGATATCAAATTTAGTAAATTTATTATGTGAAACACCTGCGCTTGATAGATTTCCAGAAATGTTAACTATCGTAACATCATTATGCGCTTTATCTAACCGAGCTTGGTTAGCGCTAGCCGCCGCTTGATCCACAACAATCTCACTCGCTGCATAAAGCGGAACTTGTCCGACGGATAAAATAAATGATAATATATAACAAAGGCCACGCCTTAATACTTCCGCCATATGAAAGAATTAGATAATAAATTAATAATGAAGTGAATTGGCCTTTTGTTTATATAACTTTATGCCATTTTAATTACAACCTTTCGTTGTGATTTGTTGTAAAAATAGCAATTCTATCTTCAAATAAGATGGATAATTGGTTTAAGGCCTATTTCCAATTTCTTATGTGCATGCTCCACTTTTTTTGTGCATTGTGCAAGGCTAGAAATACAATCTTAAAAACAGCATTATCATTCGGGAATAACCCTTTAGTTTTAATAATTTTCCGAACCTGGCGATTCATCCTGCAAAAGCGGATACATGCTATTGGTAAAATAAATACTACCAAATTTTTTAACATCTCGCGTAGAACCAAGGGCAATCGTGCTATCAATATCTTTAGCTGAACGACAAACCCAGCTACGCAGAGCCCTATTAAAAGGAAGCTCTTCACACTTATAACGCAACCTTCCAATCACTGGATAATTTCTACGAATGGCATGACTAGTCTGAGTCTTATCAAAAATACAAAGAATAAATGGGTAGATAAACATGAACTTTGGTATAATATCCATCTCACTCAGCTCATTATAAACCAAATTATTTAGCGCAACTAAATGACAACAGACACTCATCACCATAAGCTAAATATAAAAGCCATATTATTTTCTATTACCATTTCCGCTATTTTGGTTTGCGCCAAAACTTACGGCTGGATAGTGACCGACTCTGTAAGCTTGCTCTCATCACTCCTTGACTCTAGCCTGGATGTAATTATCTCGCTGCTTAACATAGCTGCTATTATTTACGCTAATAAACCAGCTGATGATGATCATAGATTCGGCCACAGATCTATTGAAGATATAGTTGGCTTGATTCAAGCAACTTTTATCGCATCATCAAGTTTATTCTTAATTTACGAAGCAATAAACCATTTTCTGCATCCAGCAAATGTCACCCATAATATAGAAGGTATAAAGATCATCTTGATATCCTCACTTGGCACTTTAGCTATAATTCTCTATCAAAGACATGTTGCTAAAAAAACCAAATCCCTAATCGTTGAAACCGATTTGGTGCATTATCTAAGTGACTTTATGCTAAATATTGCAGTTATTGTTTCATTATATCTAACTACAAAACCCAGCCTACAAATCATTGACCCAATCATCGCCATCCTAATTGCTATTTACATTTTGCGAACCGCTCTCAAAATTGGCTTGCGGGCCTTTAACAATTTAATGGATCACGAATTACCAGCAGACGAACATAAAAAAATTGTCAGAATCATCAAATCCCATCCTGGAGTATCAAGCTTCCACGAATTAAAAACCCGAAGCTCTGGTCATAAGAAATTTATTCAATTACATATCGAAATTAATGATAATCTTAGCCTAAAAGATGCTCATGAGATAGCCGATTCGCTTGAAGAAGAGCTTATAAAGAATGACCCTGATAGCGAAATAATTATTCACTTAGACCCTGTAAGTGCATATAATTAACTACATAATTATTATCTTTTTTACTTCCCTCTTAATCATCCCAGTCTCATGATTAATATTCACCGAGAAAGCCGCAATGCGACTTAAAGATGTATAGCATAACCCCGTCTCATCATGCCAGCTATTGAATGCATCTTGAACTTTCTGCAAATCACGCTTGGAAGTTGGTTTGCTATCAATGTCATAGCCAGCATTTTGGATAGCAAAAATTACATCCCGGGTCATAACAAAGCAATCCTTACCAACATAGCGCAAAAACCACTGCCCCGTTTGACCACCCAGCCTGGAGCCATGTTTTTTGAGATAAGCTAGTAAACCAATTTGATCCGATTGCGGCCAATCTGCTATAAATTTCGCAAAGGAACCATGTCTAGCAATTTCACGTTCAATAAAATTAACATTCTCCATCACAGCCCGAATTTTTTGACCATGCCGCACCACTCGCTTATCGCTCATATAAGAACTCCACTCATCCGGCGATAAATAACTAAGTTTATTAATATTAAACCCAAAAAACGCCTCCTCAAACTGCGGCCATTTATTCGCAATCACCGTCCAATTAAACCCCGCCTGATTAATCGCCTGAGTCATGCTTGCCAAAAATCTATTATCGCCCCTTTGCGCTAAGGCTTCATTACTCAGTGGTGGGATTAACAAACTCGCCAAAGCCTCCTCACCACCTTTACGCTGTGCTGCTAATTTATAGATATGTTTAAATTTTTGCATTGTGACCTCTTCCCTGAATAAATAAGCTTAGTTACTTGTATCTTTATTACTTTCTAACTCACTATTTACAATAAAATATGCTCTATCATATAGTTCATCGAAAGTAATAATATCTAAATTACGATTATTTCTTCTAAAATGTTTAAATGATTTATTACCAATAATGAAAAGAGCTTTAGGGTCTAGCGTTCGTACTTTTATTGGATTTACTATCGTGTTGCCTATTACCAAATTTTTACCATTATGACCCTCAGACCACTTTGTTTTTTGAGCAAGACACTGCGAAACCCATCTATAAACTCTGATGTAAATGACCGGGTGTTAGTCCGTCCTGTTCTGCTTTTTATACTGCACCCCATTAAGAAATTAAAAAACTAAGAGACAAAACCTGGTTTTTACTGGTTAGAATCCGATTGTCTTGGCAGAAATTACCAACGCTCCGCTCATATTATCCATTGCGCCTATTTTTCCAAGATTGTTTAATCCATAAATATTGATAAAGTAGGGTAGTTTTTAACCAACCATTTTGGATATATTTCCTAGCACTAGTATAAAGCTTAGCGCCTATTGGCTGAATTTTAACTCCATGTTGCCGCGCCCTTATAACCAATAAATGATCCTCACCATATTCAAGATCTTCATCAAATGCTCCTAAAGTATAAAACAAATCTTTCTTAAGGCATAAACCCTGGTCACCAAAGGGTGTTTTTAAAATGTTAGATCGGAACTTAGCTCCCAAACTATTTAGATACATAAGCTTAATCCCGTCATAAAAAGCTAGGTCAAAAAACAATAAGCTCTTCGGATATTTCTTTATAGTAGCAAACAATCCTGCTATAGAATCTTTGGCAAACTTAGAATCTGCATGCAAAAACCATACATACTCTCCCTTAGCCATTTTTGCTCCTTGATTCATACTGCCAGCACGTCCAGATTCGGATAAAATCCAACGAGTATTTGTATGTGTTAAATGGGCTTTGTAAGATGAGAGCTCTGGATCTGGACTTACAAATATTATCTCCACCCCGGCTGGCAATCTAGCTAAATCATCAAGCATAGATTTCCAAGATATCTCATCGGAGGCTAAAGGGATAATTATACTAATAATCATTGGTCAAATAATATATAAATTACTTCTCTAATACCTCTAACATCTCTAGATTAGCTGGCGCTATTACAGATCTTGGAGTTAGTACCGCATCTTTTAATGCACATCTTTGATTCTCATCAATTGTTGGAAGTTCTGAATCAAGCAACTTTAATAACAGTTTATTCGCTTTTTGCAAACTATCACCATAACGAGTTTCTGATAACATCTTAGCTGTATTGCCACAAATCTTAACAGCTTTATCTTTTTCAAAGATATGATAATCATCTAAAACAAAGCATCTGGGCTAGCAGATATTGTACCTTTGTAATAAGCCACATGACCATAGTCTTCAATATACAAAGCACCACCCCCAATATTTCGACGATAATTGCACTTGTATCTACCACCTCACCGAGACACATCATTTGCTCCATTAGCAAAGCTTAATAAAATTAACAAAAAAATGGCGATGAAAATATAAAATTCCATAATGGAACTTGGTATAATATTAGCATTCGCCCTAACTTCAAAAAAAGTTACATGATGTTAAAATAATCTTGATGTTTATATTGCCTTACCTTTAGTAATAGGGCAGATTTTATTCAAATAGAGATTTATGTATATTAAACGACATTACGGATTTTGGATGACCTTCAACTGGTCAAAAATACCGTTCATTTTAGGGTTCCTATATTCTGCATGCATAGCATTATTAGAACATTTTCTAGATCTGCATATTTCACTTCCATGGCAGCCAATTGCCATACTGGGTATAGCGGTGGCATTTTATTTAGGATTTAAAAATAACAGCTCATATGATCGACTATGGGAAGCAAGAAAAATCTATGGTGGCATAACCAACGATTCTCGTTCTTTCGCTTCTGGCGTCACCTCATTCATTCAAGGCAAAGATGAAGATAAGGTAAAAAAAGAATTAATATACAGACATATAGCCTGGTTAACCGCCCTTAGATACCAATTAAGGCTAGCTCAGCCTTGGGAGCATATTCAAGATAGGGTAAGTGGAATTCACCACTACGTGTCCGAAATATCTGAAGAATATATAGACCTATTAGGCACAGAGCTTAAGGGCTATATAGATGAGACAGAAGTTGCTAAATATCTGAATAAACACAACATCGCAACGCAACTGCTCAATACGCAAGCTAGACGATTACAAGAATTAAAGGATCAAGGTTATTTTAATGAATTCCAACATATAAGATTATTTGAACTCATTAACAGCCTATATGATAATCAAGGGAAAGCAGAGCGCATTAAAAGCTTTCCTCTACCAAGGCAATATTCATCAGCAGCTCTGTATCTAACTGTAATTTTTGCCCTTTCTTTTCCTTTTGGATTGTATAATTTATTTGACAGTGTATCAGGCTGGCTATTAGTAGGTTTCCCTTTAATATCAGGAACCATTATATGGACTTTCTACTTAATGGAAAAAATTGGTGATTATTCTGAGAATCCGTTCGAAGGTACTTATAACGATGTGCCTATTACTGCAATATCTCGAAACATTGAGATAGATCTAAGAGAGATGATTAATGATGAGAATATACCAAAGCCTACCGAAGATGAGAATGGATTCTTATTATAATTTTTTACAATCAAAGCTATGTTAGAATATAAACAAATATTTGAAAATAATCAAAGATGGTTAGAAGAACATAAAAATTCAGATAAGGATTTCTTTGAAAATCTCTCCAAAGGGCAAGACCCTGATTACCTATTCATCGGTTGCAGTGATAGTCGGGTAACTGCAGAACAGATGATGAATGCTAAACCGGGAGATGTGTTTATTCATAGAAATATTGCAAATTTAGTGCCAAATAACGATCCAAGCTCTGCAGCTGTAATTGAATATGCTGTTAATCATTTAAAAGTAAAAAAAATAATAGTTTGTGGTCATTATTTCTGTGGTGGTGTGCAGGCTGCAATGCAAAATACAGATCTTGGTATTTTAAATCCATGGCTTCGAAATATTCGTGACGTTTACCGTCTATATAAAGACGAGCTTAACGCTATTACTGACGAGGATAAAAGATTTCGCAGATTAGTGGAACTAAATGTACAGGAGCAATGTACCAACGTTATTAAACAAGCTTCTATACAACAATCTTATTCCAAAAACAATTACCCACAAGTTCACGGCTGGGTATTTAATGTTAAAACGGGTCAGTTAATTGATCTCGAAATCAATTTTTTAGCAATTTTAGAATCTATCAAAGAGATATATGATATAGCTTAAGGGGCCTCTGTCTCGAATCAAAATGTAGAATCTGGGCTCCCCCTCCCTTGATCAAGAACATTCACATTGCTATAAGAAATTAAGCTGACCAAGCTTTCCCCAAGAAAACTTTACCTATTATCATACCACTCATGACAACAACAAGCGCTGGTAGGAAATGCCAAATTGCTAGGATAATGGGAGCATCAGTCTCGCATGTAAGGCGTAGCAAAATATAAGCAAAGCTAACAACTGATAAAGCTGCCATACTTCCGGCCCAGCAACACTTAGTAGCCGCTTGCTTTTGCATTACAACAAACATCATTATTCCAGGCAAAATACCAGCCAACATAATCGCCAAAGAGCAGATATATTCCTCTAGCTAAAATACCTATCGAAAATGCCAATGGGAAAAAAGGTACAAAACGAATCCATGGCCTTTGATTACTATCAGGAAGAGCCAGAAAGCTTGAAGCTATCGCGGCAGTAATACCAACAAGTATTATTAGAACTAACTCAGTTAGGTAAAGTGGTTGTCCAAGCTTCGAAACAACATCGAATCTCGGGCCAGTAAAGATAGCAATCCCTATAAAATATAACAATGTTATACCTAGCCACTTAGCTACAATAACAGATGGCTTTATAAATGCCGCTTTACTACCTTCATTTGCTAGTGTGTTAATAAAATTCTTATCAATCATTTTTCTCTCTATTTCTCTTTATCAATATTTTATCAGCCCTATGAGCTGCAACTTTAACAGCTGATTCACTCATACTCATGCGCCCTGCAACCTCTTTTGCCGTATAACCCTCTATTTTCATTGAATAGATAATTTGACGCTGCCTTTCAGATAAATCACCTAATAGTTCACTTAATACTTCGCCAGAAGTGGGGTCATTAGTTACCTCTGATGAAAAAAATTTTTCAACCTCTGCAAAATCTAGCTCTATCAAAGATTTTTTTCGGTAATAACTTCTAAGAAAATCTTTAACTTTGTGATCCGCAATAGCAAACAAAGCTTTTCCTGAATAACCAGACCAAAGGTATTAGGGCAGATAAGTATGGCCTGCATATATCAATGATATTCAAATGGTTTGCAGAAGATTTTGGCGACGAGACAGGAGTATTAAACTTTATCAGCAAATATAATCCAAATTACAACTCTCATAAAATCACAGGATATTTAGATTATAATTGGAAGTTGAATTCAGAATAATAAGTTATGACAATTTTAGAAGCACAAAAGAATCTTGGTAAAGATTTGCAATATCAACGTAAAGCGCTTGAATTAACTCAAGCAGAATTGTCCAAGCGCTCCGGTGTAAAGCTAGCAACATTACGTAAGTTCGAACAAAAGGGCATAATATCTTTAGCATCTTTTCTTAAACTATCTATGGCCCTAGGCATATTGGATAATATTATTAAAGCTACAAAGCCACAATATAAGGTATTTACATCTATTGATTATGTTATCAAAGCCAAGGCCAAACCCAATAAAGAATATTTCTAATACCAAATCCCATCTTTGTGAGTTGGTATGAGGATTTGCCCGAGAGGCAAATCCTCCGCGTAGCGTAAGGCATGCCGGCCTTAGAGCGCCCCATCTTAGAACCGCTTTTAAGATGGGAATTGGTATAATACTGGGCAAGCAAGCAAAGTTAAACGATAAACTTATTAAGTTAGTTATTGAACTGCAGTACAAGACCTAGTAAAAGCCGTTAGCGAGACTCATTATAATCAAGCAGATTATACATTAATAAGAGAAGATTTAGTGCAAAGATGCCAAAAAAGGCTCAAGTAAGCAACATGTCAGCAAGTAAATAAAAGAGTATAATATGTTTTTTGAAGATCAAGAATTACAAAATCATTTTATTATAGGAGGCCACACTAGAGAAGAGTGGGCTACAACATTATGCGAGCAATTTGCAGACACTTTACAAGCCAAAGAATTATTACTGCATTCAGATATCTCGCCTCAGCATATCAATGCTCCTATTCAATTTATTATAGCAGTAACATTCTCGATCCTACGATATACTCAATATGATCCATGCAAACAATATGAAGTAAGTATAAGGTCTAACAAATATTTGTCAGTACACAGATGCAGAATTCAAACAAATGAAAAGCTTTCTGAGTCCCATAGAATCTTTCAAAGCAATAAGATTTGCCGCTTTAAAAAAAGAACATGCTACAATATATAACATTCAAACTCCTGAACTAAAGCTCCCTGTACCAAGCAAAGAAGCCTATCTAGATTACATATCAGAAGTTGCCAAGCAATGCACCGAAATCATTGCACGAGAGTTCCAAAAGCACGACGTGGCTATAGAAGTAATCAAGGATTACGACATAAGAGTCCAAGAGCAATATAGCAAAATGACCTGGGCAGAAAAAGCTGATACAACACCTCCAGCCTCATCTAGCTCTGAAGAACCCCCAAAGGCTAAGCAACGAAAAAATGTTACCTGGCAAGAAACCGTCTAAGCCAGGGGAATTACAACAGAGATAGTAAAAGAATCACTGCTGGATGGAACACTTATTGATTCCAGATATACAAACAATCTAGCAATAGATGCCGCGGGTGGAATGGTGGAATGGGAAGAAAAGCTTGATGACAAAGCTCATACGGCCCAAGGTGATGCAGCAAGAAAATGATGGTAACAAAATACAAATACACTTAATTAAAAGATGGGTGGGTTTGCAGGCCACGGCCACGTATCTCCAGCCGGTGTAGAAGGTTTTAAACAGCCTACTGCTGGCCCCGAGCAATACCTAGCTTCGGCCCCACTCCAGTCCAGAGAGGGTAGCTGGGGTATATGCTTTGCTACACTTTGCTAACTTAAGCTCCCCTCTTCAAGGATTAGGAGTAGTCGGTGTGACATCACAAAGTACTGACTCACAACCCTCACTTAGAGAGCAACTTAACAGAAGAGCGGATCAAGCATCAGCCCAAGCATTCGAGGATTGTACAGAAAGCAGTTTCACCCCTAAATTTACTACGCAGCATTTTGATCCTGCTGCAGCGGGCTCCTCTAAATCAGGTCGTATGTAAAAGCCTGATAGGGCTATTGGTTTTGAGAGGCAGATAACTAATACTCCTGCCACTCAAAAAGCAAAAATGATGCGATCCTCAGTCTTTGACACGCTTAAAATGGCAGGCCCTTTTATGGAATTTTAGCGAACTTATCACAGAACTTACTTCCCTCTGGTGTTAATACCAAATTAGTAGAGTCTTCAAATGGATAAGGATTTCTCACTGTATCAGTACGACATACCGCTAGAGTGTTAGCCTTGGTTCTGACTCAATATGACAAGACTTACACATGGCAATAAGATTTTCAAAGTCATTAGTTAGAGGATTATTCTCATCATAGGGCTCAATATGCGCCACATCGTAAGTTTGATAATATTTTATGGACTCTGTTTTCTCTGATGAATTAAGAGAGTCGTTTCGAGGGTGATGGCAATAAGATCTTGGCGTAATATTTCTCATACAATATCCACAACGATAGTTGGTTTCCCTTAGTAACTATATTTTTATTTCTTCAGAAATATTGCGATTATTCATAATTGGAAATTACTTAATTCTTATTTATATAGATCTGTTATTTTCTAACATTAAAAACCTCGCATGTAAAAAAATATGCGACTTTATTGGCAATAATCTTTACAGCGCTAATAGTAAACTTTATGGATCATAATTTCAAAAACCTCATAACCGAACATAATATTTCACAATCTGAGATTGCTAAGATATTGAAGATATCGCGCCCTACAGTTGCTAAAATTTTAGCTGGGACGAAAGAAATTAGGATGTCGGAAGCTGAAAGATTGGCTGAAATACTTGGTATTAGCGTTGGGGAAATATTTGGAAATAAAGACCCCATTGAAGTTATTTTAGAGAAAGCACCCTTAGCAGAAAAACAAGAAATGCGGATTAGTGTTCCTGCTCAAAATATTGAGAAGTTTAAGAATGCTTTGCTTTACATTACCCAAAGCATTGGGGCTCTGCCAAATGTTGGCGAGACTGTGCTTTATAAAATTCTGTATTTTTGTGACTTTGATTATTATGAAAAATACGAAGAACAATTAATTGGCGCAACCTATATTAGAAATCATTATGGCCCCACTCCTTGTGAATTTTCTACCATAGTAGCTGAGATGATAAAAGATGGACAGATTGAAAAAATCAAAAGCAAATTCTTTAATAAAGATCAAGCAAAATACATACCCGTTATAGAGCCTGATTTATCCATATTTACAGGCCGTGAATTACAACATATCGAACAAGAAGTAGCCAAACTGGGCCGCAAGACTGCAAAAGAACTTTCTGATCTATCACACAAAGATGTTCCTTGGATTGTGACCAAGATGGGTGATAAAATCTCCTATGAAACTGTATTCTATCGTACACAGGAAACATCTGTTAGAGTGTATGAAAACAATTAGCTATGCCCAGCATAACCGATTCGCAAAACAACTAAAAAAATTATCTTCCAAATATCATAGCCTTCCACAAGATTTAAAAAATGCCCAAATAGCTGCTGTCGCACTACACCATATTCACCAACAAGATAATCATGCAATTGAACTAATACCCAAATTTGATCTCAAAATCATTCAAATATACAAAATAAGGAAATTTGCCTGCCAGGCTTTAAAAGGCAAAGGTGTAAAAAGTGGGATCAGAATTATTTATGGATTTTATCCAGAGAATTTCTCCGTCGAATTTTTAGAAATTTTCTATAAAGAAAAAGCCAGTAGTGATATGGATTACCCCTTTATAAAAAATTATATCAAGAAAAACTCGGCCTCTAAACCAATATGATTAATAAATACTAGATTTATAACTCATGAAATGGAATTGGCAAAAAGAAGATTGGCCTGAATTTTTTTACAACACAGCAGCAATAACTAAATTTGAAACAGAATTTTCATATAATTTTGGATTAATTTTTGGGGTTTATAAACATTTAAACAATTTGGATGCAGAAACGCTCAAAATTAAATCAATAGCAAATGAGGCTCTTAAAACTTCAGAGATAGAAGGAGAAATATTAAATCGCAATAGCTTACAATCCTCCATTAGGCGCAACTTTGGTTTAGGCGCAGATAACAGAAGTGTTCAGGCAAATGAACAAGGTGTTGCTGACATGATGGTAGATTTATATAAAAACTTCTCAGAGAAACTAACTCATGATAGTTTATTCAAATGGCATCAAATGTTAATGAATGGCAGATATGACCTAGTAGATACAGGTAAATATCGCACTCATAATGACCCTATGCAAATTGTCTCAGGCAACCTTTATGATTCAACGATCCATTTTGAAGCTCCTCATTCAAAAATAATGGTCAAAGAAATAAATAGATTCATCAAATGGTTTAACGATTCAGCACCTACTGGTAGCGCTCCCTTAACCCCTCTAATTCGCTCTGCCATCACCCATCTTTACTTTGTATCAATCCACCCTTTTGAAGATGGGAATGGACGTATAGCAAGAGCTTTATCAATAAAAGCCTTGTCACAATCATTAAAAAAACCATTGCTAACTTCGCTCTCAACCATCATACAAAAAAACAAAAAACAATATTATGATGCTTTAGCAGAAAATAATAAAAAGAATGAGGTGACCAAATGGATAATTTATTTTGCTCAAACTTTTTTAAAATCACAAAACCATACTAGAGCATCCATCGAATTTTTAATCACCAAAACAAAGCTTTATCAAGCATTACAAAACCAACTAAATGCAAGACAGGAGAAGGTGCTGGAGAGAATGTTTGCTGAAGGATTAAATGGTTTTAAAGGTGGGTTAAGTGCTGATAATTATATCAAAATTACTAAAACTTCTAGACCAACCGCCACTCGTGATTTAAAAGATTTAGTTAATAAAAAAGCTCTAATTAAAACTGGTGAACTAAAAGGAACTCGCTATCAGTTAGATACAAAATGATTGGTTAGGAGAAATGGTGTTAAAAGCAGATTGGGATAAAACAGATGAGTATGTTGGTATTAATGATGAAATCATTAATATAGTGCAGCATGCTTTGCCAAGTAAAACCTTGCTATCTCATGATATCATTTCCGGTGGTTGCGCTAATATAAATATTAAGCTGAATTTTACAGAAGACTCCACGCCACTTATTTTAAGAATCTATATCCGAGATAAAAATTCTGCACTCAAAGAACAAAAAATATTAGAACTAATCTCTCCACATATCCCTGTACCAAAAGTCTATAGCATTGGTGAGTTTGAAAATTGTCATTACGCTTTATTAGAATATATCGAAGGGCGGACATTGCGCGATGTTATCCTAGAGCACGAAGATACTAAGGATGCAATGTTTGAAGCTGGCAAAATCTTAGGAGAAATGAAGAAAATTACCTTTGCAAGCGCAGGTTTATTTAACCAAGAATTAAAAGTTGCTGCAAAATTAGCTAAAAAAGATTGCGCCGAATTTTTGTACGAATCCTTAAAAAACCCAATATTTGGAAAGCATATTAAACCATCCTATATAAGACGAATTAGAGAAGTCGTAAAGAAGCACGAATCTCACTTGCCAGATAGTTTAGAAAAACATTTAGTCCATGCAGATTACGATCCATCTAATATCTTGGTGGCAAAACAAAATAATGTTTGGAAGGTTGCGGCAATTTTAGATTGGGAATTTTCTTTTTCAGGATCATCTCTATGGGATATCGCAAATATGCTACGTTACTCGCATCAATTACCCGGCGCTTATGAAAATGAATTTTTACGTGGAGTTAGTGCAGGCGGAATAGATTTGCCAGAGCATTGGCGGATCACAGCTCACCTACTAAACCTTCTTGCCCTAATTGACTGCCTATCTCGTTATGAGCCAAGAACTCATACAAATAATGTGCTAGATATCAAAGCCTTAATTGATAACATCTTAGCACAATTAGAAACTACGCCGTCATGAATAAAGATAATCACTATTACCCATATTTTCTCGCTATGATCACCGTAAGCTTATGGGGATTTATGTTCGTGGCCGCAAAAGAATCTGTGAGTAACATGCCGCCTTTTGCAATATTAACCGTTAGGTTTTTTGTCGTTGCGGCTATATTGATACCATTTTACCGCAGACCTCCAATTCCGCTAAAAGAAGTTTTTATTATCTCACTTGTTTTTGGTGTTGGCCATTTGGGTACGATGTTTTGGTCTTTGCATCTTGGCCTTGATTCTTCTGTTGGCATTGTGGTTGATCAAATTGGTATTCCGATTTCTTTGTTATTAGCGTTTTTTGCCTTTGGTGAGAAACCAAGAAAAATTGCCGCCCTTGGCATTATATTTGCAATGATTGGAACTTTTATTTTGGCTGGAACGCCAAATAGCATAGGCAACCCTATTGCATTTTATCTCATGGTATCAACAGGGTTTTTCTGGGCGCTATATAGCATTTTACTTAAGAAATATAATTCGCCCTCACCTCTTGGCTTAATTGCTTGGATCTCATTACTCTCATTTCCTATGCTTGGTATTTTATCATTAATATTTGAGGTGAATCAAATCTCTCTTATAAATCAAGCCAGCTCATCTCAAATATATTCATTATTATATACCGTAATATTTGGTCTGATTATTTCTCATAGCCTGTGGGGATATTTAATGACATCATATAGTGTTAACAAGATTGTCCCAATGATTTTACTAGTGCCAATCTTTGGTATCTTTGGCGGCGCGATATGCTTGCATGAACCTATCTCAATCCATATGATGCTGGGTAGCTTGATGATGATTCTAGGTATTGGGATCACTTTTATTAAAAAAAATGACGTTTAGCAAATTGGCTTGTCCACAGGTTGTATTGCAACACAACCTGTCAAATCAAAATCATGAATAATTCGCGGATTATAACAGACAAAAAGTGCTGTTATGCAGAGGTCTTTTACTTGCTAATAATATAAATTACAGTTAATTCCTTGCTATAAATAAAGCAATTAAACTAAGCACGCAATGAACAGCAAAACTATAACCCTCATTACCATGATCATAGTTTTTACATTGGCGCTAATAATCAATCAACAACATCAATCTGCACCCTCAAAGCAAAATTATGAAATCACCAACATAGCTCTCCCCGAAGTTAAATTCCAAACCCTATCGGGCAAATCGCTTGAACTAAACAAATTACCTGGGGAAGTCATCCTGCTTAATTTTTGGGCATCATGGTGCGCGCCATGCTTAGCCGAATTTCCTTCAATGTTAGCATTAGTTAAGCAGTCAAAAGGCAAGGTAAAATTAGTTGCAATCTCAATTGACAAGCTGGAGGCGGATGCAAGGAAATTTCTGAGTAAAATACATTACACAGAAAGCAAATATCCAAATAGCTATTTTGCCTGGGATAAAGATAAAGAAATTTCCAAAAAACAATTCTCTACCATAAAAATACCTGAAACTTTTATTATTAAAGATGGTAAAATTGTTAAGAAAATTATCGGCGGTATTACTTGGAACGAGGATGTCACAAAGCCTTACCTGTAGGGGCTACCTTTATATCACTAGTGCCTAGAGTAAAAACAGAATTATAGAATAAACACCCTTGTATAACAAGGGTTCGGCGCAGAATGAAAAATGAGTTTAATATTTTTTTAATAAAGAATCTTAGGGGCGGGGTTTTGCCGCCCAGAAACACCGGGCTAGGTCTACCAAGGGCGGGAGGATAACGCCCTTACGCAGTTTTGTATATTGGTGAAATTTGTAAAAAACTGCAGGATTTTTATTAATAGGGCCTATCTCGAATCAAAATCACAAATTAAAATATCTTGTATACCTATCTATAGCAAATAAAATTTATTTTGTTACTATAGCAGCTTTGAATATAAATACTCGTAACAATCAATGTCTAAAATAGGCGCAAATTATCAAAAAATTATCGCCCTATTAGCGAGTGCCAGATTCTTTTCCTACCTAGCCCTTTGCCTAATTATTCTATTATTTATTGGCACCATCGCGCAAAAAAACATTGGCCTTTATTTAGCGCATAAGAAATATTTCGCATCTTTCTTTGTTATGCTCGGAGATGTCATTCCATTCCCTGGTGGTTACTTATTAATGTCCCTGATGGCAATTGGGCTTACTATAAAATTAATTATAGATCCTTGGAAAGTCAAAAAAATTGGTACCATAACTGCGCATTTAGGCGTGTTAACATTATTACTCGGATCCAGTCTAACTAGCTTCTTTAGTTATGAAGGGAATATGATCATAAAAGAACAAACCTCTAGCAATTACATCAATGATTATTTTCAAAGCGAATTAATAATTCAGCACGTCACAGATGCCAATAAACAGATTATCTTTAAGCAAGATCTTCAACATATGATACCAGGCCAGATTATCACAGATATTAATCTACCTTTTCAAATAGAGATAAAATCTATCCTCGAAAATACAAAGCTCGTTAAAAGAGTTGAAGCGCCAGGGAATGCGATTGGGTTTGCTAAAATATTTAAATTAGAGCCTAAAAAATCCTCTGCAAATTATGAAGAAAACACTGCTAGTATCTCATATAAAATCTTATCTGAAAATGAGGAGTCAAAGTTCTTTAGCACATTTGAGAATATACCTATCGAACAAATATTATCATTAGGTGATAAGAATTATTTAATCGAGATCAGAAAGATCCAAACAACATTACCATTTAATATTTTCCTAAATGACTTTAGTAAAGAAAGTTATCCAGGCACGGATAAGGCTAGAAATTATAAATCATACATAACAATTAAGGAGCAAGATCTAAGCTGGCAAGCTGTTATATCAATGAACCAACCTCTGCGTTACAAAGGCTATAGTTTTTATCAATCATCTTACATTGATGCAAACGGAACTGAGTTTACAGTATTGGCCGTGGTAAATAATATTGGCAGATTGTTTCCATATATCTCAACTATCATTATCGCCTTAGGAATATTGGCCCATCTAGTACAACATTTAAGAGCAAAGAATGATTAAAAGAATTTTCCTTTTGCTAATTCTATCGGCAAATATCTCGCCGGGGAATGATTTGGCCATGGCTAAATTCCAAAATCTGCCTATGCAATATGAAGGCAGAATAAAACCACTAGATAGTGCAGCTCGCACATATCTGACAATATTATCTTCCAAAGATCACCTAAAAAACTTAACAGCTATTAACTGGTTTGCTGAATTTTTATTTGATCAAAAAACTGCATATGCAAGACCTTGTTTCAAAATCCATAACCCCGATTTGTTAATATTATTGGGACTAGATCAGCGTAGAAATCACTTATACTCCTTCATTGATCTTGCCAAGCCTCTACAAGCGCAAGCGCAATTAATAGCTGACCTTACAAGTCAGGACATGAAAGATCTTGCCATCGTACAAAAGCATTTACTAGAACTATATATCAAGCATATCTGGTTTTACAAAAGCAGCCACAGCTTAGCACTTATCTTGCCAAATTTTATTATTACTAACCAAGATTTATTAGAAACTCTCGCTTTAAACCAACAATCGAGCTATATAGATTTACTAAAGCAGACTGATATCATTACAGAATTAATTCTAGAGATTGTAACTAAAGAATCTTTAAACCCCGCGGATCAGGAGTTATTATTTTTGGTAAAACAAATGAAAACCCTATCCGAAGAAGCAAGTGATACGTCTATAAAAATTATTCCAAAGAACCAAAATGAATGGTTCGCGGGATGGGAGTATTTAAAGTTAAATTCCAATTCACTTCCAGATAATAACTACCTTACTTCCTGGCAAAATTTATCTATGGCATATCAAAACGCAGATATAGATCTTTGGAATAATAATCTAAATATGCTGCATAGTAAACTATCAGAAACTATCAGCAGCAAAACTGAGATAAAATTAACATTAGAAGTTTTGTATAATAAGTTTGCGCTTTTCTCTAAAGCAACATTCTGTTATTTGCTGACTTTAATTTTGATTTTTATTGGCGGCCTGATCCACAGAAAACAAAATCTCTTTTATCAGAAATCAGCTTTCGCTCTATTCATTACAGGAGCCATACTGCATATAACAGCAATCATCTCAAGAATAATAATTACCTCACGCCCACCAGTTGCAACACTTTATGAATCTATAATTTTTGTAGCTTGCATTTCTGTCTTGCTTGCCATTCTTTTGCAATTAAAAAAACGTAATATCCATCTCACCACCATCTCAAGCCTAATTGCTATTGTGCTATTATTCATCGCTAGTAAGTATAATATCAATCAAGATAGCTTTGGCGTTTTAGAGGCCGTGCTGGATAATAATTTCTGGCTTGGGACTCATGTGCTCACCATATCAATTGGTTATGCTTGCTGCTTAATAGCTGGATGCTTAGCTCATATTTATTTGATCTTAGCAAACTTAAAAAATTCCAAACAAAAATCCTTAGATGAGTTACTAAAAAATATTTCCATCATAACCTTAATTGCATTATTTTTTTCAGTAACTGGGACCATTTTAGGCGGCATCTGGGCTGATCAATCATGGGGTAGGTTTTGGGGTTGGGACCCTAAAGAGAATGGAGCGTTGCTTATCTGCCTTTGGTTAATATTCATTCTGCATAGCAAAGTCGCAAAGATGTTTAGTAATTTTACTTACGCTCTGGGTTTAGCATTCACAAATATAATCGTCGTCTTGGCTTGGTACGGAGTTAACCTACTTAATGTCGGGCTGCACTCCTATGGATTTACTGAGAATATAGCTAGTAATTTAGCTATATTCTGTGCATCTGAAATTCTCTTCTTAGCGATAATGTTTTACTTACAATACAAGCAAAGCATTAAATTACATTTGGATTTGTAAGGTCGGGGTTCTCCCTATTACTGCCTGGAGCAAAAGCAGAATGATGCGCCAAGCACCCTTGTATAGCACTGGTTCTTGGTATAATAAAAATGGATTTAATATTTTTTAAACAAAGAATTGTAGTGGCGGGGTTTTCCCGCCCAGAAGTATCGAGCTCGATCTACCAAGGGCCTGTTGAATTTTCAGTTTTTTCTAGAAAATTTTAATTTTAGTGGAATTCAGTGAGTTTCGTTAGAAAATCTCTTAATTTTTCTGATATTTAATTTAATTTTTATAACTTTTTAGGCTTTATTGTAATTCTGGGCGCAACTATCCCTTGTCTCATATTGTTTTGGGTGGATGGTAAAGTTCGTTTAGAACAACCATTCTTTTGAAGTTGTGAGCTATGCTTTCCATGAATACGGCGAATTGGTTCTTTGCTATTCCTTGATA
>JABJNB010000026.1 GCA_018659145.1 Rickettsiales bacterium
AAAATTAGACGCTGTATTTACACTACTAATTCCATTGAATCTCTTAACTCTAAAATAAAAAAGGCCACCAGAAATAAATTATCTTTTGAAAAAACTCAATATCTGCTTGATTATTTATTCGTTGTTATTAATGAATTTCAAGATAATAATTGGATGGTTTATCCTGTTACGACTTTTAAGTTCTTTAAACTTAAGTAGACACACAAAATTGGACGGTCTCGTCAAAAGAGGTGCATGCGGCTCCACCTCAATCTGAATTATAAGTAATGTAGTAGGGGCGGGGTCCTCCCGCCCTTGGCAGAGAGATCTCAATATTTCTGGGCAGGAAAACCCCGCCCCTACGATTCTTTGTTATATTTTAATGAGAGTATTTTGATCCTGGTTTACAAGATTTGTGTATGTGGAAAGAGAAGTCGCTACGAAGGTGGTAACCCTAGCAATCACCAGCAATTAGGCCGGATCGGTTATGTTTAAGAGCATATTTTAGGGCGGTTTCTCCGTGTATTGACTGAATGTTGATATCAACTTTCTTTTGCAATAAGAATTTTACAGAATTTTGAAAACCTTGTCCCGACGCGTAATGGATTGGTGCAAAACCAAGGCCATCAATATTATTATAATTATAATCCACTTGTTCTAATAAATGCAAAATCTTTAGAAAACCACTGTCACTCTTGCAATCATAAAATGTCATTGAAACTCTTGCGCCAAGCAAGACCAGGTCACCTATAATATCAGCTTTGTGTGTTGATAGCGCGTAATCAAGCGCTGTTTTAAAATTATTATCACGCTCATTGATGATTTTATAATTATTATTAATAAGATCTGTAACTTTTTGTATATCACCCTTTAGAACAAATTTATGTAAGGCTAAATTTGTTTTGTTAGCAGGCTTAATTAAGGCGGGAAGTTTTTTCGATAAAGCCGCTTGTTTTAACGCTCTTGCTTTATTCTGTATTTTAGATTTTAAACTATACATAATTTACTTTGATTTCCATTCTAAATCAACATCCAGGTCATTAAAGACACGCTCATTTAAGGTTCCTTCGGATTGGTCTATTACAACCGCAACTGCCAAATCTCCAGTTACATTTACAGTTGTTCTCACCATATCCAAAATACGATCAACTCCAGCAATTAGCGCTATAGCTTCTATCGGTAAGCCGACTGCGGTAAATACCATCGACATCATGATTAATGCCACACCTGGAATACCAGCCGCACCTATTGATGCAATTGTTGCGGTAAAAATAATGGTTACAAAATCCATGAAGACTAACTCTACTCCAACTAATCCTGCGACAAAAACTGAGCAGATACCTAGGTATATAGCCGTACCATCCATATTAATGGTTGATCCAAGAGGTAATACAAATTTAGCGGTGCCCTTAGAAACACCTAATTTTTCTTCAGCAACTCTCATTGTAATAGGTAGAGTTGCGGAGCTGCTTGATGTGGAAAATGCCATAATTTGCGCATCAGCAATTTTTCTGAAGAAAATTAAAGGATTTAATCGAGATAATAACCCAATAAATATTCCATAGACTATTAGCGTATGGAACAGGCATGCGCAAATCACGACCACTACCACCATAGCTAATGACGTCAGAACTTCAGGTTCTTGCGTACCTACAACCCAGCCAATAAGTGCAAAAACACCATATGGTGCAAATTTCATAATAATACTTGTAAGTGAATAAGTAACTTCAGCTGCAATGTTAAATGCTTCCGCAACTTTTTCGACTTTTTTTCCAGCCAGATTAACTGCTGTTCCTAAGAACACAGCAAATACGATGATTTGCAACACATTACCTTCCGCCATTGCCTGGATAGGATTGGTTGGTACCATATTGACAATCATAGAGGATAGAGAAATCTTTTCGACATTCTCGGTTACAGGGATATTAAACTCTAGGGTTGTCTGAACACCAGCTGACGGGTCAAAGATATTTGCTAGACATAAGGCGATTACAATCGCTATAGCCGTGCTAAAGAGATAAAGAATTATGCTTTTAGTACCAATTCTACCTAAAGAATGTGTCTGCTCCATAGATGTAATAGCGGCTGAGATAGAGAAAAAGATTAAAGGGACAACTATCATTTTAATCATATTGACAAAAATATCTCCAATGGGCTTAAGAATCGTTGCTTTGTCTCCTATTAAATAACCAAACATTGCGCCTAATATCATTGCGATGAAAATTTTCTGCCAAAGGTGAATTTTTGTCATGTTAATCTCTATTTTTAATTATTTAAAACAGTTCCTATTTATAGATAATCTCTATTTAAAATAGTCCTTAAGAATGATTGTGTCTTCTCGTTTCGGACCAGTTGAAATTATATCTATCTTAGTAGATAAAAAGTTTTCAACAAATTCAATAAAACTTTTAGCATTTGCTGGCAAATCGGCATAATTCTTAATTCCAACAATTTCCTCACTCCAGCCATCAATAGTTTGATATTGTGGTTCTAGCTCCTGGCATACGGCACTAGAGCTAGGCAAGTAATTATAGGTAACGCCATCTTTTTGGTAATGAGTGCATATTTGTATTTTTTCCATACCACTTAAAACATCGATCTTAGTTAGGGCGATACTATTGATGCCACAAATTTTGATCATTTGGTTAAGTTGAGCTAAATCAATCCATCCACATCGTCGCTCTCTGCCGGTTACCGTACCGAATTCATGCCCTTTTAGCTGCAAGTCTTTGCCCGTTTGGTCTTGTAGTTCTGTCGGCATTGGACCTTCGCCAACCCTTGTTGTATAGGCCTTGACAACGCCCATACTGTATTTAGGTAAACCAAATCCAAAACCAGAGCCAATTATTGATTGGTGCGAGACGGTATTTGACGAAGTTACGTAAGGGTAAGTTCCATGATCAATATCAAGCATTACGCCCTGAGCGCCTTCATATAAAATGGTTTTATTTTCATTGTTAAATTCATCCAAAACTTTCCATATAGGAGCTTGGAATGATAGAACCAAATCTTTGATGCTATCTAGATCTCCTATCAGGTTCTCTTTAGATATTTCAATATCATAAGCTTCTAAGAACGGTTTATGAAAAGCTATTATTGCTTCAGATTTTTCCGCTATAATATCCGGACTAGAGAGATCGCATACTCTTATTGCAAGTCTTGATACTTTATCTGCATATGCTGGCCCAATGCCTTTGCCTGTCGTGCCTATTTTAGCTTTGCTACGGAGATTCTCAGCAATGCTATCAATGATTTTATGGATAGGTAGAATTAAGCATGCATTATCTGCAATAATTAGGCTTTCGCTAGTTATTTTAACTCCAATTTTTTGTAGATTTGCAACTTCTTTCTCCAAATGGAATGGGTCAATTACAACACCATTGCCAATAATGGATACTTTATTGGGGCTTATAATGCTTGATGGAAGTAGATTTAATTTATACTCAATATCATGTGCAATAATAGTATGCCCCGCATTATTCCCACCTTGGAAACGTACAACCACATCGGCTTTTTGGGTCAGGTAATCAACAATTTTGCCTTTGCCTTCATCCCCCCATTGTAGTCCAACTATAGATAAAATTGTCATAATTTATGATCCCCAAATATATACAAAGCTAAATAAAAACAACCAGACAACATCAACAAAATGCCAATACCATGCTGCAAACTCGAAGCCTAAATGCGCCTCGGGTGTAAAGTGACCTTTCTTTGCCCTGAGCAAACAAACGGCTAAAAACATTGTACCAACAAATACATGAAATCCATGAAATCCTGTGGCCATATAGAAGTTTGCTCCATAAACAGAGTCAGTAAAGTTAAAGTTGTGCTGAAGGGCGTGACCATATTCATACATTTGAAAGCATGTGAATATTACGCCCAAAAACACCGTTAAGCTCAGAGCTAGAACTAGATCTTTTTGATTCTTTTTAATTAGAGCATAATGCGCCCAAGTCAAGGTTGTTCCTGAGAGTAGTAATATCAAGGTGTTTAGGAATGGGAGATCCCATGGATCTAGTGTTTTTATACCCTTGGGAGGCCAGATTCCAGCTTCAATAGGCCATTCGCCGCTTAGTATGTCGACGGGAAAGACGCTGGCATGGAAAAAGGAAAAGAAAAAGGCAAAGAAGAACATTATTTCTGATAAAATAAATAATGCCATACCAAGACGTAAGCCTTTTTTTACATTATCTGTATGAGCTTTATCAGCTTTTGCTTCCTTGACAACATCTCTCCACCATAAATACATGGTTAGCAATATTAAGGATACCCCGGCATATAATAACCATATGCCGTAGTTAGCATCATGCATAAATGATACGGCACCAAAAAAACTAAGGCAGGCAGCCCCGGATCCAACTAAAGGCCATGGACTTGGATCAACTAAATGATAATCATGTTTCTGGTAAGAATCTATATTCTCTACGGACATTATTTTAACTTTAAAATTTTTTAAGTTTTACAATTAGCCTATTTAATTAAGCATAGGAGGCGACGAACATAAAATAATTCTTCATATATCTCAAGTATTTAATTTATGTCGGTTATAAAGAGTGGTGTAGTCTCTCGTCAAATCGTAGTGGAGGCCTCATCAGGTTGTGTTGCAATATAATTAGAAATCCTTTGTCGCTAAAGACATGTATTATTATAAAATATTCTTTTTTAATAGCTTCTGCTATTAGTACAAAAATATTTCATAAAATCCAAAATCTTTGTCGAAAAACTCTTTCCCAATGATATTGCAACACAACCTACTTACGAAGCAAGGTGATATGCGGGGTTTTGATATCGGGTTAGTATAGATGGTAAGAGGTCCTCTAAGGATCTTGGTTGAATGGAAAGATCGTAAAATGTTGCGCTATTATTTTGCGTTATATTGTCGGTAGTTAGCATCTTTACCTGATCGGAGGTTAACTTAGGGTTTGGCAGTTTTCCCAATATCTTGCCCAATAACAGAGCTGGGTTAAGAGGAATGTTAACCAATAAACGTTTGCGTTGCAAAATATCGAGAATCATTTCGACTATTTCGCGCATATTATAAATATCTGGGCCACCAACTTCGTAAGTGGCGCAATTATATTTATCCGTGTGAGCAACTCTTGCTATCGCTCGAGCTACGTCGTTCACATAGACGGGTTGAAACTTGGTCTTGCCACCAAGTAGTAAGGGGATAATAGGAGATGTTGTTGAGATATTGGCAAATTTATTGATAAAATTATCGTCATATCCAAAGATAGCGCTTGGTCTTAATAGAACGTGATTAGCAAAATTCTCTTTTATAGCCTTTTCCCCAGAGAGCTTTGTTGAAGCGTAAAGGGAGCTATGATTTTGGTCGATTGTTAAGGCCGAGACATGAATTAGTTGCGTTAGTTTATATTTCGTAGCTAGCTGCGCTAGTAATTCTGGAAATTGGGCGTGTAATTTCGCGAAATCACCAACATTACGTTCAAACCAGCATCCTATCAAATTTATGATAATATCAGATTTACTGACAATAGATTCAACAAATTCATTATCTAAAACATCCCCTTGGAGAATATTTAACTGTCCTAGGGAAATGCCAACTTTTAGCTCTGAGGCTCTTTCTTTATTTCTTGTTACTAGGTTTATTTTGCAGCCACTATTAGCTAATTCTTTAACAACATGGCGGCCTAAAAAACCAGTCCCGCCAAAAATAGTAATTGTTTTCTTCCTCAGAATCATATTTGTGAATTATCAATTTTGCGTCGTGATGCTATATGAAAGAGTAATTTTATCAATATTTTTTAAAAAAGGATCTTGTTCGATTGCCGAATCAAGATAAAAGCTCACCGGCAGCCTGTTATTACTACCAGCGGCAAATTCTAGCTCCTCATAACAAAAACATTCAACTTTGGTAAAATATCGCGCAGCCCTTGCTGGTAAGATATTATATAAAGCAACGGCTGTAACACCCTTGCTAGATTTGTTGTTAAGCTCAAAGATTGCCAAATTATTTTCACCAGATTTTGTATAAATATCTTTGGAGAGAACTTTAAAGTCCCAGTCAACATCCTCAGGCATGTTGGTGTTAAAGGTAACTCTATATTCTTTGCGGCCAATGATTTGTTCAGAGGCGTTGCGAGCGGATCCGGAGTAGCCGGTTACTTTGCAAAATAAATTATATAAAGGTACCGATGCTACAACCAGGCATAGCATTGTAAAAATTATAGCTAGCAAATAGGCTACGGTCTTGTTTTGGTTGTTACTCATGTTAACATATCAATATCGAGTTATACTTGAGAGAGTTTGTGATAGATTAAAAAAACTCCCAATATGAGGCTGATTCCACTTTTAAATCAAAGGCATCACCGGAATTATTATAGCAAGATCCATGACCGCCTTTATAAAATTTTCTGGCAGAGTTTTGTATGATAAAGCAGTCTATAATGTCTCCTGATGGTTGGGATAGTAGTCTAACAAAGGAGTAGTCATAGTCTTCCCGGCCATTATCCGGCAGGTCAATTAAGTTGCTTATCTTCATATTCTTCATTTGCTTTGGCGTTAGTAGTTGGCCGTGTAAATATTCGCTTTTTAGTGATTTTCCAGCGATGGTAATTTTTCCTTTTGAGATAGTGTAGTTCATATTTACCATTTTCCCGCTATAGCGCGAAACTGCATACATATTGCCTACGAGATAATCACCGCAGGAAGTTAGCATTAAAACGGAGATCAGTAAAAGTAATTTTTTATAGATACTATAATATTGTTGACTAAACATTTTTGATAAGAGTAAATGGTGTGGAATTATTTAATAAAAAAAGATCACACAATGATTAATAAATTTAATACAATCTTATTATTTTCTTTCTACCTTTTATTTTCTACAAATACATATGCTCAGAAACTAGATCGAGCTTTTGGTGACTGGAGTGTACTTACTACAATCGTTGATTCGAAAAAAATATGTTATATCGCTTCCCTTCCAGTAAAGCAAGAGGGAAGTGTGCAAGATAATGCAAATGCTTATTTCTTAATTAGTTTGTTCCCAGAGCGTTCACCAGAAGTTAGCTACTCTCCAGGTTTTGATATTAAAGTTGATAGTAGCATTAAGTTGGATATCGATGGATTGGAGTTATTTTTGACTAAAATATCGGGGCAAGTTGTATGGGCTGAGAATTCTGATCAAGATAATAGAGTGGCTTTAGAACTTAAAAAGGGTATTAAGCTAAAGATTCTAGCACCAGACAATAAAGGCTCTTATGCACTTGATACATTTTCTCTAAAAGGCTTTACCGCATCCTATAATCACATGCTCACTTTGTGCAAAGAGTAATAATCTCACCTGGCATCAAGGGAGATCTTTGTATGTGGAAGACGGGTGGACCGCGCCCCTATTGATCATAACTCTTGTTAAGCCTTACCAGCAAAGCGCCTTCATGCTTGCTTGAATATGAAAAATCTTTTATATATTCAGAGATTTTGGAATATTGTAACCATCTGGGTAATTGTTTATGTAATATTCCAGTTTTCTTCTTGTCTCTAATATTTAGCCCGGTAACTATTAGCATTTTTGGTATTTTTTGCTTATATGCTTTCTCGATAGCTGAGCATAAAACATCGAAAGCATTTGATTCGGTGAAGTGATGTAAATCTAAAATTACTTGTTCAATTTCTGGTACATCGGAGTTGTCTTCATTATAGGGCTCATCAATAATAACTTTGCCCTTAGTATATTGGTGCCAAATATCATCATCGTCATTTATCATAAAGAGTCTTGCTTAAATTTTTAATTCGCATATTTTGCAACCCGTATATCACTATAAGAGGCTATGCGTATTCCGCAGGATTTTATATATAGAAAATAATTAAAACAATAAATTAATATGAGCAGTATCATTCCTTTTGACAAACGCGATGGTTTTATTTGGTATAATGGAGAGCTCGTTGAATGGCCGAATGCCACGACTCACATATTAAATCATGGACTACATTATGGTAGCTGCGTGTTTGAAGGTATCGCTGTTTATAATAATAAAATTTTTAAATTAAAAGAGCATAGTCAAAGATTAATAGATTCAGCTAAATTGCTAGATTTCGACATTCCATACTCTCTTGAAGAGTTGATGTCTGCAACGAGTGAAATTGTTCAGGTTCAAAAAGTGGATAATGGTTACATCAGGCCTTTTGCATGGCGGGGTTCTGAACAAATGGCAATTTCTGCGAAAGATAATTCAACTAATGTTGCGATTGCAACTTGGAAATGGCCACCTTATTTTTCAGCTGAGGCTAAGTTAAATGGAATTGATATGGTTTTTGCTAAATATAGCAGACCATCTCCAGAAACGGCCCCAACTGCATCAAAGGCAGCTGGGCTTTATATGATTTGTACTTATTCAAAGCATACAGCCGAGCGTAAAGGTTATACAGAAGCGATCATGCTTGATTACCGTGGCTACATAGCTGAAGCTACTTGCGCTAATATGTTTTTTATTATTAACGACGAATTACACACTCCTATAGCGGATTGTTTCTTAAACGGAATTACGCGTCAAACCGTCATTAGTCTTGCTAAAGAGAATGGGATTAAAGTTGTTGAGCGGCACATTAAGCCGACCGAGCTTGAATATGTACAAGATGCTTTTTTAACAGGTACAGCGGCTGAAATTACTCGTGTAAACTCGATTACTGATGAGAAGAGCGATAAAAAATATAATTTTTCAAAGCATCCAATAACATTAAAATTGAGCGACTTATATTATCAAGAAATTGAAAAATAGGTAAGTGATGAAGCATAAGAAATCCTCTCCAGATTCTTATTATGTTTATGGCCTAAATCCCGTGACTCTTATTTCTGAGAAAGCACCAGAGCGTGTTATAGAAATTAAGGTGATTAATAATTTAGCGCATAAGTTTAAACATTTAAATTGCGTGGTAGTATCTCCAAAGGAGCTTAATCACATATTTCCTGATTTGAGTCATCAGGGGATTGTGGCAACTATTGCTCCAAAGCAGCGTTGCGATTTGGATAGTTTAATTAGCAGTAGTGCAAATGATAAGATTGCAGTTCTAGACAGAATTACTGATATTGGTAATATCGGGGCAATTATCAGGTCAGCTTTAGCGTTTAATATCAAAAAATTTATTATACCAAAGCATGATGGTTGCAGCAATATGGCCCGCTTAGCTAAGTCATCTAGTGGTTACAGTGAGCTGGCCGATATTTGTGAAGTTGTAAATTTAAGCCATGCGGTTGATGAGCTTAAAGAGAATGGTTATTGGTGCCTTGGCCTAGATGGCATGGGTCGGGAGGATATATCCAAACTTAAGGATTATCCAAAGCTTGCGATTATACTTGGCAATGAGCATCAGGGGATTAGAGAGGGTCTTAGAAAAAGCTGTGATTTATTAGTAAAGATTCCGATGACAGGAGAAGTTGAAAGCCTTAATGTCGCGGTCGCATCAGCAATAGCATTTTATAACACCGTTTGAACACGGAAAGAAATTTTATTCAAGGTAGTATAATGAAGATAAGGGCTTATCACGATTCTTGGCCTATTGATGGCGTATTTAATATTGCCCATGGTAGCCGGACTGAAGCTGATATGGTAGTTTGTGAAATATCAGATGGGAATTCTACGGGCTGCGGAGAGTCGTATCCTTATTACCGGTATAATGAAACTGTGGAGTCAGTATTGGCTCAAATAGATCAGGCTCGAGACAAGATCGTTGCTAACCCAACAAGAGCAGATCTGTTAAATATTCTACCCGCCGGAAGTGCCAGATGTGCTGTTGACTTGGCTTTGTGGGATTTGGAGTCAAAAGAATCTGGGAAGGCAATCTGGGAATTAGCCGGCTTGCCGAAACCAAGGCCCGTGGCTACAGCCTTTACTATATCGATAGGGTCCCCTGATAAGGTTCGTCAGGATGTACAAAAAAACCAAGATAAGAAAATTCTCAAAATGAAATTATCTGGTGATGAGTTAGATAAGGATCGTATCGCGATAGCCCGCAAATATGCGCCAGATGCCAAAATTATCATTGATGCTAATGAATCATGGGATGTTGCTTCATATTATGAATTAATTTCGCTCTGCCAAGAAAACAATATAGCTATGATCGAGCAGCCTTTTAAATCGGAAGCAGATGCTATTCTTAAAACTCTTGAGCGTCCTATCCCAATCTGTGCAGATGAATCTTGCCATACCGCTCAGGATCTTAAAAATCTGGTCGGCAAATATGATATGATAAATATTAAGTTGGATAAAACGGGAGGATTAACAGAGGCTTTAACTTTGTATAAAGAGGCGAGAGCATTGGGTTTTAAAGTAATGGTTGGCTGTATGGTAACAACTTCGCTTAATATTAGACCGGCTTATTATTTGGCCCAGAAGGCGGATGTTGTTGATATTGATGGTTTTGTATTATTGGCTAAGGATCGCGAAAATGGCCTAAAATTTTATGATAGTATGGTATTTGAATAATTCAGTGCTTGAGTAATGATAGGGGTGAAACGGTCTGATATGTTTGACCGTCTTTTTTGCATACACCTCTTTTTTTCGGGCGGATATGAGGCCCTGTCACTACGAAAATAGGGGGTTATAGAAAATCTTCAATGATATTCTGTAATTGGTGATATGATATGCTTAATATGCTGTTATGATCGGCGCCATCGATTAAAATCAATTTAGAATCTTTGATATTCTTGTCAAAAGCCTGGCCAAATTCTGGAGGAGTGACGGTATCTTTAGTGCCATATAGTAATAATGTAGGGCAGGTGATTTGGGACAACTTATCGGTTAAATTTTCAGTGACTGCTTTAACTAATATTGCTCGCATCAAACCTTGAGCCTCTTTATAATCTTGGCTTCCAAACTTATCGCTAAATTTTCTTTTGAACTGCGTACTGAAAACATTGTCTAATAATTTGCAAGTTTTACCAAGTTTTTTTAAGAATTTTGCCCGTATTTTAAAAGAGCATGAGCGCTTCTTCACAAGGCCTGCTCCTGCCACAAATATGGCCTTGCTAATTAACTCTGGGAATTGACTAGCTAATTGAATAATCACTCTTGCTCCATAAGAGTGGCCGATAAATATATTAGTTTTGGGATCTAAGCTTTGTATAAATTCTGCATATAAATTTGCATATAGCTGGGAATCAAGAGCTTCTGATGGAGCGTCTGATTTGCCACAACCATATTGATCAATCAATAGAATCTCATATTTGTCTGCAAAATATTCAGCTAAAGGCAATAACGCTTTATGGTCTTGTCCCCAACCATGTAAAAAAATTAATCTTTGCTTACTCGTGCTGTGTCCTATGGCCTTGTAGTAGAAGTTATTGTAATATGGCATTGTCTTGCATCTTTGTTCTGTTGAAGATGTTACACTTATCTTTGGCAATACCAAGTGAATTGCACAATCAGATGCTTGATCTTCATCTTTAAATTCACCAACAAATCATTGATAAAGTACGCCATCTTTTTTATCTATATCATAAATATCCATTACTACATTAACTTTTTTCTTAGGACCTAAATGCGACTGTATATTAGGATTGGCATATGAGGCGATATAATTGACTGAACAATTAACCCTCTTTCTTTTCTTGCGACAGAGTTTTTCTACTGAGCTATCTAACAAATCTGACTCTAGTATTATCAACTCGTAATTAACGCCACCTAAAGATATGACATATTGCTGCATTGAACCCTTTCGATTATTGCCTCTTATACTATGATTTCTTGTTGAGTTTCCTCAATGTTACGCTTGATGTGGACGCTTGGATGATCGGCCCTGATAGCCATGATTTGGATAATAGCTTTTTTGCTTAAGGATTTGGCAATCCGCACTTCATATAATCCTTTGTCATCAAGCATTAAAGTTGATTTAGATATCTGAAGAATAAAGAAAGCCATCTGACTCGTTAGACAGTTCAACTGGCCCAAAAGGGAATGCAATAGTGCAAACCGTACTCGACCCTTCGGCATTGTATTGTCTCCTCGCAAAATGGGATGTTAGTTTCGTTAAGTCTGCGACCTGCCTTGCAATAGAGACTGTCATATACATTATCACTATCATCAGCAAGTAAGAATCCTCGGCTACATATTTAGGATGAAAAGCTAAATTATCATCAATATTATAATTCTTTCTTTCTTCCTCTATCTTGCCATGCGGTGCATATTTCAGAATTTCAACATAGTTATTAGCAAAGTCCAAAGGCGCATTTAGAAACTCATACAAGACCGTCCCATTAATTGCGCCCATCTAAAGTTTAAAGAACTTTAGACTTGCTTATATACCTGCATGCAGCTTAAGAAATTTTGCCTCTGTGACAAATTCTAATTTGCTTATAATAGCGAGCAGGTCATCGCTTATATCATTATCCACAGAAATTAAAGCTATCGCCTCGCCAGTATTTTTGTCTTTCCTGCCGAGGTGAAAATTGGCAACATTGATTTTATGCTCTGCAAGCGTTAAGCCAAGATGACCAATAAAGCCGGTCTTGTCTTGGTTTTTAATGAACAAAGTATTCCGTTGTAGCTTTGCTTCAAGCTGGACGTTATTAATAGAGATAATTCTTGGATTTTGGCCGAATAAAGTTCCTGCAATGCTAACTGTTTCAGAGTTGGTAATGATATCAATGGCAATCTCAGTTGCGTAATCACCTTTCTTATTACTACTAATGATATTAACGTTAATACCTCTCTTGCGTGCAAGTGATAGGCTGTTTACAATATTCACATTCTCAGTGGCATGGCGCAAAATATTTTGAGCAATGCTATGAGTTAGTGGTTGTAGATTTAATTTTGCAACTTTTCCTGTATAGGTAATAGCTATTGATTCAATAGCGCCTTCTGCGAGTGCGCCAATAAAATTACCTAAGTCAGAACCAAGTGCTAAATAAGGTGCTATTTCTTTTGCATCTTCTTTGGAAATAGCTGCAATGTTAATTGAATTCTCAACAACATTGTCATTTAGGTAATTAGATAGCTGTTCTGCTACTTGCTCAGCGACATTCGTTTGAGCTTCGACAGTTGAGGCGCCAAGATGCGGGGTGCAAATAACTTTGCCATGACCAAATAACACATTCTCTTTAGCCGGCTCAACTTCAAATACATCTAGTGCTGCACCTGCGATATGCCCGCTATCTAACGCTTCTTTCAAATCTTGCTCATTTACGAGCCCTCCCCGGGCGCAATTGATGATATATGCGCCTTTTTTGCATTTTGCTAAACTTTCTTTATCAAGTATATTGCGTGTTTTATCGGTGAGTGGAACATGTAGGGTGATAAAATCAGATTCTGCAAATAATTCATTAAGTTCAACTTTTTTAACAGAAATATCATTAGCACGCTCCGCTGTTAAGAATGGATCAAAGGCTATAACATTCATGCCTAGTCCTTTAGCTTTTTTAGCTGCAATAGAACCAATATTACCACAGCCAATGACACCAAAAGTTTTGTTTGTAAGTTCTGTGCCCATAAAGGCAGATTTTTCCCACTTGCCTTGATGAGTTGAATGGCTTGCCTGTGGGATTTGGCGCGCGATAGCAAACATCATTGCAATAGCATGCTCGGCAGTTGTAGTGCTGTTCCCAAAAGGTGTGTTCATTACAATGATGCCAGCTTCAGTTGCAGCATCAAGATCAACATTATCAACCCCAATACCAGCTCTGCCAATAACTTTGAGATTAGTAGCTGCTGAGATTAAATCTTTAGTAACTTTGGTTGAGGAGCGAATAGCCAAACCATCGTAATCGGCGATAATCTCTTTTAATTCATTTGGTGTTAAGCCAGGTTTAAAATCTACTTCGATATTATTTTTCTTGAAAACATCGATAGCTAGATTACTCATCTTATCTGAAATTAATACTTTTGGCATAGGGATAATTATTTATGTTAAAACGCGCGGAACAATAACAGACTATAATTTAAGATTCAAATATTATGCATAAGATAATCCTAGCTTTCATGGTTTTTAGTATATTATCTAACTGTACTTATTCTTCTCAAAAGCAAGGATCTCAGATCCTAAGTTATTCTGATTTTGATCAAAGTTGTGATGAATTGCATCAGATAATTAGTAATTTGCATCTCGCCAAGCGTAAAGTTATTAATAAAAAACGTATTAGCAACGCTAAAAATTTTACATTTTATGCAATCGCTATCCCCACAGCTTTTTTATCGCTATTACTCTTAGGATCGGATGATGATTCTGATGAAGAGCTTTATATATTAGGTCGTAGAGAGGTCCATATAAATGATTTATTGGATATTAGGTCTTGTTGGCCGGATGCAGAATCTGAGGAGATAGTCTGGTAAATCAAGCGGAATGCGCTGCTTTATTGGCAAGTAGATCAACTTTCTCATTATATTTATCACCATTATGAGCCTTTACCCAGTTCCATGTGATGTCATGCTTTTGTGATTCCGCATGTAACTCTAGCCATAAACCTTTGTTTTTCACCGGTTTTTTATTGGCCGATTTCCAATCATTTTTTATCCAGTTAAATATCCACGAAGTCATTCCTTGCTGCACGTATTTGGAATCTGTATAAAGGTCAATTTCACACCTGCTCTTAAGACTTCTCAGGCCTTCTATCACAGCCTTTAGTTCCATTTGATTATTGGTTGTATCTTTTTGATGTCCGGAAATAGCTTTTTCTGTTCCATTATAAATTAATATAGCTCCCCATCCGCCATTACCTGGGTTGTTTAGGCATGAGCCGTCAGTGTAGAGAGTAATTTTTTTTGGTTTATTAAACATAGATTATAATTTGATACCAGACCAGTTCATAAAAAAGTTAATACGAGTAAGAAATTCAGCTGGATCTTTCAAATTAATCTGGGAGTCATTAGAAGCGCCATGGAAACAATCATATGTCCTAGTTAGAAAAAAGCGCACGGCTGCTAGGAGGCAGAAGTCTCTAAAATATTGACGCTCTAATTTAGTTAATGGCCTAGCAGAATTATAGCTATTGATTATGGTGAGAGCCCTTTCTTTATTGAAACGGTTCTCATTATCAAAGCACCAGGCATTTATAGCAATGGCAAGGTCATAAACAAGGTAATCACGAGAGGCAAAATAGAAGTCAATTAAACCAGAAATCTTATTCTCTAAAAAAAAGATATTATCAGGAAACAAGTCGCCATGAACAACGCCCTTCACTAGACCATCCCCGAGTCCTGATAGAGAGTATAGTTCGTATCGTAAAACATTATCAATTAAATCTTGTTGCTTCGCTTCCAGCGCGCGCCTTGTGACTAATTCTTGGAATAATCTAATGCAGCCATTGAGGTGGTAGGTATTAGTGCGAGTTGTAGGAAATTCTTTGCAACTAGTGTGCATCTTACCAATTAGAGAGCCAAATTCTGCTGCATGATCTAGGCTTGGATCTCTCATAATTGACTTTCCTTCTAAGAAAGACAGAATTACGCCAGTTTTAGCGTTGTAAGAGAAGGTTTGGCTATTATTCTTGTTTGCTATAATATTAGGGACGGGAAATCCAGTTGTGGCTAGATGCCTCATTAAATTGAGAAAGAAAGGAATATCTTGCTTCGAGACTCGCTTCTCAAAGATAGTTAGGATATATTTCGGCCCTTCAGTTTGAATAATATAATTGGTGTTTTCAGTCCCTTCTAAAATAGCTTCTGCTCGGATAAAGCCGGGTATGTTATATTGCTTAATGATTGATGCGACATCTGTTTGTGATAATTGTGTAATAACAGCCATTATTTATTATGAGTAATTATAGCTTATTATAATCCATAACTCTGCTAACTTTCAATCAAATTTTAGGCCTTATTTTGTCGAGTGATTTGGATCGGGCGCCAAGGACCATTGCATATTAAAAGGTAGCGGCCTATAAGTGAGGCTAGAGAATAAAAGTTATAATTATGCCAATAGAAAAGTTACATAAGCAAAGAAAATATAAAAATTATGCAGTATTAGCAGCATTAGCAATTTTTATGTTTTTTGTATTTGGCTTAACGATAGCCAAACTTTCTGGCAGTTGAATTAATTCTATAGGCCCTACTCCTTCTTGCGCTGCTGCCTTGAGTTAAAATAAGATAATAAGCAGTCTTGTCCCTAGATACTTACTTGATTTCTTGCCAGTTACTGCCAATTCCGCAATTAACCGTAAGTGGCACGGAAAGTTTGAGGGCATTCTCCATGTTTGTTCTGATGATTGCCAAAACTTCATCTTGCCTATCTATAGGGGCTTCAAAAATTAATTCATCATGCACTTGTAATAATAAATCTGCCTTTAGATTACGATATTGTAAATTTGATTCAATATTAACCATCGCTTTTTTGATGGCATCCGAAGCGCTACCTTGAATAGGCGCATTAATGACGGCTCTCTCAATTACAGATTTTAAGGCAGGTGTTTTTATATTGATATTAGGGAAGTATAATCTCCTGCCAATAAGAGTTTCCACATAAGAGTCACGACGACATAGCTCGACTATATCATGGATATAAGTTTTGATTTCAGGATATTTCTCGAAATATTTCTGAATAAAATCTTTTGCTCGCCCCATAGTAATATTGAGTCTGGTTGCTAGACCAAAGCTACTAATCCCATAAATAATCCCAAAGTTAATTTGTTTAGCATGGCGCCTCATCTCGCTGGACACTTGATCTTCTGCAATCTCAAACATTTCTGCAGCGGTAGATCTGTGAATATCTTTGTTCTCACTAAAGGCTTGTTTAAGTAGCTTTACATTAGCCATATGAGCTAACAACCTCAACTCTATTTGCGAGTAATCTGCTGCTATTAATACAGTATCTGGCTTAGCAATAAAGCAAGATCTAATTCTGTCTCCTTCTTTTGTCCTAATAGGAATGTTTTGTAAATTTGGATTAGATGAGCTTAGCCTACCTGTTGAGGTTAGAGTATTATTAAAAATAGTATGAATACGTTTGGTACCACTATTGATTGTCTTGGGCAAGCTATCGGTATAGGTAGATTTTAACTTAGTAAAATGGCGCCATTTTAAAACCAAGCCTGCAATGTCATGTCCCTGACTTTGTAGCTCCTCTAAGATGTCTTGAGATGTTGATCTGTTGCCAGACTTGCCTGTTTTTTTTGTGGCCTCTATTTGCAATTTATCAAACAATATTTCACCTAATTGTTTGGGTGATCCAATATTGAATTCTACGCCAGCTTTGTGATAAATGTCTTTTTCTAAAACATTAACCTCTTTGGCAAATTCATAGGAAAGACTTTGCAATGCAGGAGCTGAAACGGCAATTCCTTTTTGTTCCATATTGAATAATATGAGATTAATCTTTTGATCACAATCATGGTAAACAGAGAGTAGGTTTCCTTCTTTCAATTGCAAAAAATAACCATCTAGAGCTTGATAATATGGCAATATTTGTGCGATAATATGGCCAATATCAACATTATCTATTTTACTAAATTCAGCAGATTGTTTTATTAATTTTTGTTCATCGGAGATTGGTAGTAAATATTCAATTAGATCTAGGTCAATTAAATGGGCATGGTGATTGATATTGGATATTAATGTCTTTTGATGATTGTTCGATAAAAAATGTAGCAGCTGTTTTAAATTAGAGGTAACAAGTCTTATTGCTGGGTTTTTAATAATATCACAAA
>JABJNB010000027.1 GCA_018659145.1 Rickettsiales bacterium
ATGGAAAAATGTTATGGAGTTGTAAAATCTGGTAAGAATGACTGTGCTAGTGCGGCTAACAAGCATTCATGCGCTGGTATGGGGAAGCAAAGTAATGATGCAAATGAATGGATAAAACTACCTAAAGGCTTGTGTGATAAAATGGTAGGTGGGTCTATCGAGCCTAAAAATCCAAGATCTTAAGAATAGAAATCTTTGCAATTGAAGGCAATTCACAGGAGTCGGCAGCAGAGATCTTCGGAGTGAGTATCAAAACAATAGAAATCCGTGTTTATCGGGCTAGGCAGATTCTGAGGGGTAGAGTTGTTTGAATTAATCATTAAGTTCGGCGTGCGGTTATATTTATTTTAAGATTGTTGTGACGGGAGCGTGGAGGCAAGTTTCTGGTTGACAGTTGGGTGGGTTGGCCTTAGAATTCGCTTCATTAATAAAAATTTGCTAATGAACAAAAATTATAAAAATATAGTTTTATCAAATGCTTCCAGCGCTATGTCATCAGCGTGTTGTTGTATGTGTTGTTGTTGCTAATTATTAGCATTTGAACCGCTCCTTTTGATTTTTATTACTTTTGCCTTTTTAGGCCCCCATTTTTTAGATGACAGATTCCCCGAATAACCATCACGATATCAAATCAAAGCAGTACCTACCGGTTTTTTTAGCTACGGATAAGAATAAAATATTGCTGGTTGGTGGTGGTGATATTGCTATGGCTAAACTGAGCTTAATCTCTGATTTTTCTGAGAATGTAACTATAATAGCCAAAGAGTTACATGGTGATCTTAGGGCTCTGGCACAAAGCAAAAATTTCGTAGTAATTGAAGCAGAGTTTGCAGTTAAGCAATTAGTCGGATTTGATATTGTGGTTGCGGCAACAGATGATGCTAAGGTTAATGCAGAGATTTCAAAATATGCCAAGCAGCAAAATATTTTGGTGAATGTGGTTGATAATAGTTCGCTTAGTAATTTTATTTTTGGCTCGATTGTCAAAAGGGATAATCTGACAATTGCAATCTCATCAAATGGCATATCTCCTGTGTTAACACGTATGATTAAGCAAAAGATTGAGCATTTTTTACCAATGACTTTAGGCAAGTTAACTAATTTTATTGCCAGATATCGTGAACAAGTGAAGCAGGCTTTAACCTCTATTCAGTCCCGCCGCCTATTTTGGCAAGATGTCATTGAAGGCGAGATAGCTGAGGAGGTTTATAGCGGTAATGAGCAAAAAGCTGGAGAGTTATTAGAAGGCGCTTTGCATTCTACCGAGGATAAACAACAGGCAGCTTTGTATCTAGTGGGAGCTGGGCCGGGTGATCCTGACTTAATTACTTTAAAAGCATCGCGCTTGATAGCAAAAGCTGATGTTATTTTATATGATCGTTTAGTCTCAAAGCAGCTTTTTAATTTTGCACGCAAAGAAGTTATTAAGATAAATGTTGGCAAAACGAAAAGCCTGCATCGTTATCATCAAAGTGAAATTAATGAGTTGATAAAAGAATATGGCTTGAAGGGGAAAATCATTGTTCGGTTAAAAGGTGGTGATACTGCAATTTTTGCTAATTTAACTGACGAAATTGCGGCTGCAAAAGAAGTTGGTATCCCATATCAAATTATTCCAGGTGTTACTGCCGCGAGTGGTGCTGCGGCATATTTAGGGATGCCGTTAACAACAAGGGATGGAGTTAGGTCGGTGCGTTATTTAACTTATTATAAGAAGGATTTGCTACGAGAAGATTATTGGCAAGAATTGGCAAACTCAACTGATAGTCTAGTCTTTTACATGTCGACTCATCATATTGAGGAAATCATCGACCAGCTTATAAAATACGGTATGGATAGTGCCATGCCTATCATTGCAGTATCTCAGGCAACAACGCCATTTCAAAGCGAGTATTTAGCTACCCTCGCGGATTTTAATGATAAATATGCTGGGCATAAATTTGCCTCACCAACTATTGTAATTATTGGAAAGGCTGTTAATAATTACGAGAATTGTGCGTGGCATGAATCACCAAAAGAACCGGGGATGTATTTTGATCGATTAGAGGAGAGGGTATAATGAGTGTAAAATTAGATAAACATTTGGAAGCTTTATTCATTACTCAATTGCAGGATTGGCAAGCAAGATTGGAGTTCGTATCAAAGCAATTTCCAGGCAAGGCGATTTTCTCAACAAGTTTTAGTATAGAAGATCAAATCATAACTCATATTATTGCGGAACATAAGCTTGATATTGATATTTTTACTTTAGATACAGGTCGAATGTTTGACGAAACTTATGAAGTTTGGCAAAGGACAAAAGAAAAATATAATATTGCTATCAAACCATATTATCCAAATAGCGAGAAGTTACAAAACTATGTAGAGTTAAACGGTGTGAATGCATTTTATGAAAGCCAAGATTTACGCACAACATGCTGTAATATTAGAAAGATAGAGCCATTAACTAGAGCTCTATCTGGCTATGATTTTTGGTTAAGTGGATTGCGTTCTGCGCAATCTCAAGCTAGAGGCGACAAAGCATTATATGAGATTGATTCTATTTTTGATATCGTAAAATTTTATCCGATCTTAGAATTAGAAGATGATAAAATTTGGGAATTTATTAAAGAAAATAATATTCCATATAACAAATTATATGATAAAGGTTTTACATCAATTGGCTGTGCTCCATGCTCAAGGGTGCCAACGGATCCAAAAGATCCACGATCTGGTAGATGGTGGTGGGAAGATGAAGGTCAAAAGGAATGTGGCCTGCATGTTGTGGATGGAAAATTGGTGAGGCAGAAGTGAAGAGCAGTAACATAGAGGCGTGTAATTCTGCGTCTAATAAAATTATAATATAACGATGGATATTAATAAATTAAAACAATTTATTTCGACATTAAGCAGCGAAGAGCAAGCTTGGTTAAATGGTTACTTAACTGCAATGGTAGTAGGTGGCTCAGCTGCAAGTTCTAGCGCTAGTAATGCTACGAAGACTAAATTAACTATTTTTTATGGTACTGAAACTGGAAATTCAAAGCAATTAGCGAGTGATCTTGCAAATAGTTTGCAAACATCATTTCAGGTAAAAACCCAAGATTTAGAAATTTATAAAGCTGCAAAATTAGCTAAAGAAACTAAAGCTATCTTTATTATTAGCACGCATGGTGAAGGTGAGTTCCCAGAGGCGGTTAAAGGATTCTTTGAAGATTTGAGTGCTAAAAAGCTAGATTTGATTAAATTGGATTATGCATTAATTTCTTTAGGAGATAGTTCTTACCCATTATTCTGTCAGTCAGGTAAGGATCTGGATGAAGTATTATTAGGATTTGGAGCTAAAAACATTATTCCAAGGGCGGATTTGGATTTAGATTATAATGACCATGTTAATGGCTGGGTAACAAGTTTCTTAGCTAAGGCTGGTGGTGATAAGGTGGCTATAGGTAGCGTTGTAACTAGTGCATCCATAGATTTGCATAAAGTCTATCAAGGTGAAATTCTAACGAATGTGAATTTAAGTGATGATGGCTCCAATGTTGAGATTCGTCATATTGAAATTAGTTCTGATGATGAAATTACTTTTCAACCAGGTGATAGCTTATCTTTAGCGCTAAAGCCAGACGATGCATATGTTAAAAGCTCAGGGAATACGGAAAATAAAATTGCGCCAAGATTATACTCAATCGCTTCATCCCCAGAATATCACGATGGTGAAGTTCATTTGACGGTTCGGGTGACTTATCATGTGGATGAAAATGGCAAGGCAGGCATGGGTTTGTGCTCGGGATATTTAGCTAGTTTGGCAGAAGGTAGTAATATTGAATTTACTATCAAGCCGAATAATCAATTTCGTTTACCTGATCATAGCTTGGAGCAAGATATTATATTGATTGGACCTGGTACTGGGATTGCGCCATTTAGAGCATTTTTGTCTGATCGTGCTGCTAATTCTAGCCCGGGCCGTAATTGGTTGTTTTTTGGTGCTCAGCATTTTCATAGTGATTTTTTATATCAAACAGAAATTCAAGAATTTGTATCTCAGGGTGTGCTAAATAAAGTATCGCTCGCATTCTCACGTGATCAGGAGCATAAAATTTATGTTCAAGATCGTATAGCGCAAGAAGCAGAAGAGTTTTTTAATTGGATTCAAAGTGGCGCGATTATTTATGTTTGTGGTGATAAGGATCATATGGCCCGGGATGTTGAAAATACACTGCTTAGTATTATCTCTAAATATGCTAAGTTGGATGCAGAAGGCGCTAAGGAATATTTATATAATATGAAACAAGCGGGCAAATATTTAAAGGATGTTTATTAGGAAGTAAAATGACAGATAAAATAAAATTAAGCGAAGTAGAAAAAATCAAAATCGAAAGTAACTATCTAAGAGGTAGTTTAGAGGAGGGATTTAATGATCCATTAACGGGATCTATTTGCGAGTCTGATACGCAATTAATAAAGTTTCATGGTAGTTATCAGCAGGATGACCGTGAATCTCGGTCGCGTCGGGCACAAAAGAAATTAGAAAAATCATTCTCATTCATGCTGCGCTTGCGTATTCCGGGCGGAAGAGTGACTGCGAAACAAATGCTAAATATCTTTAAAATCACAGATGATAATGCAACTGGTATTGTTAAAATAACCACCAGGCAAACGATTCAACTACATGGTATTATTAAATCTAAATTAAAGCCAACGCTTCAATTTTTTGATAAATTTGACTTAGATTCAATAGCTGCATGTGGTGATGTTAATCGAAATATTGTTACGGGAAGTAATTTTGAAGATAGTGATCAAAATTCAGAAAGTTTACATACAGAGCTCATCAGGTTTACGCGTGATCTAAGTAAGAAGTTTTTGCCTCACACCAAAGCTTATCGAGAGATTTGGTTGGATGCTGAGAAAATTAGTGAAGATGAAAATGAAGAGCAAGTAGAGCCCATTTATGGCAAAGTGTTTTTACCAAGAAAATTTAAAATGGGTATAGCAATACCACCATTTAATGACATTGATGTTTATGCGAATGATTTTGGCTTAGTTGCAATTATCGAAGCTGGCAAGTTAGTAGGTTTTAATGTACTAGCCGGTGGTGGGATGGGCGCGACTCATGGTAATGAGGAAACATATCCGCGCCTTGCATCTGAAATTGGCTTTATAACTCCAGAGCAAGCTCTGGATATAGCCGAGGCTGTCGTTACCTTCCAGCGGGATAATGGTAATAGATCTAATCGTAAGCTATCACGCCTGAAATATACTATCGATAAAGTTGGATTAGTTGAGTTTAAAGCTGATGTTGAAAAACGTAGCGGCATTAAATTCGCCCCACTTCGTTCGGTAGAATTTAAATATCGCAATGATGTTTTGGGTTGGAGACGTGATTATAAAGGTGATTGGCATTATACAGTTTTTACTGAGAATGGTCGAATTATGGATCAAGATTTGGCTAAATTTAAAACAGCTATTCGTGAAATATCAGAATTAGATATTTCTGAATTTCAATTTACAGCAAATCAGAATCTCTCAGTCGCCAATATCAAAGAGCAGGATAAAGCTAAAGTTGATGCGGTGTTGAATAAATATGGAATTATCGATTATCAGAAAACTTTATCAGAAATAAGAATTGGTTCAATGGCTTGTGTGGCTTTTAATACTTGTGGTTTGGCACTGGCTGAGGGGCAGCGTTATATGCCAAGCCTAATTACTAAGCTTGAGCCACTACTTGCAAGGCATGGTTTAGCTGACAAAGAAATAACCATTCGTATGACCGGTTGTCCTAATGGATGCGCGCGGCCATATGTTGCAGAGATTGGATTTGTTGGTACATCACTTGGGAAATATAATTTTCATTTAGGTGGTGATCGTCTTGGAATGAGACTTAATACCAAATATAAAGAGTCATTAGATGAAGCGCAGATTTTATCTGAGTTAGATGGTTTCTTTGAGCTTTATAGCAGAGAAGGCGGTAATCAAGATTTTGGTGATTTTATTCACCAGCATATAAGTAATAAGTAAGGTAATAGATTATGCAAAAGCATTTAAAAGCGTTAGAAGATGAGAGTCTTTATATTATAAGAGAAGCTGCAGGAGAGTTTAAAAATCCTGTGGTATTATATTCCGTTGGTAAGGATTCTTCTGTCCTACTGCATTTAGTCCTAAAGGCATTTTATCCGGCTAAACCACCATTTAAATTCTTGCATGTTAATACAGGCTGGAAGTTTAAAGAAATGATAAAATTCCGCGATGAGCAAATGACTAAGCATGGTTTGGATCTCATTACTTATAAGAACCCTAGGGGTGATAAAGAGAACATCGTACCCTTTGGTAAAACTAGCAAAATCTATACCGATGTTATGAAAACAGAAGGTTTGCGTAAGATGCTTAAAGATCATGAATTTGATTCCGCTATCGGTGGAGCTCGGCGTGATGAAGAAAAATCGCGTGCTAAAGAACGTATCTTTTCTCATCGTAATGAATTTCAAGCTTGGGATCCAAAAAATCAAAGACCTGAATTATTCAACATCTTTAATACACAGCTTGCTCCAGGTGAATCTATGCGAGTTTTTCCATTATCCAATTGGACGGAATTAGACATTTGGGAATATATCCATGATGAAAATATACCGCTCGTACCACTTTATTTTGCCAAGGAACGTCCTTTTGTCGAGCGCTCTGGAACTAAGATTATGGTAGATGATGATAGGTTGCCAATAGAGGAGGGTGAAAAAATTCAAACTGGTATGATTAGATTTAGAACTCTAGGTTGTTATCCATTGACTGGAGCGATAGATTCTACAGCGAGTACTTTATCTGAAATACTAGAAGAGATTAGAGCAAGTAAGTTTTCAGAAAGACAAGGTCGGTTAATTGATAGCGACCCTAGCTCGAGTATGGAGAAGAAAAAGAAGGAAGGTTACTTTTAACCATTTTCCATTGAAGGATTTTAGGCGGGAGGACCCCGTTCCTACAAAGCAAACAAAAAATATTTTTAAGGAATAAAATGAGTCACGATATTTTAAAGTTTTTAACTGCAGGTAATGTAGATGATGGAAAATCTAGCTTTTTAGGCAGACTACTCTTTGACAGTAACGCTGTATATGAAGATCATATGAGAGAGGTTGAGACTTTAAGTAAGAAGTTCAATCAGGATTTTACAGATTTATCATTATTGGTTGATGGATTGGAATCTGAGCGTGAGCAGAAGATAACAATTGATGCGGCATATCGTTATTTCACAACTGATAGACGCAAATTCATTATCGCAGATAGTCCAGGTCATGAAGAATATACACGTAACATGGCAGTTGCAGCCTCTAATAGTGAGCTAGCTGTGATTTTACTTGATGTCACTAAGCCGCTGCAAACTCAGGCAGTCAGACATAGTTATATTGCTTACTTATCAGGAATTAGACATTTTATTGTTGCGGTTAATAAAATGGATTTAGTTGATTATGACGAAGGTAAGTTTGAAGCAATAGCTAAAGAATATAAAAGGAAAACAGCTAAGTTTTTAGTGAATAGCCAAATCCATTTTGTACCAATATCAGCTAAGTTAGGCGGGAATGTTGTTAATGTTTCCGAGAAAATGGAATGGTATCAGGGTAGGACAATCTTAGATTTATTAGAAACGATTGATATTGCTGAAGATGTTAATTTTGTAGCTACCCGATTGCCAATCCAAAATGTTGTTAAGGATGAGAAAGATGATAGTAACGCCAGATATTTATTAGGCCGCTTAGCTTCTGGTAATTTATCTATTGGTCAGAAGGTTAAAATATGGCCAAGTCTTCGAACTGCAAATATTACGCAAATATTGGTAGCTGGAGTTGATTCTGAAACTGCCAAAACAGGTAATTCAGTTGCTATCGTTTTAGATCAAGAAGTTGATGTAGCACGTGGCTCTGTCTTAACAGATGAGTCGGATCATCCATCCTATGATAAGGAAATGTCAGCAAATTTAATTTGGTTTAAATCGACTGAGACGAGCCTATCTGAATCTTCGGAATATTTAATGAAGTTAAATCATAATTTAGTCAATGCTCGAATTACTAAGGTTAAGGGTGTCATGAATTTGGATACTCTAGAACTTATTGAAACAGACTCGGCAAAGCAAAATGATATTATTGACGCTACACTAAAAATCGCGACAAAACTACCCTTTGATTATTTTGCAAATTCTAAATATACAGGGTCATTTTTATTGATCGACAAGGTTTCAAATGAAACTATTGCTTGTGGTTTAATAAAATATGTAAATAAATCTCAGAATAAATCAGGATTCTTTAGCAAGTTTTTTAAACTCTCAAAGAGTGATAGTAGCTATGATAGCTCGGGGCTTTAATATATTATGATTATTAACTAAAATTTAAGGTATTGAAATGACAATTTATAATGATTTAACAGAACTAATCGGTAAAACTCCATTAGTAAAATTAGGCAAGCTTAATCAAAATGACAATATTGTAGCCGCGAAGCTTGAATATTATAATCCAAGTAATTCTGTAAAAGATAGAATCGCAGTTAGTATGGTAGAGAGTGCTGAGAAATTGGGTAAAATCAAATCTGGAGAGTCGGTACTTATTGAGGCAACTAGTGGTAATACAGGAATCGGACTTGCGTTTGTTGCGGCGATTAAAGGTTATAGATTAATTTTAACTATGCCTGAATCAATGTCACTTGAGCGTCGCAAACTACTTAAAGCTTATGGCGCGGAGGTTGTACTAACAGAAGCAGCTCTTGGCATGAAAGGGGCTATTGCTAAAGCTGAAGAATTAAATAAAGAGATCAGTAATTCCATAATCATGAAACAATTTTCTAATGTAGCTAATGTTGAAGTTCATAAAAAAACTACAGCAGAAGAAATCTGGAAAGATACGGATGGTAAAATTGATATTTTCGTAGCTGGCGTCGGAACTGGTGGAACAATTACAGGTGTTGGACAAGTCCTAAAGCAATATAATCCTAATGTACAAATCATTGCAGTTGAACCAAAAGACAGTCCAGTATTATCGGGTGGCCAACCTGGACCACATAAAATTCAAGGTATTGGCGCTGGTTTTGTCCCAGATATTCTAGACGAATCTATAATTGATGAAGTGTTTACAGTTTCAAATACTGATGCAATAGAGACTGCAAGAGAATTGGCTAGAAGTGAGGGTATCTTAGGTGGTATCTCATCTGGCGCTGCTGCATTTGCCGCTTTGGAAGTTGCTAAACGTCCTGAAAACAAAGGTAAAATCATAGCATTTATATTAGCATCTTTTGGCGAGAGATACTTATCCACAGTATTATTCGAAGACATCACCGCTTAAAAAAATTTGGGCATAAACTCAAAATTAGCGGCTGTTTCTGAACTTATAAAGTTTTACTTTATAGGTTCAGCGAGTTGCTAACCTGCAATTTCTGCTGCTGCTCATGTAC
>JABJNB010000028.1 GCA_018659145.1 Rickettsiales bacterium
GAATTACCTTGGTAACCACCTCTAGATTCCGTTCTGCTATCGGATCTAGGTGAATTACCTTGGTAACCGCCTCTAGATTCCGTTCTGCTATCGGATCTAGGTGAATTACCTTGGTAACCACCTCTAGATTCCGTTCTACTATCTGATCTAGGTGAACTACCTTGGTAACCACCTCTAGATTCCGTTCTGCTATCGGATCTAGGTGAATTACCTTGGTAACCGCCTCTAGATTCCGTTCTACTATCTGATCTAGACGAATTACCTTGGTAACCACCTCTAGATTCTGTTCTGCTATCTGATCTAGATGAATTACCTTGGTAACCACCTCTGGAATCTCGACGATCAGACTGGGATCCTCCAGATCCCCTACGCCCATCTCTAGAGCCAAATTTTTTCTTTGATCGGCCTTGATTATCATTAGAATTAGACTTTTTACTAGGGTCTAAAAACATTTCTAAAGCGTTCCATTCTTTACGCTCATTTGTTGAAACAAAAGTTAGAGCATAACCTTCTTCTCCAGCTCGACCAGTCCTACCAACACGGTGAACATAATCTTCTGGATTGGTTGGTAAATTATAATTAATTACATGCTTAATATGCGGAACATCTAAACCACGTGATGCTACATCCGTTGCAACAACAACATCAAAATCTCCCCTACGCAATAATCTAACTATTTTATCTCGCTGATTTTGTCGCAAGTCACCATGAATTGCCCTAGCTTGAAACTGATCATGATATAATTTATCCGAAATTTCCTCTGCATTTCTTCGAGTTTTTACAAAAACAATTTTTGTACCCTCTCGCTCTTTTAGCTGCTTAACCAATTCTTCATATTTATGTTCACGAGACAAATGAATAAATTCCTGCTTAATGCTTGTATTAACAATTTCTTGACCATCGATTGTTACTGAAGCCGGATCATTTAAATATCTAGCTGATAATTTTCTAATTGCAGGAGAGATTGTAGCGGAAAGCATCATTGCTTGCTTCTCATTCTTTAGATAAGTTAGAACTTCATCAATCTGAATTGAGAATCCCATATCAAGCATTCTATCCATTTCATCAAGCACAACAAATTTTGTATTATCAAGGTTCAAACGTCCTGTATTAAGATGATCATTAATACGCCCTGGTGTTCCAACAATTAACTGCGGCTTGTTCCTAAGCTGTGCCAATTGCGGTCCCATAGGGGCACCACCAATTAATAATGCTGATTTAACTTCCTTATTAAAGAATAGTAAAGACTGCATTACAGTTATTATTTGAGATGCTAGCTCTCTTGTTGGGGTAATAACAATTACACCAAAATTTTTATCTTCGATTAATTTAGCTACTACTGGAATAGAGAATGCTAAAGTTTTCCCAGTACCAGTTGGAGCTGATACGATGACATCCCGACCGGCAATAGCATGAGGCATAGCTTGGATTTGAACATCTGTTGGCTTAGTCATGTTAAGCCGAGCTAATGATTTTTGCAAAGACTCCGGTAGCACAAAAGAATCAAAACTATCCATTTTACCTCCCCTTCCTTTGCCCGATACAGCTTTCGGTATAGCCTTAACCTGCGCTTCCGCTGGTTTAGCTGGCGATTTTTCTTGAGACTCCATAGAGGAGCTAACTTCACCCTTTATGTCATACTTTTCCTCCAAATCGCTCAATATATCTTGAACCTGATCTTCTGCTGATTTAGTTGACTTAGCTGGCTTAGCTGGTGATTTTTCTTGAGACTTTGATGAAGAATTCATCTCATCCTTTGCTAGCAAATCACTAGGTAGATCTTGAACCTCTACTGGCTCAGTCACATTAAGATTGTCTGATGATTTATCTTGTGATTCCGATGACGAATTAAAGTTATCCATATGTATATATATAATAAAGAATTAAAAAAAGCCAATTGCTTACAAGCTAATTGGCGCATCTAAGACTTTATAAAACACAAATAATTTCCTAGACGATAAGGCCGAATCTACGGCTGAGAACGGAGCATCATACATACACATTCCTAATTAACTACCAAAAAGATTAATTTATCCCGCAAAAACATAGGAAAACAGACCCTTTTTAAACAAAGTACCCTATGTATTTATGAGCCCACCCAACGCAAAAAACTTACTTACTAGAGATTAACAATGCTAACTCCAGCCCCTGCCAACCATTCAACCTTGGGTCACAATGAGTATGATAACGATCTTTTAAATCCTGATCATTAATTCCTTGCATACCACCTAAGCATTCAGTCACATTCTGACCCGTCATTTCAATATGAATGCCACCAGGGTAAGTACCGAGTTTGTGATGTATAGCAAAAAACTGCTCTACTTCTTTTATTATATTGTCAAATCTACGCGTCTTGTACCCGCTACTTGAAGTTTCAGTATTACCATGCATAGGGTCACAAGACCAGATTACATTCCGTCCACTATCTCTTATATACTCAACAATTCCTGGCAACAACTCATTTACCTTATCCGCACCCATACGAGTAATTAAAGTTATTTTACCAGCTTCATTTTCTGGATTTAATACATCTATTACCTCAAGCAACTCTAACTTATCTGTAGCGGGACCAACTTTTACGCCCACCGGGTTTGCTAATCCACGCATAAATTCAATATGGGCTTCATCCAAAGCTCGCGTTCTATCGCCAATCCATAACATATGTGACGATAAACAATAATATTTTTTATCCTGAGGATTTTTACGCGTTAGGGCTTCTTCATAATTGAGTAGCAAACCTTCATGTGATACGAAAAAATCTGCACTATTAAAATGTGGGTTATTTGCTATATCAAAACTACAAGACTTAATAAAATCAATTGATCTCTGAAGCTGCTCAATAATGGCAAAAATCTTATCACTAGTTTGCGAGGAATTTACATACTCATCTGTAAACTCTTTAATCCAACCACTTACATTATCCAAGCTTGCAAAACCACCTGATGCCAAAGATCTTAAATAATTTAACGTAACCGCAGATTGCTTATAACCATTAATTAAATTCTCCGGATTAGGCCTCCTTGCCTCCATATCAACAGCTAGGGAATTCACCATATCACCCCGATAAGAAGGATATGTTACTCCGTCTATTGTTTCAGTATCACTAGACCTTGGCTTAGCAAATTGCCCAGCAATACGACCAACTTTTACAACAGGCTTATTCAAGCCCTGCATCAGAACAAAAGTCATTTGCAAAATCACTTGAAAGTAATTTGTCAGATTAATTTGATTAAACTCTTGAAAACTTTCAGCACAATCACCACCTTGCAACAAAAAAGCTTTACCATGACACACATTTGCCAATTGATGCTTTAACCTCTGACATTCAGCAAAATATGTAAGAGGCGGAGCCAGACTTAAGAAGTCTTCAACTCTTTTAACATCTTGTTGATTTTCATAATTTGGCTGCTGCTTTATCGGATAGTTGCGCCAACTATTCATTTGCCATTTAGATCTTTTTGCCATTATATTCTTATTCTTAATTAAAAAGTAGTATAACTCCTATATGGAAAAAAACATAGATTCAATAGCTTTTCAAGGCGACCATGGCGCATATCAAGAACTTGCCTGTTTAGAACATTTTCCCAAACACAAAACTATTGCATGCAAAAACTTTGAAGCTGTGTTTCTTAAAGTTGAAAATAAAGATGTAAAGCTTGGAATGATTCCAATTGAGAATAGTTATGTTGGCCGAGTTTCAGAAATACATAATTTACTACAAACAACTAATCTTTATATTACCGGAGAATATTTCCTTAAAATTAACCATTGCTTAGCAGCAATAGAAGGTAGCAGCATCAAGAAAATTAAAACAGTTATCTCGCACCCTATGGCATTAATGCAGTGCCATAACAGCATCAATCATTATGGGCTCAATACTGCTAGCTGTATTAACACCGCCATTGCTGCCAAAGAACTAAACAATAATCCTAAACCAGATGTTGCTGTTATTTGCAGTGAAGCGGCATGTAAATTGTACAACCTCAAGATTTTACAAAGAAACTTTCAAGATGATGATAATAATTACACCCATTTTATTACCATCGCCACAACACCTTCTGACATATTCCCTAGTGAGCAAGCAATAGGGACTCTATTATTTGAACTAAAAAACCAAGCATCAGCACTACATAAAGCTTTAAGTGTTTTTGCAGAAAAAAATGTTAACATCACCAAAATTGAAAGCTATATCCCCGGAGGAATGTCACATAATGCAAAGTTCTTATTATCATTTGAAGGAAATCCACATAGCAATATTACCAAAGAAATTTTGCACAAACTACCAAAGCTATGTAATTACATCAATATACTAGGCTTTTATAAAGCATCACAGATACGATTAAAAAAATAAGAAACTATTTGCCTTTTTCTTAAAGAAATGGTAAGATTATATACTATATAGAACATTTTTGTATCAATAAATAAATGAATATCAGGAAGCAAAACTCGCAAGGATTTTCCTTAGTAGAATTATCAATAGTTATAATAATATTAGGACTCCTAGTAGCGTCCGTAACGGTTGGTAAAGACCTTATCAAAGCCGCACAGGTTCGTGGCGTCATCACCCAGCTTACGCAATTTAACACATCATCTAGTACTTTCAACCTAAAATATGATTGCCTGCCTGGAGATTGTGCAAAAGCTAGCAGAAGAGGGCTTGGCTCTAATAACGGTAATGGTAATGGTATCTACGAAGATTCTGATTACGACACAGATAGCCTACCTGATCTAGAAGATAATGAGATTGTTTACTTCTGGGAACATTTATACTTAGCCGGATTTACTAACGGCGCATTTGACGGAGACTCCACCAACGGAGTAATTGGCGAAACTTTTCCTAAATTAAAATCTGGTGGTGGTCTTGGCATTTACGGCTTAGATGGAATTAATTATTATCACCTATGCTTAAATGATTCTGTGAACGGGGCTGCACAATTTGAGGACTGCTTTGTCCCTGAAGATGCATTTGCTATCGATAATAAATATGATGATGGATTTCCATTAAAAGGCTCAGTTATTGCTCGCAGTAGTAGCTGTGGGTCAGACCCCAATGCATTCTCATGTGCAAACACACCAATTACAACAACAAGCGGTGGCGCAAGCATAACTGCAAGCGAAGCCTGTGTTTACCAAGCTGAAGCCACAGCAGATGCTGATGATGATGAATATGATTTCGAAAACACTTCTGCTAGCTGCAACTTAAGAATAAGAATGCAGTAAAATTATGATTATGCATTCCGCCCTAATTCTTGGTTGCCTCTCCTGGCCATTAAGATGAAGAACTCTCAAGAAAAGCCACATATCCCAACCTCCGAATTTCTACGACAAGTAGTGCGCAGTAAAAAATCTGACTGTATTTCTATAGATGAATTAAAAGTTTCCCTACACGAACGAGGATTTGGAATATTAATGATGATTTTTTCCCTACCTTTATTAATTCCTATACCTTATATCCCTGGCCTTACAACTATTTTGGCAATACCGTTAATAATCTTCTCTGCCCAATTGTTTGTAGGCATAAAATACCCTTGGCTTCCAAAATGGATTTTAAAGAAAACGATAAAACGTTCTTTTATAGCACTTTTGATTATAAAAAGCTCTCCTATCATGAAGCGAATCGAAAAAGTATTACAAAATAGATACTCCTGCATAACCCAAAATACCGGCGCTAGAATGTTAGGTCTCTTTGCTTTAATTTTTTCACTCGCAATAGCGCTTCCCCTACCTTTTACAAATCTTTTGCCAGCCTTTGGTATCGCGCTTATGTCATTTGGTATGCTAGGTAAAGATGGAATAATTGCCTTATTAGGGGTTTTAACAGGGATCAGTGGCTTAGTAGTAACAGCTTTAGTTTTACTATTAGGTAAAAAAATCGTCTTTGGAATATTCTTCTAAATTTATATAGAGGGGCGAACTCATCAGGCTATGTCACAATATAATTACGAAAGAGTTTTTGATAAAGACTTTCGATTGTATCGAATGTTGTTACACGGATAGCTAGAGCTGTTCGAAAAGAATATTTTTATAACAATACATGCCTTTGACAGTAAATGCTTTGTAATTACATTATGACACAGTCTATTTATGTTATTACTGCCTAGAGTAAAGGCAGAATTATGCGACAAACACCCTTTTGTAACAAGGGTTTGGTGCGCAAGAAAAAATGAATTTAATGTTTTTTTATCACGCCAACTTCAACTCCTTCTTAATACGCTCAACCCAGTCTTTTGCCTCTTTATCATTAGTATCTAATTGCACCAGTTTCTGTAAACATTCTAAAGCCAGTTTTTTCTGATTAGCGTAATAGGCAGACAAGCCCATATTAAACAAAGTTTCCAAGCTCTCACCATAATACTTAATTGATATCTTGTATAAACGCACAGATTCTCCGTAACTACCTAAACAATAATTAACACGGGCTAATTCAAAAATAGTGTTTTCTTTATTCGGCAGAAAATAATGATTTCGTTCAATCTTTTTCAAATTAGCTAAAATATTATGCTTCATTTTAATTGAAATTGACGATAATTTTTGTACGAATGGATTAGCAAGATCTAGTAAAATCTTACTATCATAATTTGATAAACTCAACAAAGCCATCATTTCGCTAATTGTTAAACTATCAATTTTATCCATGTAAAAATTTTTCAAATTCATGAAATTCTGAACATTAAATTCATTGGCATATTTTCTGAATCTATTTTTGAATAAACCAAATTTATCATAAGACTCATTTGTAGCAAAACTAACAATACTCATTCCCTCACCATCATCTTGAAGTAGAACATCGGAATTTTTATTAAGCCCATAATAATGTTTTAATGCATGAAAATTCACCATTAATGAGAAACTACCATGAAATGCAAAATGCGGTTTTTGTGATAATTGGAGCGATTCTAAGCCAACATGGCCTTTGTCAGAAAACATAAAAAACGCCTTGTTTTTCTTGTGAATCTTAGAGAAGAAATCAACAATTTTAAAAGTTGTAGTTGGTATTATAACCGTACTATCCTCAATATTCTTTTTATAATAACCTACTAATTGAGCTACCCCTTTGTCAGTAATAGACTTCTCGTCAAATTCTGAAAAGCTATATTTAATATCAACAGCCTTTAAATCCTTAACCGCATTATTAGCATAATTATCTACATTCGTCGATATAGTTAAATTCCCCTGCTCTACCGTTCCAGATTGGAAACGCAATAAGTCACATGAGATAGTATCTAAAAAATAATTACCAATAACAATTGGGGGATTTACTAGAGAGTTTTTTGTGATATCCTTTTTCGCATATTCAGTTTGAATATCATTACAGTAATCAGCATCAAAGATTCCCATATCCAAAATTCCATCAATGACCATATCTTTTAATTGGCTATGCTTTTTCCAAAACTCAATATTCTTAGGGCATAGGTCAGTCATTATGTAACGAATATCAAGATCAATATCTTGAACATCCCTACGGCATTGTATCAAATCATTAATTAAATGATATGCAAATTTACCATTACCAGAGCCAAGTTCAAAAATATAAATAGGATGTTTTGGATTAAAAGTTTGATTACGCAAGCCATCCGATATCATATTAATAAGCATCTCAGCATATTTGCGCGCTAAAAAACAATTAGATGTAATATAAAAGGGCACCTTGCCTATCCAAGCTGAAACTCCTTGGTTTTTATAAAAATCTTTTTGCAACTTCCAAATTCTAGAATTTGCAAATGGCTTGTTGGCCTCTATCTCAATGATAGATGGATCATTACTATTACTCATGTCCTGTTACCTTTATTTTATTAATCAATTCACCACTGCAATTATCAAGCACGGTAGAGTATATTTCCTCCCCATATTTTTCAATAACAAACATCCGCTTTCCTGCAAAACTGATCTTTACATTACTTGGATCATCCGCTACATAACTAAAATTTTTACATTTTGACTGCTTTATCAGTTTGGCAGATAGTACAACAAAGACAAGAAAACCAAGTATTAATATTACGTTCAAAATGATTACGGTAAATTTTAATGTTGTTAAAGATTTATCTTTCATGCTAAGCAAATAATATGGAAAAAATAATTATTAATATTGAATCTACGCCACTAAGTAGAACAGATCAATTCATCTCTGAGTCGATAAAAGATTCTCACCCAGAACTTACGCGAAGTAAATTAAAAAATTTGCTAAATTCTGAATGTATTTTTTTAAATGAAAAGTTATTAACAAAATTGAATCAAAAGCTGAGCGCGGGTGATATTATCACTATAGAAATCCCCCCTTTAAAAAACACCGATATCACTCCGCAAAACATTCCTCTCGATGTTATCTATGATGATGAGGATATTATTATAATCAACAAACAAAAAGGCCTACAATCTCATCCTGGTGGCGGTAATTATAATGACACTTTAGTTAACGCCCTGCTCTATCATTACGAAGGTAAGCTATCTGGAATTGGCGGAGTTATTCGCCCAGGAATAGTGCATAGATTAGATAGAAAAACAACCGGACTTATGGTGGTTGCTAAAAATGACTTAGCGCATCTACATATAAGCGCCCAATTAAAAGACCGTTCCTTAAAACGGACTTACTTAGCTTTAGCCTTTGGCATTCCTCATACTAGAGTAGGCACTATTGAAACTCTCGTAAAGAAACATCCAATCAAACGTCACTTAATGCGAGTAGATCAACATGATGGAAAGCATGCAATAACAAAATATTCTACCAAAGAAGAATTTTTTGACAAAATATCACTAATCGAATGTAATCTAAAAACCGGTCGCACTCATCAAATAAGAATCCATTTATCTCACATCGGGCACTCAGTAGTTGGCGATCAAGATTACGGTCATAACACAAATAAAATCAAACACCTAAAACATGATGAACTACGCGAAAAACTACAAATAATCGACGGCCAATTATTGCATGCCTATAAACTAGAATTGATTCACCCTAGGACAAAAAAAATCGTAAGCTTTGAAGCAAAATTACCAGATGAATTTGCAGATGCTTTGGAGTTGTTGCGTAATATAGAGCAATAATGCAAACCACACGATCAATCAGAAACATCCTAATATCTCATATTGTTTATATGATAGATAATTATCAAAACTTCGAATTTGAGCGAGATAAATCATCGCTGCAGCATCTACTTGATGACTTCACTCCTTGGCTTGATGGTACTAAAAACTTATCTCACTACCAAAATATTGAAGAGGGATATGAAGGGCAGTATCAATTATATTTATCCAAGGGTCAAAAACAAAAAGCCTATGATTTTATTTTTTTCAAAGCAGCCCTTTCAAGAGAGGTCGGAATCTATTTTGGTGATACCGAATCTATAATATTAGAACTAGAGGGGGCATATCCAGATATCAGAAATACTCCGCTACAATTAGCCGAAGCAGAATATCGTATAAAGAGATTATTATGCGGCTATAAAAAAGATACTGATTTTGCCGGCAAATCTTTTTATGAATTTAATATAAAATTAACCGAAATAGAAAAATCAAACCTAATAACAAAGTTAAATCAAGAAGACAAAATCTATCAAGACTCAAAACTAAGTAAGGGGCTGTTAAACATTATAAAAGACAAGCTAACTGGTCCACATAAAATTGCCAGAAGCGTAATCCTAGACGAAGTGTTAGAAGAATGCGAAGAAATCAGGCAACAAGATTTCGCTGCGCAGATAAATTCACAAGATAAAAAAACTGCATTACAAATAAAGTCAAAGGACAAGAACTCTAAATTACCCAAGAAAAAACCCGCTGCCCCAAAATGGGTCGCCCGGGCGCGAAATTCATTATCTAGAATTTATGCTAAGAAAAGCAAGGCATTATCTTTCCAGAAAAACATTGGCAGATGATCAAACTGATATCACGGTTTTTAAATATTTAGATTCTGGTCGAAGCTTGCCATTTCGAGCCAAGACCGAAGACTTTCCGTCTCTACATTGCAAAATTACATAAGTAGAAGCCTTCGAGAATATAATATTTATGGGGCTTATCGCGAATCAAAATTGCAAAGATCTTTATTCTTAAGATTTTGGATTTTTTTTGGTATAATTTTTTTAAGAAGGAAAAAATTTGTGATTTTGATTCGAGACAGGACCTTATGCTAAAAGTTAGAAATAGGAGAATTTTGTGGCGTAACTTAAATAACAACGCTTAGTGCCATTATCATCAATATTCAAATAACTATTAGTACTCACATCCGCGCAGTCGGAACTAACAGGAGTACAAGAATCATTCTCACTTGCAGAGATTTTTCCTGTCACCAACCCATCATCAAATTTCTTATCAATTAAATATATTTCATGAGATGTTAAAATTTCTCGTGTAGCGCAGGATGGATCGTCCGCAACCAAATAAAATGAATTATAGCCCGTGAGTGTTGCTGATCCATCAGCTTCATAATTTGAAGCAAAGGTAATCATGCTATCATCTACTTTTCCAAAAGGTACCGTCTCACCACCAATTACTGTGGATGATGCCACATACTCTCCCTCTATCATTTTAGCTAAGGATAAATGCCGCCACGCAACAACACGTTCCAAATCTTGATCCTTACCACCAATTATAGAATCACCATTGCCATTACAATTATTACTATCGATATCACATTCATCTCCCCAAATATTATAAGCTATTGTAATATCTCCAGGAAGCGCGTCGTAAGTTTGCATAAAGCGCAAAACTGCCGCTTCATATTTTACAAATTGTGAATGTGTAGATGTGATCTTTGCAGATTGAAGCAAGCCATTTGTTGCAAATATTCCGCTAATCAACAAAGCAATAACAGAAATAACAACCACCAGCTCCACCAATGTAAAAGCTTCTTTAGCTTTTTGCATTCTTATATTTTGCATCTTTAAGATATTAACTTACTAGCAATGTCAGACTTTGTTTTATCTCAAGTAAATGATCCTTTATTTGCTGAAGTGACATTTCATCAAAATTATCATTACTAACATTATTGCCATCATTATTAATAAAATTAATTGCACCCGAAATGGTGTATCCCTTTACATAAAGTAGCTTCTTAATTAAAGTTAAAGTTTCAACATCTTCTTGTGAATATAAGCGCCGATTACCTTTAGATTTAATGGGTTTTATTTGCGAGAACTTACTCTCCCAGAACCTCAGAACATGCTGCTCTAATTCTAATTCTAATGCCACCTCGTTAATTGTTTTTAACGAGTTTTGCCTTACGGCTTCTTCAAAAATACCAACCATGTTTAACCATTTATAAATTCCTTTAATACCTCTGAGCAATTAAAGGTTAGCACTTCCCTTTCTTCTATTTTAAATTCTTCTTTTGTTTTTGGATTTCGACCAGATCTAGCTTTTTTCTTACGTGTTTGAAATTTACCAAATTGTGGTATGACAAGCGAGCCTTCTTCATCTGTAATTTGTACAATAAAATCAAATAAGTCATCAACTATATGCGATGTTTGCGAATAAGAAATACCCGTTTGATTGGATATATTTTCTGACAAATTTTTCTTTGTAACGTTTTCTACCATTTATATATAACCGTGCCCCATGTTAAACCAGCTCCAAGTGCTTCAAACACTATAATATCGTTATTACTAATTAAATTATTTTTACAAGCATAATCTAATGCAAGCGGTATTGATGCCGCTGAAGTATTAGCATGGTTCTTAACTGTAGATACAACTTTATCATTACTAAGGCCTAGCTTCTTACCTACCGCAGAGATAATTCTCTGATTAGCTTGATGCGGTATTAATAAATTTACATCCTCAAGTTCAAGGCCAGCCTTTTTAAGTGCAATCACCACACTCTCAGACATTTTACCCACAGCATGTTTAAAAACTTCCTTTCCTTCCATGGTAATTTTACCTTCACCACCAGTCATCGAAGGACCACCATTAGTTTTTAAGATATCGTAATATTCACCATCACTAAATAATGCATGACTTATAATCCCAGAATCATCTTTTTTATTCGCTGATAAAACAACAGCGCCAGCTCCATCACCAAATAAAACACAACTTCCTCTATCTTGCCAATCCACAATACGCGATAAAGTTTCCGCCCCTATCAATAATATATTCTGAGCACTGCCTGATTTGATCAAACCATTAGCCACAACCAAACCATAAACAAACCCCGAACACACAGCTTGTAAATCAAAGGCATAACAATTTTTTAAGCCAAGCTTATGCTGAATTTTTGTAGCCGTGGATGGGAAAATATTGTCAGGTGTTGATGTTGCCACAATGATGACATCTATTTGCTCTTTATCGATCGGACAATTTTCTAATGCTTTGACCGCAGCCTGATATCCCAAATCCGATGTATACTCACCTTCAGCGGCTATATGCCTTTGACTGATGCCTGATCGGCTAAAAATCCATTCATCGGAAGTATCAACCGTTTTTGCCAATTCATCATTTGTCAAAATCTTCTTTGGCAGATAACTTCCGGAGGCAATGATTTTTGAGTTTATTTCAGGCATAAATTTATAAGCTATTATTCTTAATCTTTAAAACTACTTTGATTTAATTCTTCAATGATTTTATCATTTATATTATTGACGACTAATTTTCTGGCTACTTTTATTGCATTAGCAAAGCCCCTAGCATCTGAGCAACCATGACTTTTAATTGTAATACCATTTAATCCCAAAAACATCCCACCATTATAATTCCTTGGATCAAGATTGGAGAATACTTTTTTTAAAGATAATGATGAAAAAACAAATCCCAGCATAGATAAAGGCGAAGATTTAAAGCCCTTCTTCAAATAATGTTTGCACATCACAGCCGTACCTTCAATTGCCTTTAATGCTATATTTCCCGTAAAACCATCAGTAACAATAATATCAACTTTACCACTTATGATATCATTCCCCTCTACATAACCTTGGTAATTTAGATACTCACATTCTTGTAATAATTGATGAGCAACTCGAACAACTTCATTGCCCTTCATATCTTCAGAACCAATATTCAACAGTCCCATAGATGGTGTATCATTGCCTAAAATGACTTTAGCGTAAGCATCTCCCATAACAGCAAATTGCCAAATATTATTTGCATCACAATGCGAATTAGCTCCCATATCTAATAACACCGAGGCTCCACCTACTTTGTTAGGAACCACAGATGCTATAGCTGGACGATCAATTCCATCTAAAGTTTTATAACAAATTTTGGACAAGGCCATCAAGGCGCCTGTATTACCAGAGGAAATAACGGCATCAGCTTGACCATTTTGAACAGCCTCAATTGCAAGACGCATGCTTGTGCCACGACTCTTTTTCAGAGCCAGCACAACTTTATCTTCAGACGATATGACCTTTTTACAATCAATAATCGTTGAATGATTTTTTAAATATTTTGTTTTATCAAGCAGGTGCTGAAATTTATCTGCATCACCAAATAAAAGAAATGACACATCTGTGCATTTCTTTAAAAAAAGCTCTATTCCAGAAATAACGGCATCCGGAGCATCATCACCACCCATTACATCAATGGCTATGATAGGCTTTGGGCTTGGCATTACTTAGAATCCTTAGGATCTTCTGCAACTACATCTTCGCTCTTTTTATTTTGCTCCTCAACCTGATCCTGCTCTTCAGTCTTTTTCACCTTAGGCACAACTACCTGTCTTTTACCATAATAGCCATCAACTGATATCTGATGCGCTAATTGTGGTTCTCCTGTTTCCTTGTTAAATATAACATTGATAGGTTTTAATTTATCATGCGATCTACGCATATTTCTTTTTGACGTCGAGGTCTTCTTTTTAGGAACTGCCATTTTATGTTACCCTTAATTATCTTGAGTATATGGATTAGATGGATTAGTATCGGCCGTTCGAACTTAAACAACCTATCATCCCCTATATCCACATGTTTAAAGCAGGCATTATATATATCAGCTATTTATTATTTGCAATGAATTTCACCAGCTGCACATACAAATCTCAGAATCATGGAGTAAATATAGAAGATAACATGATTGCTCAAGTTAAAGAAAAGCTAGCAAATGACAATCTACTCACTTCAGATTTGACTAATATTTTAGGGCCCTATTCAACAATATACAGGATCGATGATGACATCTCCATATTATATATAAGCATGGTAAGAACAACACCTCCAATTAAAAAAGACTATGCTTCAGATCTTTTAATTTATGAATTTATCGCTCAGGATAATAAAATAATACAATTAAATGAATATGATCAGCTCAATGAAATTTCTCTAAACAAAGGTAAAACTATTCATGAGGAAAAAAGATTTAGCGTCATAAAACAAATTTTTGGTAACATTGGTAGAATTGCAGGTACATCTTATGAATAAAAAACAAATACTCTTTATTGGCTGTGGTAACATGGGTAATGCCATTTTATCATCCTTAGTACAGAATTGTACTGATGTGCAATTCTCTGTTATTGATGGTAATTTCAAAAACCCGTATAATAACGTCACAACATACAAAGATGTAGATGCACTAAACTTTATCCCTGACGCCATCTTTATTGGCGTCAAGCCACAAATATTGTCCCAGATTAAAGATGATTTAGCCAAAATTATCACCAAGCACAATATCGTAATATCAATGTTAGCTGGCACCAGCACCGAACAAATTGCAGCCATCACGGGCACAGGCAGAAAAATCGCAAGAGTAATGCCAAACATCGCAGCCATGAAAGGCAACAGCACAAGTAGTTGCTACTTCAACGAAAATATGAGCGAGGATGACAAAGATTTTGCTATCACCTTATTTAAACATTTTGGTATTTGCGAAGTACTATCCGATGAAGAAGATATGCATATATCAACATTAATTAATGGTGGCGCCATTGCTTACTTCGCCCTAATCATAAAATACTTTAAACAAGCAGCTGTAAAAAATGCAAAAAACTTAACCGAAGAGCAGATTAATAATTTACTTTACAACACTTACAAAAACCTTCTTGAAGTCAACAAGCCAGAGGATGAAATTATATCACTAATATGTAGCAAGAAAGGTACAACAGAAGCTGTGATAGAGTCTTTAAAAAAACAAAGCCTGGAACAACTTATCTCAAAGGCCATAGAGGATGGCATGATTCGGTCAAAAGAATTGGGCAAGAACAATGAGTAGCCGCATAACTTTACTCGCTCAATAGGCATTAAAGATTTAATATAAATTTATCTGGAATAAAAAAATTACTTTGGCCATTAAAAACAATTCTGCCAAAAAAAATCTTAAGGATAAAAATCTTCGCAACTTTAATGCAAGAGAGGTCCATGAAGGATGAGCCAAAGCTAATATGAATGTATTATATAAAATCTATGTCACAAAACAAATGAGTAATTTTTGATTTATAGACAAACTACTCCCTTACCCTAAACGCGTCTAGTAACACAACATTACCATCTTCAATCTGAGTCTTTAATTTTGACTTACCCTTTCCTTTGGCGCTGGACTTCTTGGCACCATCCTCTTTAGCTGCAATAGCTTTAGCTGCAATAGCTTTATCTCCTCTCTTGCCCCTGTCTAACAAAACATCAGTGACCGATTTATCTGTTGCCTCATCTAGGAAAATAGCCTCATCAACCAAATTAAATTTCAAACCAAACTTAACACCCGGGTCAGCAAAAGAAGTCAGTGCCACAAAGGGAACAACTATCTTTTCCTTTCTGCCATCAAAACTTAAAGTAACGAATAATTTATCCTCCGTTATAGATAAGTTTTCAAATTGATGTTGAATCACAATCGTCATCTCATTTGGATATCTATCTTTTAAGGTCTTAGGAATTTCAACTCCTTCAGAATCAGTCAAAAATGATAGTAAAAAATGATGCTCACCTTTTAGCCCAACTTTACAAACTTCCTTCAACGCCTCTTTTACAACAAAACGCATCGCGGAATCAATTAGCTTATCATATCTTATAAGATCTTCGTACATATATTTTGTATCTAAATTATATTTTGGACCTGCATTATGTTTGTAAATAAACATTTTTCAAGTGCCTTATTTTTATTTTATCATAAACATAAATTATATCAAAGCTCATTGTCATGTTATTATGCTTATGCTTGTGCATAAAGCACATGGCATTACGACTGAGTCGATAAAAATTTGATGTAAAAATTGCCTTATACAAGAAATTTCTGTTTCTTACATATTTTACTTCAACAAAAATTACTACATTTTTTTTACAAGCTACTATGTCCGTCTCACCATATTTAGTGCGAAACCGCATTCTCAATATCCGATACCCTTTTAAAGATAGAAACAAAGCAGCATAATATTCCGCGAAAAGGCCTTTATATTTTCTACTGAGCAATATTTAGTAGAGATTGAGATCTCATAAGAGCAAAGAGATGTGGTTCACGCATACTGCATCCTGTTTTATATTTGTATGATGTGAATTACTTTGTGAAGCAAGATGCTTATGTTTTATAAGCTACACCGGCCAGACTGTCTCCACCTGGCCGCACCAGGCGATGCCTGGTGGGTCTGGGTGGATTTGAACCACCGACCTCACGCTTATCAGGCGTGCGCTCTAACCAACTGAGCTACAAACCCCCTACAGGGAAGCAAGGCTTATATTATATCTGATATTATTGTCAACTATGACAGCTCTAGCCTTCTTTTATCTTAAAACTACAGCCTCTAATATTGATTAGGTTTCATTCAATTTTTAGACATACTATACAGAGCTAAGTAATCTAATCCTGAAAATAACATAGTTGGTTTATTATTCTAATTACCATCAATGCGCCTTTGATTTTCCTTCACTCAAAATACTTTAATAGCCTTCTACATTAATAGATATAAATCGAAATACTCCAATCTCCAGAGCAGCCCGACAATAATTATGTATTTGTATTTACCACCTCAGAGACGCAAGATTTTGCGTCTCTGCAATTCTTAATGACGCATCATCATGCGTCTGGTATCTAATTTAAAAAAACAATACCAATTCCCATCTCAAAAGTGGTTTTAAGATGGGGCGCTCTAAGGCCGCGCATGCCTTATGCTACGCGGAGAATTTTCCTCTCGGGCAAATCCCCATACCAACTCACAAAGATGGGATTTGGCATAATAACCATAAGTCGCAATACTCAACCTCTCCAACACCAATATCAGCAGTAACAGCCTTATATTATATTATAGTATGCAACTGCGCGCTATTATTGGTCAAAATAGCGCGCAGTTATGAATTTGACGCAAGACAGAAAGGTGCTATTTACAGACTACATCCCAATATAATGAGAAAGCCCTTTATTACTTAACGTTCACGACCTTCATCATGACCTTGAGTCGACTCTATTCCCTCAATTTCTGGCGATACAGCAGAACCTTTTGACTCTACTTCCTTACAAGACACACCTCCTAAACCACTCAAATCAATACCTCTCAAACCAACAACTCCAAAATTAGACCCTTTGTCAGAAAAACTGGCTCTCTCTTCAAAATCACTGCTATCTCTAACACTGCCTCCTAAATCACTGCTATCTCTATATTCAGAAACACTGCCTCCATATTCAGAATCACGGCTATCTCCAACACTGCCTCTCTCATCATCATCTCCTAAATCAGATCCACTAGAAACACCAGGGCTCGATTCAAAATGACGGTCTCTTTCATCAGCTATAGATTCTATCTCATCAGATAAAGTCGGTGTCCGCTTTTCTTCTAAAACCACTCCCATATCCCGGGCCCTTTCTTGCATCATGTCTTTTACTTCTTTTAGTGCATCCTTATATGCCTTCTTACAGCCCTGCATTTCTCTCCTAACAGCAGCGTCAGCAAAGTTCTCAGGATCAGGCTCAAGGGCAAGAATATTATCGCCATTTTCAGCAATATCTTGTTTAAAAACTTCCATCTCGCTTTCAAGCGCTAATAAATTACCATATAATGTTTGCAACTTCTCTGGAGTATCAACTACCGCAGCCGTGCCATCTCTAGCTGCCTCATACTCAGCCATGTTAATGGGATCATCTAAATCAGTGTATTGAAAGTTGCGATCTAACTCCTCTTGAGATAGAGGTGGCTTACCATATGTTAATTGGAGCATCTCGTTTTGTAATACCGATGTTGCACTTCCAAAGGCCTCCTTAGCAACCATTGCCTTCATTTCCTTATCCGCCTCTGCACTCCTTACTACAGAAACACAAGCAACTACATTATATTGAGGATAACACAATAAATCTAATTTATCTGCTTGTAAGCTTTGAACATTATAATCAATGCTTTTATCAAAGTGTGAAGACAAAGACGAATCCAGCCTATCTAGCATTGAATCTAATGATAAGCCGGTACTGCTCTGCGCCCTATATTTCCACTTTGTTGTGCCTTCAGCTTTATCACCAACATCTTGCCTAAACTTTACAAGCTCACCTTTTATATCCGGGTGGCTTTTATCTATTTCGGCAACTTCGACTCTCATTGCTATGTACTTATCTCTAAGACCCTTGATTCCGTTTTCATGCCTACTGGTCACCTCTGCCATTTCTTCTGTTGTAAGCTCCCTTGAACCTAATCCACCATCTATTTCTTTTAAGAATTTTTTCTTCTCAATGCTACTTGAAGTAGCATACTCAACCAATTCTCCCGCCATCTTACGAGCTTGATCAAACTTTGCAGATGCCTCAACAATTTGGGCCATTCCATGAAAAGCTTGCAATCGCGGAACCCTCTCTAGCCCGCCGCAATGCTTAGTTATCAGCTCATAAGACTTTGGGGCTGATATATCTAGAAACCCAGTTTTAAGGCCATTTACAATATCACTATCTTTACCAATCTTCTCACTTAAATACTCGACCACAGCCTGATTAATTACCTGTTTATTGGATTGACTTTTTCTCTCTGTTGGAACATCACCCTTTTTCTTTTTTCCTATATTATACCATGCCACAATTCCTTCTCCTTAATAGGTTATTATCTTATTCCTATTTGTAATTCTCTGGCGCCCTCTGATGCACGATCAACTACTGCATCTTGATGCATTGTATTAGCTTGCAAAACCTCTGCATCTTGAGTATCTATTTTTAACTCCCAACTAGCCTCATCAACTAACA
>JABJNB010000029.1 GCA_018659145.1 Rickettsiales bacterium
AATTAGAAAGCCTTTTCGGCTAAAGACATGTATTGTTATGAAATATTCTTGCCTAATTACATTACAACACAAACTATGATGGTAGCCAGAGATCATGCACAAAATTTAATGATTTATATGGATGAGCATCCCCCAGGTAACCACAAGGGTTCATTGCTGCCTAGAGTTACAAAGTATTAATAAAAATCCTGCGCTTTTTTACAAATCTGACCAATATACAAAATTGCGTAGGGGAGCTGTCCTCCCGCCATTGGTAGACCGATCTCGATGTTTCTGGGCGGGAGGGCCCCTACGATTCTTTGTTTAAAAAAAATTAAATTATTTTTTTCTTGTGCGCCGAACCCTTTTTACACAAGGGTTACCCCCTAACATTAGGAGGTAAAGGTCTGCCTTATGCTCAATATTATGAACAATCCAAGAAAATAGCACCAAGATAAAATCATATGTAGCAACATTTATGGTCGCCCGAGATCATGTAAAAAATTTAGACATCGATCTTTTTTGCCTTAAGAGCAGCTTTTTTCGTAGATTTGGTTGTACTAGGTTCAGCATTTACACCCTCCGAGATAACTTTTATAGCTTGTATTTTTATTTCTTGCTGCGGAGATTTATCAGACACTATTTGTCGATTTCCGCCCACAAGCTATTTGTAAAACAACATAGCCAATAACGGCTGATAGTGCAGATCCAAAAATTATGCCCACCTTGGCGCTATCCACGAATGCTTCATTGCCTGGAAATGCCAATGTTCCTACAAAAATACTCATGGTAAAGCCTATTCCTGTAATAATAGATATCCCATACATTTGCCCCCAAGTAGAATTTTCCGGCATTTTTGAAATACCTGTCTTTATCAATAGATATAAAGTTCCAAATATGCCTAACTGCTTACCTAAAAATAGTCCCGTCATAACTCCTATAGATATTGGATCAGTCAGTAGACTTGCTATTGAAATACCTGCTAAAGAAATACCTGCGTTTACAAAGGCAAACAACGGTACAATCAAGAACGCTACCAAATAATGCAATTCTTTTTCAAGCTCTTTTAGAGGAGATGCGCCTTCATCCCTCTTGTCAGTAAGAGGGATGAATAATCCAAGAACGACACCAGCTAGAGTAGCATGTATTCCCGAGTTAAAAACACATACCCACAATAGAAATCCAAAGCATAAATAAGGTGTCTTTCTTGATACCCCAGCAACATTTAGCATCCCTAAAATAACCACAAAAGCTAGGGCAGATAACAATGCAATAATTGATAAATCATGGTTATAAAACACTGCAATAATAACTATCGCCATAAGGTCATCTATTATCGCCAAGGCCATTAAAAACACCTTTAATGACGTAGGAACCCTACTACCAAACAAAGCAAGTACGCCTAATGCAAATGCTATGTCTGTTGCTGTAGGAATAGCCCATCCCGACATAGTACTTACGCCCCCTATTACCACTCCCTTGTTAAAGAAAAAATAAATAATCGCCGGGATTATTACCCCACTTAAGGCGGCAATCAATGGCAAAGTTTTTTGACTTCTTGTAGCCAAATGCCCAGACATCATCTCTCTTTTTATCTCAAGGCTAACAACTAAGAAAAATATGGCCATCAAACCATCATTAACAAAGTGCTTTAATGATGATGATAATGCCAAATAACCTAACTGAGCTTTAATAGGAATATGTATAAATTCATGATATAGATAAGCAATGTCTGAATTTGCAAAAACAATTGCTGCAAAAGATGCTGCAAGCAAAATAATTCCAGCCGTAGCCTCAAATTTTATAAACTTTTCTAAATTTGACAAAATAACACGCATTCTAGTAGGTCCTTAAAAAATTATTTAACTGCTCTTATAGAGAAATAATATTAATTCTCAAATTTTTACCGATATTTTCAATGATATATCACAAAAGCTGGTATTGTACGTAATATCTCCTATTGAAATATAGTCAATTTTTAACTTACGTATTTTCTCTACTCGATATTTATTAATATTTCCAGAAACCTCGATTTTACAGCTTCCACCTATAATGCCTATCGCTTGAGCGATTAGGTCATTGTCCATGTTGTCAAGCATAACCGTCTCTACATTGCAACGAACTGCTTCTCTCACTTGATTTAAATCCTCGCACTCTATTTCTATGAATTTATTGGGATATCGCAGCCTTATTGCAGTAATAGCATCTTTTACACCACCTATAGCGGCAATATGATTATCCTTTATTAAGATAGCATCATATAAGCCCATTCTATGATTGTGCCCGCCTCCCACTCTAACCGCATATTTGGCTAATTCTCGATAAAGGGGTACTGTTTTTCTCGTATCCAATATTTTTATATTAGTATCCCTGCATAACTCGGCATAAGATCTAGTTCTGGTTGCTAAACTTGATAAATATTGCATAAAATTAAGCGCTACCCTCTCGCTTTTTAATATTGACCGGGCATTCCCTTCACCAGATAAAATTATATCCCTATCTAATATCTCGTCACCATCCTTGTAATAAGTTGTGATTTTTACCTTGGGGTCAATTGTCTCAAAAACCTGTTGAAATATCTCAACTCCGCATAAAATAAAGGATTCTTTCGCAATCAACTTAAAGCTTGCCTGCTTATCTTCTGTAATTGTAGCGAGGCTGGTTATATCACCACTGCCTATATCCTCAATTAATGCTTTTTCTACTAGGTTTTTCATAAGATTTATTTAATTAAAAGTTTAGTTAGCCGATAAACAAGCCGTTGCAAACTAATTCTGTAAAAAGTTGGAGTAAGTACAAATAAAGATTTAGTGTATAATTTGCAAGATTCTAGGAACTTAACTACTAAGAAATAATAATCTCTTAGCATTCAAGCCCTTGTTAGCAGGCCGACTCAAGCCTAAGTCTGGAGTTATGGTATAGAAAAGTTTTGCCTAGAATAAAGTAATGTTTATCATTATGAGTTCGTCTCAAATCAAAGTTGCAAAGATTTTGATTTGGGGCAGGTCAATTATCCTCTCAAAAACTTCAGGTGAGAAAGACATAAGTCTTGATAAAAGTCCATTTAAGGCAAAAGGAAACTTGAAATTAGAATATTATTCTTATTCACAAGCTAATAGGAGTCTTTCATATTGAGTGTGTAAATAACTTTTTATGATAGGCTGGAGAGAGCGGTGTCTTGGAGTTTGATTATATTTCCACTATCCTCACAAATAAAATAATAATGCCTCTACATTATTTATATAACAATCATTGACTATACACTTGTATATGCTTACACACGTCTGTTATCTTGCGTTAAGATCTTTAAGATACAAAACATATTAATTGATGAACTATATTGAATTCCAAAAAATTATTCCAAATGTTTCACGTGAAACATTTGATAACCTTTCTCAATATGTAGACTTTCTGCTGGAAGCTAATAGCTCCCTTAATTTGATTAGCAAATCCACTGAAAAAGTTATTTGGGACAGGCACATTATTGACTCAATGCAGCTAATGAAATTCATCAACTCTAATGACGGACCTTTGTTTGACGTTGGATCAGGCGCAGGTTTCCCCGGCATTATACTTTCCATAGCAGGAGTAAAAACTGTTTATTTAGTTGAAAGTAGGCAAAAAAAAGCAAACTTTCTTGAAAATGCGGCAAAATTCTCACCAAATAAGATTATTGTTTTGAATGAGCGTGTAGAATTAACAACTCCTATAGTCGGCGCAACCTTTGTTTGTAGAGCATTTGCCCCTTTAAATCAAATTTTTACACTTTGTAATAATCACATCAATGTAGCAAAAAATACTATCATTCCCAAAGGACAGAATTATATTAACGAAGTAAAGTGCGCAAAAAAAGAATGGAAGTTTAACTTTTCTGAACATAAAACCATTACCTCAGAAGAAAGTAGGATTTTGATAATCAAAAATTTAACAAGATGCAAAAAATAGCTCTAGTCAACCAGAAAGGTGGTGTAGGCAAGACAACTACAGCCATCAATTTAGCTGCCGCAATTGCAGCAATCGGTAAAAAAGCCCTACTTATAGACCTTGACCCTCAAGGAAATGCAAGTACAGGCCTTGGCATCCCTCAAGAACAAAGAGATCATAGTATTTATCAATTAATTTTTGGCCTCACAACTACCGAAAAAGCCATAAAGAATACTTCTATTAAAAACTTAGATATTATTTGTTCAAATGTTGATTTAGCTGCTGCAGAGCTTGATCTAAAAGATTTTGTACGACGCGAATACAAGTTAGTCCAACTTTTAGACACGCTGCCCCATTATGACTATGTTATTATTGACTGCCCTCCTTCGCTTGGCTTGCTAACAATTAACGCCTTATCTGCTGTAGATCATGTTATCATACCAATGCAATGTGAATTTTACTCACTTGAAGGTTTGGCGCATCTCTTAAAAACCTTAAAGCTAATTCATGCTAATTATAACCCAAATCTAAATATCTTAGGCATAGTACTTACCATGTACGACGCAAGAAACCGACTTTCGGCAGAGGTGCACAGGGAGGTAAAAAAATATTTACGAGACAAGTTGTTTGACACGGTGATTCCCCGAAATGTGCGCTTGTCAGAGGCCCCATCTCATGGAACCGCAGCTATTGCTTATGATCATACTTGCAAGGGATCTATTGCTTATATTAGACTTGCAAAAGAAATTTTACTTAGAGAGGTGCAGTTATGCAAAAAAATTCCAGCTTAGGAAAAGGCTTAGCCGAGTTATTAGGTGAGAAATCATTTAATTTTACAGAATATGATAATTCCAGACAAATTATAGAGATTAGTCTTGGCTCGATCACAACATCCCCTTACCAACCTCGAAAAAATTTTGATGAGACTAATTTGACCGAGCTATCTCAATCAATAAGATCAAAAGGTGTATTGCAACCTATATTGGTTAGAAAATCTGCTAACTTAGATTATGAAATAATTGCTGGGGAGCGCCGGTTTAGAGCGGCCTCTCTTGCTAATCTAGCTACAATTCCAGCCATTGTACTTGATATTCCAAATCAAGATGCAGTGGAAATTGCGCTAATTGAAAATATCCAAAGACAGCAATTATCTCCCGTGGAAGAAGCTCATGCTATTGCTAAATTAATTAATGAGCTTGATTACACTCATGAGAAGCTTTCTGAGAAAATAGGAAAAAGTCGTAGTCATATCACCAATATGCTTCGTTTACTTAACTTACCTGCTAACATTCAAGAGTTATTGGCTGAAAATAAAATTACCGTAGGACATGCTAGAGCACTTATTAACCTTAAAAACCCAGAGCTTGTAGCCGATAAAATTATAAACGAGAAACTGACCGTTCGTGATACAGAAGAAATTGTAAAAAACAGAAAAGATCTTCGGGTCAATGCTCCTAAAATATTCGATAAGTTTAAAGAAGAGAAAAAGCAATATTTAGATGAAATAAAAGAGCAAATCCAATCACTAGTTCAGCTCAAAACAAAGGTAAAACATAATGGCAAGAAGGGTGTAATAGAGATAACCTTTGACACCATTAATGAACTTGAAGCATTTATGCAAAAAATTAATTAGTTCAGCTTTACAATTTGCACATAACGGAGTCCGGAATCACTTCCACCATGATTTAGCCTCCTTTAATTTAACTCCAGGTAGTAATTATCAAGAGCGCTTGCCGCGATTCCTCAAATATAATAGGTCTGCCTTGCTTGAATCTGGGCGAGTCCATGGATTCATTACAGGAGTTCTTTTGCATTGGTGAATGGTCTTTAATTGTCAGCAGATCAAGTGGGGGCAACCCGCGCACTTGCAAGTGGATTGCGCTAAAATTCAATATCGATATGGAGGAAGGTTCTTGGCGACCATAACAGGTTGTGACACAATATAATTGGGAAAGAGTTTTTTGATAAAGGCTTTATAATTATATAGCAATACAACCTGTAAATGTAGCTCCTACAATTCGTTCTTATAGGACTGCAAACCTTGCCCCCTATAGCTTAAGGAAATTATCATATTTTAACTCAAGGCGCTAATACACACAGGGTTTGTCCCTACGAAATTTTGTACATCAATTAAATCTATACAAAAATACAGTATTTTCATTAATACTATTTTACTTTGAGCACTTCCTATGTTTCACGTGAAACATTACTCTTTATCTGCACGTGAATACTCTAAAAAACTATTCAATATGATTGAGGCTGCAATCATATCATCCTTTTGATCGGCTTCCTTACCACTCATCCCAGACTCCTGCAATATTTTCTGAGCTTGTTTAGTAGAAAAGCGCTCATCCCAAAAGAAAATATCTACGTCCAGATTGTCATTTAAAATATTAGCAAAGCTTTTTACCTTCTGTGCAGATTGCAAATAAGTTCCTTCTGGGGATAGCGGGAGACCCAATAAGATGACATCTGCGCTAAGTGATATAAGAATGTTTCTTATCGACACTAAATCAAATTCCAAATCCTTTCGATAATAAGTCTTTAATGGAGTTGCTATAACTTGTCCAAAGTCTGAGTGAGCAAAGCCTAGCTTCTTTTCACCGAAATCTATCGCTAATATTTTTTTATCTCTATACTTGCTATGTTTAAAATGCTTTATGCTCTTTATTATCATAAAATCCTATGGTGATTATTATTTAAAATTGCCCCATCTTCCTATATGCAAAGATATTGACAATACGCCCCATAACTACTAGACTCTGGCTTTTTTACAATGAAAAACATCACCAGAGCCCTTATTTCTGTATCCGACAAATCCAACCTAGATAACTTAATCGAATATTTAACAAAAGCTTCCATTGAAATTATTTCAACAGGCGGTACTGCAAAATATATTAAAGAAAAAATTGGTAAAGTTACCGAAATTGATGACTATACAGGCTATCCAGAAATATTGGGGGGTCGAGTAAAAACATTAAACCCTGCCGTTCACGGAGGGATCCTGGCTAAGCGCTCAGATAAGCAACATATCCTTGAGATGGTCCAAAATAATATTAAAGCCATTGATTTAGTAATAGTAAATTTATACCCCTTTGAAGAAACTGTATCAGGGGAACATAAGTTTGAAGATGCTATCGAAAAAATTGATGTAGGAGGCCCTACAATGATAAGGGCTGCAGCTAAAAACTTTAATGATGTTACAATCATCACAGATCCAATTGACTATCAAGGCTTAATTGACGAATTAAAAGGTAATAACAATCACACCTCTTTTGAATATAGAAAATCTGCAGCTATCAAAGCCTTTAACCGCACAAGAAGCTATGATAGCGCTATTTGCGACTGGTTTGATGATAATAATAATTTAAATCTGAGGGCACCTCTGAAAACAAAGTTACGCTATGGTGAAAACCCTCACCAGAAAGCTGAATTATATATCACAGATAACTCTGGTTTAGTGGGAGCGATCCAGTTACAAGGCAAAGAATTAAGTTATAACAATTTAAATGACGGTGATGCAGCCTATAAAATTGCCCGCGATTTCGAAGAACCTTTCGTAGCAATAGTAAAGCATGCTAACCCTTGTGGAGCCTCTGCAGCAGAGGATATTACTACAGCCTTTAGAAAGGCCCTATCTTGCGATCCAATTAGCAGCTTTGGCGGAATTGTTGCTCTCAATAGAGAGGTAACATTGGTTACTGCAGAGGCTCTCTCAAAAATATTTTTTGAGGTCATCATCGCACCTAGCATCACTCAAGAGGCTCAAGAACTGCTTGGGAAAAAGAAAAATCTTAGAATTTTATTAATAAAAGATTTCTATAAAAATATAAATGCCCGCAAACTTAAATCAATTACTGGAGGGGTCTTAATTCAAGACGAAGATAGCAAATCCACGCTTAAGGAAAATTTAACACTAGCAACTAAAACAAAAGCAACTGAGGTGCAAATTTTAGAGCTAATTTTTGCCTATAAAATGGTGAAGCATGTAAAATCTAATGCTGTATTATTTTCTTGTGACAAAACTATTATTGCCATTGGAGCAGGGCAAATGAGCAGGGTGGATGCCGCGAAAATAGCTAGTGACAAATTGACAAAATACAGGTCTGAGCATGAAATTAATTCAGATAATTTGGTCTTTGCCTCCGATGCTTTTTTTCCTTTCCCAGACGGCCTTATCATTGGCATAGAAGCTGGGGCAAAAGCTGTAATACAGCCAGGGGGATCAATGCGCGATGAAGAAGTGGTTCAGGCAGCAAATGAACGTAATATCCCTATGATGCTTACAGGATTTAGACATTTTAATCATTAATACAGGTCCCCAGGCATTTTATCTGCGAGAAGAGCGCACTAAAGCCTTGTGCAAGAAGCTCTTGCAACATAAGTAAAGGTGAACTTAATGGGGTTGCCTTTAATCAAAATCACAAATTTTTTCCTTCTTAAAATATGTACTATATTAAAACTCAAATTCCTTATTAAGTATTTTAAGAATTTGTTGATGCAGCCCTTCTGAATCAGTGTCTGCATTCAAAATCTTTACTCGACCCGGATTCGCCACAGCTATCTCTAGATAACCCTTCCGAACTAATCTGTGATATTCTTTTGGTAATTTTTCAAAACGATCTTCATCCGTATCCCGCTCCTCATGCCTTTTTGCAGCTAGGTCTGTATCAATATCTAGCACAATAGTAAGGTCTGGCTTAACATTGCCCAAAACTAAGTTATTTAATCCCTCAAAGATAGGGTAGGCTATGTTGCCAGCAAAATACTGATAAACATATGTTGAATCAATAAATCGATCACAAATAACTATATAGCCCTCTTCAAGCTTAGGTTTAATCAATTTGTCATAATGCTCCAAGCGACTTGCATTAAATAAAAGTAGCTCCGTCAAAGGAAGCATATTATCCTGCTTGCCTTTACATAAAATGTCCCTTATCTTATCACCTACTGGTGATCCCCCAGGTTCTCTGGTAAAAATAATTTTATTTGTATCTTTAAAAAACTTTTTTAAATACTTAATTTGGGTAGTCTTGCCGGAAGCATCAACACCTTCAATCGTAACTAGCCTACCTTTTGACAACAACATAATGAAAAATAAAAATAAAAAAACTTCTGGATTTATAGTAAATAGGTTAAAACAAATAACCAATGCCAGCTTATTTGTTGGTAATCTAATACCCACTTCACAGAAAGTCTATAGTCTCGGTAAAAAAGAATTTTCCAACTGGCTAGATGAGGCAAGAATCAAAATAAAAAACCCGGCTAATACCAATGCAGAATTAGGACATTACTTCTATGGTATAGGTAAAATATCAGATGCATTATTCCGCTTCAAATTGGCAAATTTTATGCATAGCGATCCCGAATATTTGCTTTATATAGGCAAATCTTATTATTCTTTGGGAAAAATTAAGAAATCCACAGCATATTTGCAAGATTACTATAAAACCACCCCCTCTTCTAAAGAGGCGCTGTATTTCCTAAGTCTAATAGACAAAGAATATAAAGAAACCCCTCCAACAAATCTATTAATTAAAGAAAGTTTTAATATTTTTTCCTCTTATTTTACAAAATTCTATACAGAAAATATTAATTACTTAGGTGATATTAAAATCTGTGATGCCTTTTGTAAAGAGCTCAAGGACAAAAGTAAGCATCTAAATATCTTGGATCTTGGCTGCGGGAACGGCCTAATAGGCGAGAGAGTAAAAGAATCTTTGCCCGACATATCAATTACAGGGATTGATTTCGCTAAAAAGATGATAAATTATTGCCAAGACCTTGAATATACTCCTCCCTCTGCAATCAATAATGATACAAAGGAGATTATTCAGAATCAGAATATTCCTCAAACATCCCGCAAAACATATGACATTCTAATAAATGATGACTTTTGCCACTATGTAGAGCTTAAGGCCCCTAAATATCAATATATCTTGTCTAGAGGGCTAATAAATTACACAACATCACTAAATAAATTCTTTACTAATTGCGCCAAATCACTTGATGAAGATGGAAAATTATTCTTTTACAGTAAAGAGAAGATTAGTCCCGAAATTGAAGAGGAAGTCACACAAGATCGTTATTTTCCTTACTATCTAACCCCTATATATCATAGTCCCACAGCTATTTTGGATGGAATAAAAAAAGCTAACATGACTATCATCTCTTCAACACCATTTGAAGTTGAGCAAGGTATAAATGCTACTCTTTATGTAGTTAAAAAATAAAAATCTAATTAAGATGACCATTCAATTAAAACATTACGATGTTATTATAATTGGCGGAGGTCATGCCGGTTGCGAAGCAGCCTCCGCCTCGGCACGCCTCCAGGCCAAAACATTATTAATTACAAAGAACATTTCAGATATTGGCGTTATGTCTTGCAACCCTTCTATAGGTGGCGTTGCAAAAGGTATTATGGTTCGCGAAATAGATAGCTTAGGTGGCGTTATGGCCAAAGCGATAGATATGTCTGGTACCCATTTTAAAGTATTAAATAAAAGCAAAGGACCTGCAGTTCACGGTCCAAGGGCAAGCGCAGACAGAGGTCTCTATCAAAGAGCTGTGCAAAAATTACTTCATGATCAAAAGAATTTAACTATTTTAAATGCAGCAGTTACCGACTTAATTATCGAAAATAATCAAATAGTCGCCATCGAGATAGAGTCTGGTGAAATTATTCACGCCAAAAGCACCGTTCTCACAACAGGAACTTTCCTTAATGGCTTAATTCATCTTGGTAATACCAAAATACCTGCAGGCAGAAAAGGTGCATCGCCTTCGATAAAATTGGCTAACAGTCTTAGGGCAATAGGCTTTAATATGGGGCGCCTAAAAACTGGTACGCCTCCTCGAATCGACGGAAAAAGTATAAATTACGAGGATTTAGACATTCAAGAGGCGGATGAGCCTCCTATTCCATTTTCTTTTCTTAATAAGGGCATTTCTGTGCCACAAATTATTTGCCATATTACGCACACCAACATAAAGACGCATGAAATCATAAGTAACAACTTGTCTAAGAGCGCCATGTATTCTGGGCAAATTGAATCTATAGGTCCGCGTTATTGCCCATCAATTGAAGATAAGGTTGTTAAATTTAGCAAAAAAGAATCTCATCAGATTTTTCTAGAGCGCGAAGGCTTAGAGGATGATACTATTTATCCAAATGGGATTTCTACCTCCTTACCAGAGGACATCCAAGAAAAGTTCGTTCGCTCTATTAAAGGATTAGAGAACGCAGTCATAAAACAATATGGCTATGCCATAGAATATGATTATATTAATCCCAAAGAGCTCAGAGCAACTCTTGAGACAAAAAAAGTTCAAAATTTATTTCTTGCTGGGCAAATAAATGGCACAACAGGATATGAAGAGGCTGCAGGGCAGGGTGTTGTAGCAGGCTTTAATGCAGCTTTAAAAGCCCAAAATAATACCGAGCCATTTACCCTATCTAGGCATGAAAGCTATATTGGGGTACTAATAGATGATTTAATTAACCTCGGCACAACCGAGCCATATCGCATGTTCACATCAAGAGCAGAATATAGGCTTCAATTACGTGGTGATAACGCCGATTTAAGGCTCACTCCCAAGGCCATGAATATTGGGGCAATTGATCAAGAGCGGACATTGTTATTTGAAGCTAAAAAACACAATTTAACCAAAGCTCTAGAATTATTCAATTCTCATAATCTATCCCCAAATGAAGCTGAGAAATATAATATCAAAATTACCAAAGATGGGAAAAGACGCAGTGCGTTTGAGCTATTAAAATATACAGATGCAGCAAAACTTGCTACAATATGGCCAGAACTTGCTAATTTCTCCGCAGATATAATCGAGCAAATTGCAATCTCAAGTAAGTATAGTGATTATATTGAATTGCAAAAACGCGATATTGCCGTGCTAAAAAAAGATGAGGCCATTTTAATTCCTGAAAATCTCAACTTTCATTCCATCAAGGCCCTCTCTAATGAAGAAATAGAAAAGCTAAGTAAATCAAAGCCTAGCAATCTAGGGCAGGCCGCTAAAATATCGGGTATAACCCCCGCCGGGATATTGGCAATCCTCGTAAAAATCAAAAATATTTCGTAAACAGGCTGTGTAATTATATTATGACACAGTCTGGAAGTCGGAATCCTCCCACCCACGACACACCAACTCTTATGTGTTTTTGAGAACAAAACTCTAAATTCAATCAATTATTTCATGCCTAGAGCTTCAATAAAAGCAACCTCATCATTCGATAGGTCAAACTTTATAATGTTTAAATCAGCGCTCATATGCTCTGCGCTTGTTGTACCAGTCAGTGGATTTATACCTATTTGGGTCGCAAATTTAAAAATAACCCCTGCTGGCAGAACATCATACTTAGTAGCAATATTAACAACTTCAGGATGGCTTACAATATCAGGGTTTGCAGTTAAAAGAGAGAACCCTTGGTAAGCTATGCTATGCTTCTTGCACAACTCCCGGATTTGCTTATCCCAACCTTTATTGGCATAGCAACGGTTTTGAACTATCATTGGCTTTATTTCAGCTTGGTCTATCAACATTTTTAACTGCTGATAATTAACATTACTAATGCCTATAGATTTAACTACACCCTTTTTATATAATTCTTCCATAGCATCCCAAACAATAAAATCTTCTGTACCTAGAGATGGGTAATTATAAGGCCCATGTAATAAATACGAATCTAAGTAATCCGTATTAAGATGGTGAAGTGAGCTAGCACAAGACTGCCTCACTTGCTCAGCCAAGCCCGCCTTTGCATCATATGGCAATCGATGATCTTGGCCGTCGAGTGAAGTAAATTTACTTTGTAACCATAATTTATTTCGAGAAATTTCTTTGCCAACAACTTTCTTTAAAGCCTCACCCACTAAAGCTTCGCTATAATGCTTAGCTTGATTGGCAGTATCTATAGCTCTAAAGCCTAATCTTAGAGCCAAGCTAACCAAATCACTGGTTGCAGCTTCTTTCCAGGCAGTTCCGTAAATAAGGTTTTGCATATATCCAATATATTAAAAGTTACCATTATAACGCCTACATATATTCTGCCTAAAGTTAAAGATATTTATTATGGCAACAGATAATACCAGATCCCACAGCCTAACCTATACAAATAAGTTCTAATCTTTAAAGATCACTACTTCGTTTTTCTTGGTATAAAGCAACTTCTCGCGGGCTTGCTCTTCAAGGAAGTCTTTGTCTAAAGTTGCAGGTGACAATGCCCGAATTTTACCTTCATAATCAGATAGATCTGACCTTACTTGCTCATACTCTTCAATAGCAGCCGTTAGCGAATCTTGCTTAACGGCGAGATTTTTCTTAACTCCCGAGCCAACAATTTGTACAGCCAAATATATAGCAATTACCGATGTAATTGTAAAAAATAGTACCAAGCTCAAAGTAACATCATCCTTATCAAATATAAGCATAACTACCTCTTATTCTCTTAAAGCCCGGAATCCGTATAACAAGTCTATCGCGCGCGCTAATTGGTAATCATCTTTATAAATTTCTTGAAGCTGCTCACGCGTAGTTTTGATAGCATCTTTATTATCTTTATTTTGCATTTCCAAATGGCCAGGTAAATCTGACTCTTTGGTATATCCAGAATCTTGGTCAGGCTCAACGTAATGCTGATCTACAAAAATATCCGGCTCTATACCATCGGCCTGAATTGAGCGCCCCTTTGGGGTATAGTAAGTAGCTGTGGTTAGCCTGATAGCCAATGTTTGGTCAATTGGGATAACGGTTTGCACAGAGCCCTTCCCAAAGGACTTTGTGCCCATCACAACTGCCCTCTTATGATCCTGAAGCGCGCCGGCCACAATTTCTGAGGCCGAAGCTGATCCCCCATTAATCAAAACAACAACTGATATTCCTGAGGCCTGATCTACCGGGTCGGAGATATAAATTTCATTAGAATTAGGAGCCCTTCCCTTGGTAGATACTACCAATTGTTTGTCTAGGAAAAATCCAGATATAGCAACAGCCTGATCCAACAAGCCGCCAGGGTTGTTACGAAGATCCAGCACTATGCCTGCTGGCTCATGCTTCATTTTTTGTAACAACTTGGAGTAATGAGACTTCATTGCATCATAGGTTTGGGCCGAGAAAGACGTTACGCGCAGATAAATAATATCATCAACCTTCACATCCGACTTCACTGTTTGCAATTTAATTGTTGAGCGCACAACGTTAAACTCTAGGGACTGAGCCTCTCCCTCCCTAATGATTGTTAACTTAACATTACTGCCACGCTTGCCTCTGATTTTATTAACAGCCTCATTAAGCGTCATGCTCCTAACTGGATCGTCATTAATTTTAATTATATAATCCTGACTTTTAATGCCAGCAATATAAGCAGGACTATCATCTATAGGTGAGACAACTTTTAAAGCCCCCTTATCTACAGTTATTTCAATGCCCACACCGCCGAACTCTCCAGAGGTTTGAATTGTCATTTCTTTGAAGTCTTCACTATTTAAAAATGCCGAATGAGGGTCGAGAGATCTAAGCATCCCGCCAATTGCTGATTCATACAATTCCTCGCTATCAACCTCTTCAACGTAATTTTTTTTAGTAAGACTTAGAATCTTCTGAAATATCTGAAAACTCACATAATCTTGCTTATCCGATGCAGTGCTGATAGCAGAAGATCCAAAGGATAAAGTAATAATAGCCGAGAGGATCGCAACTAAGCAATATTTGTAATAACGCATAACTTATCTTAATAAAAAACTAATCATATATTGTATCTCTTTGCAAAAAGCAAGTCTCTGGAAATTTACATATAAAGGCACAGAGTTCTGCCATTCAGAAATCACGAATCTTTATATCCTCCAGGTAGAGGCGCCAGAGCTGATCTGGCACAAAAAACAACAATTACTCCGCCTTTTTTATACTCACAATTCTTTACCTATTGACATCTAAGCTAACCTTACTTATACGTAGCTGTCAGCAGTAAGCATTCTTATACCATTTTTGCGGGTGTAGCTCAGTGGTAGAGCGCAACCTTGCCAAGGTTGAAGTCGTGAGTTCGAACCTCATCACCCGCTCCATTACCCTTCAAAAAGAAAGGTATTTCTAACTATCCGAGCTTAATTTTAATAAAAATTATCATCTACCCCTTGAAATATATATTTCCCACCCTAAATAAAGTGCTGTAGATGTGAAAAATAGGCATCATTAATCAATAAATAAACTCGAGGTTACCAATGAGTAAAATAATAGGAATAGATTTAGGCACGACCAACTCTTGTGTCGCAATAATGGAGGGCAAGACTCCAAAAGTCATAGACAATGCAGAAGGGCTTAGAACAACTCCTTCAATCGTAGCTTATACAGATAAAGAAATCCTAGTTGGGCCATCTGCAAAAAGGCAAGCTGTAACAAACCCTAGTAATACAATTTTTGCCATTAAAAGATTAATCGGTCGTAGATTCGATGATCCGCTAACATCCAAAGATCAAGAAGTTGTTCCATATAAAATTGTTAAGGCTGATAATGGCGACGCTTGGATTGAAGCGCAAAATAAAAAATATTCCCCAAGTCAAGTGAGTGCCCATACCTTGATAAAAATGAAAGAAACGGCAGAGCAATATCTTGGTGAGACAGTATCTAAGGCAGTTATTACCGTGCCAGCTTATTTTAACGACGCTCAAAGACAAGCAACTAAAGATGCAGGGAAGATTGCAGGATTGGAAGTTGAGAGAATTTTGAATGAGCCCACCGCAGCTGCGCTTGCATATGGCTTAGAGAAAAGGGAAGGAAAAATAATTGCGGTCTATGATCTTGGTGGCGGTACATTTGATGTATCTATCTTAGAAATTGGCGATGGTGTTTTTGAAGTAAAATCTACCAATGGAGATACATTTCTTGGTGGTGAAGATTTCGATATGCGTCTTTTAAATTACTTAATTGATGAATTTAAAAAAGAGCAAGGCATAGACCTAAAGAAAGATCCTTTAGCTCTACAAAGAATTAAAGAAGCGGCGGAGAAGGCCAAATGCGAACTATCATCGTCACTAGAGACTGATATTAACTTACCATATATTACAGCTGATAACACGGGTCCTAAACACCTAAATATCAAGTTAACTAGAGCAAAATTTGAGCAATTGGTTGAAGACCTAATTGAAAGAACCATAGCCCCATGTAAGCAAGCTTTAAAAGATGCTGACCTACAGGCTAGTGATATTGACGAAATATTGCTTGTTGGTGGAATGATCAGAATGCCAAAAGTACAAGACGTTGTAAAGAAATTCTTTGGCAAAGAGCCAAATAAAGGCGTAAATCCTGATGAAGTTGTAGCATCTGGTGCCGCAATTCAAGCTGGCGTATTACAAGGTGACGTTACAGACTTATTATTGCTAGATGTAACCCCACTATCCATAGGTCTCGAAACTATGGGTGGCGTGATGACTAAGATCATTGAGAAAAACACCACCATTCCAACATCAAAAAGCCAAACATTCTCAACGGCTGATGACAACCAATCTGCAGTAACCATTAGAGTCTTCCAGGGTGAGAGGCAAATGGCAAATGATAACAAATGCCTAGGTCAATTTAATTTAGAAGGGATACCACCATCTCCTAGAGGCGTCCCACAAATTGAAGTGACTTTTGATATTGATGCAAATGGTATTGTAAATGTTAGCGCCAAAGATAAGGGTACTGGCAAAGAGCAAAAAATTACAATCCAAGCCTCTGGCGGCCTGTCTAAAGAAGAAATTGAAGAGATGGTTGCAAATGCTGAGAAGTACGCTGAAGCAGATCAAAAGAAGCGTGAGCTTGTTGAAGCTAGAAACCAAGCTGACTCTTTAGTTTACTCAACTGAAAAGGCGCTAAATGAGCATGGTGATAAAATTGGTGAAAGTGAAAAAGCTCAAATTACTGAAAAAGTTGAAGAGTTAAAAAAGATACTTGAAGATGAGAACTCTGATGCTAGCACGATCAACACATTGGTTGAAGAAGTGTCTAAAACTGCTATGCAATTAGGACAAGCTATGTATCAAGCTAGCGCTGCTAATTCAGGTGAGAGCTCAGCCCCCACAGAAGATCAAGCAACTGATGCAAGTTCTGATGAGACTGTTGTTGATGCTGATTTCGAGAAAGTTGATGAGACCCAAGAAGATGGGGATGATGACTCCAGCGCATCTACAGGATCATAAATCAAAAAACCATTTAAGCTAAACTTTAATGTCACAGGATCTCTATAACTTACTTGGCGTCGATAAAGGCGCCTCGGATGCCGATATAAAAAAAGCATATCGTAAACTGGCGATGAAATATCATCCAGACAGAAATCCTGGGAACCAAGAGGCTGAAACGAAGTTTAAAGAAATTGGTAACGCTTATGAGGTTTTAAAAAACCCTGGCAAGCGAGAGCAATACGATACTTTTGGCTCAACTGATGGAGGTAGATCTGGAGCTGGCTTTGGAGGGGGAGGCTTTGAAGGTTCGTCATTTAGCGATATATTTAGTGAGTTTTTTAGTGAGGGTAGCGGCGGTCGCGCAAGATCAGGAGGACGTGCACAACAAAATCGTGGCGCGGATTTACGCTATAATTTAGAGATATCACTAGATCAAGCATATAGCGGATCTGAAAAAGAAATCAGCTTCTCTTGCGCTAGCTCTTGTGGCAGCTGTAAGGGATCCGGTAGCACGAGCAATAAATCCGCAGAATCTTGCTCTACTTGCAATGGTGCCGGTAAAGTTAGAATGCAACAAGGCTTTTTTATTGTTGAGAAGACTTGTTATAGCTGTAGCGGAGCTGGTAAAATTGTTACAGACCCATGCAAACCTTGCAATGGCTCTGGCAGATCAGAGAAACAAAAAACATTAAAAGTTAAAATACCGGCTGGTATCGAGGAAGGCAACAAGATCCGCCTGGATGGCGAAGGTGAAATAGGCCTTAGAAAAGGTCAGGCTGGTGATTTGTATATTTACGTTACTATTAAAGAGCATGATTTTTTCCGTCGGCAAGGCAGCGCCATATATTGCACCGTTCCAATTTCTTTTTCAACGGCTGCACTTGGTGATAAAATACAGATTCCTACAATTTCCGGTGGAAAGGTGGAACTAAAAATACCTAGCGGTACCCAAAACAACTCAAAGTTTAGACTAAAAAATGAGGGAATGACGGTTATAGGCTCTGGATACAAGGGCGACATGATTGCTGAGATTGCCATTGAGGTTCCCATTAAATTAAACGATAAGCAAAAAGAATTGCTAAAAGACCTTGAGAAGTCATTCAAAGACTCTCCTGCCTCAAATCCTAAAATTGATAAATTTGTACGCAAATTTAAAGGCTTTTTTAATTAGACCTACCCAAATAGGGTAGGCACAGCAGCATCACCCCTGACCTGCGACTCTATGGAGTTCCTAGGCCCGGCCTATCTCGTAATATTAACAGATCCCCGAGTCAATCCTCCGCTCATATCCAAAAAACCGATCCAAGACTCAGGCATAAAATTATATTTATATCGCCTTCAAATTATAATCTCGTTATAGTAGCATGATTTCGTCCATTAAAAGTGTTATCAATTTTTTACTTTAAATCCATGCTCAAAACCTTAAAATCTTCTCTTTTTTCTCAATTTCCCAATATAATTCATGGTACTATTTTTGATGAAGATTTAGATAAATCGATAAAATCTCCGGTGAACTTTAGTTATAGCGTTGGCGATAATCCAGAGATTATTGATAAAAACTACCAAAATTTTAGTAAATTTATCAATACCAAAGTCGAAAATATCAAAAGGGTAAGACAAACTCATAGTACAAAAGTGCATAAGGTCGATAGTCAAAAAATGCCTAATTATACATTTGAAGCGGATAGCTTAATTACTAATATTCCCAATATATGCCTGGCTATAACAACTGCAGACTGCCTTCCCATTTTACTTTATGCAAAAGATAAAAATTATATAGCCAACATTCATGCTGGGTGGCGCGGAGCTATAGGTGGGATTATTGAAAACACTATAAAAGAATTAGAGTTACTAGGCTGCGATATCAGTGAGGTATACGCTGCGATCATGCCAGCAATTGATGGAAGCTCATATGAGGTAGATAATGATTTTTGTGAAGAGTTTATTTTAAAGTCTTCACAAAACAACAAATTCTTTCGCTATTTGAATAAAAAAAAGCAATTATTTGACTTAAAATCATATGCAAAATACATCTTAAGTAAATTATCTGTTAACAAAGTAGATATTTTAAGTTACAACAGCTTTAATACAGACTACCTGTTTTCACACAGAGCCACAACTATAAAGGGGCGTGAAGCTGGTAGAAATTTAAATTACATAATGATTAAAAATGATTAAACCCACCCTAATCCTAACCTTGCTTCTTACAACGTCATGCACCGGATCAAGGATTAAGGATACCTACTCCACAACCATATATACCAAGGAAGGTTGTGACCAGATATTAACAGAGCTTGACTATGCCAGAAGATATAAGAAATCTTTGCATAAAAATGATAGATTTATGCTTAGACATATGCTGGTAATACCAGCCTTGTTCGAGACATATCATATTGTAAAAAACGAAAGTAAGGTAACTAAGCGTATCGATGACCTAAGGTTTCAAGCACAAAGAAATGACTGCTATAAAAACGAAGCTAATGCATCTTCTAGTTTTGTCCCATACCAACAAAGCCCTCAGGTTTCTAGAGAAAGCAACGCTCAAAGACAATCCAGCTCTTCATCATCTGGATCAAAATCTTTATTTTCAAGACTAAAAAACTTGTTTTAATAAACAATAAATATTGTAAAGATGGAAATTTTTTTGCCTTCTATCCAATAAATATAAAGTCAGGATGATCAATAAGATATTTTTTTATTTTTTGAACCTTTAGCCCAGTAAAACAATACTAATTTAGTAAAAGTTAAGGCTGAAAACATAGATGCTAAAATTCCAATAGACAGGGTAATAGCAAAGCCTTTAATGGGCCCGGATCCAAAGTTAAATAATATAATAGCAGCTATTAAAGTGGTAAAATTAGAGTCAAAAATGGTTTTAAAAGCCTGATGAAACCCATTATCTATTGTCGCATAAATTGTTTTATCAAATCTATGCTCCTCTCTTATGCGCTCAAAAATTAACACATTACTGTCCACAGCCATTCCCATAGTTAAGACAATCCCTGCAATTCCTGGAAGCGTTAGCGTAGCAGATAAGAGTGATAATGCCGTAAATATAACAACAAAATTAATGAGCAAAGCGATATCAGCCACAAATCCAAAAAATCCATAAACCAGCACCATTGAAATCATTACCAAGATTACTCCTAGAATTATGGCTGACTTACCAGCAATTATCGAATCCTGACCCAAAGATGGCCCCACCGTACGCTCTTCGATAATCTCTAAAGGAGCAGGAAGCGCTCCGGCCCTAAGTAAAATAGCCAGATCATTTGCTGATTCAGCTGTAAAACTTCCAGAGATAACTCCTTGTCCGCCCAAAATTGCCTCTCTTATCATTGGCGCACTAATGACTTTATCATCTAATACTATGGCAAATAATTTTCCTACATTTCCAGAGGTAAGATTGCCAAATTTTTTGGCCCCAATTGAATCAAATTTAAAATTTACCTGAGCTTTACCCTGGTAAAACCCTGGCTGAGCATCAAGCAAAACATCTCCTGTTAGCTCTACTCTATTTTTGACAACATATTTAGTTCCACGCTCATCACTAATTAAACTATCCTCTCCTAATATTCTATATCCCGGTGGAGATATTATTTGATCCAGTCCAGCAAAAGGCTTTTCCTCATTGAGAAAGTGAAAGGTAAGTTTTGCTGTTTTTCCAAGTATATTTTTTAAACGTGATGGATCATCAATTCCTGGTAACTGTAAAATAATTCTATTCATTCCTTGGGGCTGAATTAACGGCTCTCTTGTACCGGTCTCATCTATTCTTCGGCGAATTATTTCTATTGACTGATACAATAGTTGCCTTTGTAAGTCGACAATAAACCCATCTGAATATTTAATATTTATATTGGGACCGTCTATCGATATAATCAAATCCTTTGAAAAGGATGCGAATGACTCATTAAACTCAACATTAAACTCATCTCTTAGCTCAAAGTTGATTACATTGCCATTTCTAGTTAAGTTTAGGTAACCTATTCTCTCCGTTCTCAACTTATTACGAACTTCATCTTTTAAAATTTCAACCTTATCATCAAAATATTTATCGAAGTTAATTTCAAGCAAAAGATGCGATCCCCCCTTAAGATCAAGCCCAAGATTTATCTTGGGCGGAAAATTGACTTTATCCTCATAAAAGAAAAAGTTCATCAGAGAGATATATAGCGAAAATATTACAACTACCGATACTAATATAACCTTCCAGCGCGGGATATTAAGCATTTGTAATTATGCCTTTTTAATTTTCTTTTCTACCTTTGCTTTTTTAATTTTTTTGACCTTCTTATCACCTTCGGAAGAAGTCGAGCTAAGGTCTTTGTCAACTTTAGAAGATATAGTTGATCTTACTACCTGTATTATCGTATCCTTTGCTATTTGAAGATCTACAAAACCGTCGTCTTTTACTTTAGTTATTTTCCCAACTATTCCTCCAGATGTTAAAACCGAATCCCCCTTGGCCAAAGCGTTTACCATAACCTTATGCTCTTTAGCTTTCTTTTGCTGAGGCCTAATAAGCAAAAAATAAAATATAACAAATATTAACAAAATAGGAATAAATCCTGACGATGCGGGTTGCTGTAAGCTTGGATTAGCAGAAATATTTTCCACTACTTCACTTGCTATAGCTTGATTTATAAACAACATAATTATACCATTATCAACTATTAAGCAAAGGAACCTATAAAACTTAGACCTAAAGTGCAATATAAACTAAAAAATTATGATAAAAAATATAAAAATAGCTCCATCAATCTTGTCTTGTGACTTTGCTAACATGGAATCAGAGATAAGAGCCATAGATCATGCAGGAGCAGATTTTATTCACATAGATGTCATGGATGGTAATTTTGTCCCCAATATAACAATTGGTCCAGATGTTGTTAAAGCCATTAGGGGGAAAAGTGACAAAATATTCGATTGCCACTTAATGATCAATAATCCTGACCAATATGTAGAATTGTTTGCAAAAGCAGGAGCTGACATAATAACCATTCATGCTGAAGCCTCAATTCATCTAGACAGGTCAATCCAACTAATCAAGTCATTTGGAATCAAAGCTGGTGTATCTATAGTTCCATCAACTTCAGACTCTGTTCTCAATTACGTTATAAATGATTTAGATTTAATTCTAGTTATGACAGTTAACCCAGGATTTGGTGGTCAAAAATTTATTCACTCTCAATTAGATAAAATTACTAGATTAAGGAAAAAAATTAATACCTCTGGTAGAGAAATAGACCTACAAGTTGATGGTGGAATTAACAACTTAACAGGAAAACTTGCTATAGAAGCTGGGGCAAATGTTCTTGTTGCAGGATCTTATGTTTTTAAGAATGGAAGTTATAAAGAAAATATAAAAAAACTTCGCTCTTGCGCACAATAGAGGTTGCCAAAAATATTGACCCTACATACGATTTGTAACTTTAAATATATAATATCAGCAGATAACTAGCCTCTGAAAGACTCTATCAAATAAGCCATATTTTCTGGGTCGGTTGTTTTTATAACCCCATGTCCAAGATTATATATATGTTTGTGACCATCTGTATGCTTTTTTAAATTCTCCACAGATTTTCTTATATCATCTTTTGTTTTAAACAAAATTTCAGGATCTATATTTCCTTGAGTAACGATATTTTTAATCTTTCTTATCTCATCTATTCTATCTAAATCGAAATACTGATCTAGAGCTATAACATCAGGTAAAACTTTTTGAGCAAAGTCAAAATACCTATCTTTCGAACCTTTGGGAAATGTTATAATTACTATTTTATTATTATATTCTCTTATTTCATTAACAATTCTTATAGTTGGGTCAATTACTAGCTCCTGATACAATTCATCAGGGACTAATCCTGAGTGAGAATCAAAAATCTTAACAGTATCAACTCCGCTATCAATTTGGTTTTTTAAATGAGTAATTATCGCTTGGATTATAACTTCTTTTAAAACCTGGTATTTTTTATTGTTATTTTCTACAAAATCAAATGCTTTAGTAAAGCTCTTGCTTGCCCTTCCCTCTATTAAATAAGCTAGTAATGTAAAAAAACCTCCTACAAACCCTATTAAACTTTTGTCAGAGTCCAAATCTTCCCTTACTCTAGATATTGTTTTATATACAGGTTTTAAAAATTCATTATAATTACTTACGTCTAATATTTCTTCAAAATTAGGATTATATTCTATTATTGGTCCTATGTTTTCTTTAAAGAGAACTTTGTGGTTTAAAGCGTCTAGTATAACTAATATGTCTGAGAATATTATAGCAGCGTCTAAATCATATCTTTTAATTGGCTGAATAGTTACTTTTCCTGCATCTTCTTTTGAATAACAAAATTCTAGAAAATTAGGATAGTTTTTTCTAATAGCCCTATACTCAGGCAAATATCTACCTGCTTGCCTCATAATCCAAATAGGGTTCTTAATTATATTTTTTTTATCTTTTATATATTTATAAAACATTAGAATAAAAAGAAAGGGCTGTTAATTAGGTTTAAAAGTCAGTTGTTAACCAGTTATTAACAATTTAATAATAAATTGATACAAAAGAAATAGACCTTATTTGTAACTATAGATAGCTTTTTGAAATTATTTATTATGATTTGTTTAGAACAATTGTAACTTTACTAACATTATTAATTTTTGTTAGTTAGTTATTTACTAAAATAATAAAAAAAAAGAGATTAATTATAATGTTCATTATTTTATAAGTTATTAACAATGAATAAACAAATAAACCTTCATCTTATATCTGACTCTACAGGAGAGACTTTAATTTCAATGTCACGGGCTGTATTATCACAATTTGCTAATGTTGAAGTTAAAGAGTATGTATGGAGCTTAGTTAGGAGTGAGACTAAGGTAGATAAAATAATTGAGTCTATAAAGGATAATCCAGGAATAGTTTTATATACAATTTTGGATGAAATGCTGCTTAATAAATTGATTGATTATTGTGATTTAAGTAATCTTCCATGCATTCCTGCTCTAGATAATATTATTCATAAGTTTTCCAAATATATAGGCACAGATGTTGTTAATCACCCAGGAAGGCAATATAAGTTAGATGATGATTATTTTAACAGAATAGATGCTATTAATTTTACCATTAGTCATGATGACGGTCAAAAGCTTCAAGATATTGAAAATTCAGATGTAATAATAGTAGGGCCTTCTAGGACATCTAAAAGCCCAACCTGTATATATCTTGCATATAGGGGTATTAAAGCTGCAAATGTACCCTTTGTCCATGAAGTTTCTTTTTCAAAAAAAATATCAGCAATTAAGAATAAGCTAATAGTTGGATTCTCTATATCTCCAGAAATTTTGATTCAAATTCGCAAAACCAGAATTCGTAACATTGGCCCAGGGATGGAATTTGATTATATAGATAATGATAAGGTAAAAGATGAGGTTATAGCTGCTAAAAGATTGTACCTAGCTAATAACTGGCCGATAATTGATATTTCAAGAAAATCTGTGGAAGAAACTGCTACATCGATTATACAAATGCTTAGTAAAACAAAATAAGAATATTAATTTGCAATATATCAGTATGGATATTGAAAAAATATTAGGATTGAATATTAGTGAGGCTAGGTGCCAAAAAATAGTAGTTCAGGAAAAATTGATGCAAAGTACATTAATTAAGATGGATAATTTCTCTGACAAATTGGAATATGTAACATTTTTTATAAACAACATGTTTAATATAATTAATGATGAAAATATTTTGACTTTTAAAGAGTACAAAGATCTAAATATGGTCGGTGTAGATAAATATAGAGGGTGTAAGAGAGTTAAACAAATTAAAAAATATAAAGGATGGAAGAAGTAAAGTTAGCAGTAATAGGGGATCCAGTAGATCATTCTATATCTCCGGAAATGCATAATTATTGGTTTAAAATGCACAGCATTAAGTATGCTACTTATGAAAGGATAAGGGTTCCAAAGGTATATCTGCTAAGCTTTTTAAAGTCTATGGCTGAGTCAGGGTATTTAGGTGTTAATATAACCCTTCCGTTAAAAGAGGAGGCTTATCATATTTTAAAGGAATTGGGAACTGTATGTCCATTATCTGAAAGAGCAAAGGCTGTAAACACAGTGGTTGTAAGAGACGGAGTTCTTCATGGTTATAATACAGATATTTCAGGATTCTATGATTCCTTAGTGAAAAATATCCCATCAAACTACGATCTTACAGACAAGGTTATCCTGGTTATTGGGGCAGGGGGTGCTGCGCGTGGAGTCGTTGCGGCATTTGCTATAAATGGATTGAAAAAAATTGTTGTAGCAAATCGTACCATAAAGAGGGCTGAAAAATTGAGAGACGAATTATTGCCGGGAGCAAAAGTTATACCATTAGATAGGATTGATGATGTTATCAGTCAAGTGGATGTGATTATTAACACTATATCAATAGGAATAATCTCAGGAAAAAAACTGGATATAGATTTGAAAAAATCTAATAAAACATTAGTTTGTTACGATATAATTTATAAACCTTATTTTACTGATTTTTTGGAACAGGCAAAAAATGAGGGTCACATTGTAGTTCACGGAATGTCTATGCTAATGGAGCAAGGGGCTTTATCTTTTAATGAGTGGTTTGGTGAGGAGCCAGATGTTACCCATGATTTAACTGATTATTTGTTAAATTTATAAAATATTTATAGAAAAGCCCTTGCGCAATTATATTGCAAAACAGCCTGAAAATATGCATTTATAGTTGATGAAAAAATTTTTTAATTTTGGATTTATCAAAAGTATCAATATTGAGGATATTCTTAGACTTAGAGGTTAGTTTACCTATTTTAGAAAGATTTAGGTTATATTTATAGGAAAAATCTTTAATTTTATCTGAATTATTAGGATTTGATGAGAATAGAACCTGGTAATCATCACTTAGGCAAAACTGATTTACAAGATTTACATTAGAGGCAAATGGTATTTTTAGAAAATCTATTTCATAACCAAGATTTGATGCTGTAGATATATTTTCAAGAGCACTATATAGCCCATCAGAGCTATCTGTTGAACCATTAGCATATTGTTTTATTAAAGGGATACAAGTATCTGTTGGTTTTGGATAATGGTAGTTGTTAATGAATTTACTCATATAAGATTGCTTTATTGCGTCACAGCCCAAGAAGGATCCTCCAATCACATTGGTTATGTATAATTCATCACCTAGCTTCGCGTTAGATCTTTTTGGCATATTTGAATAACTTTCGGCAATAACTGTGGCAGAAAAGCTATTTTTTGTACTTAAAGTCGTATCACCACCAATAATTTTAAAGTTATAAGAGCTTTTAAGATGCTTGATTTCATCAAAAAATTCCTCATACCAATCTTTATCAAGACCTGATTTAAATCCCAAATTAAGCATTAAGTATAAAGGATGTGCGCCCTTGGCAAATATATCTGATAAATTCACCATAATTAAGCGATATGCTATAGATTTTGCCGGATCAGATGCAAAAAAATGTATATTTTCGTTAATGGCATCAGAGGTAATTATGTAGTCTGCTTTTTTTAATGTCACTAAGGCTACGTCATCATTAACTGAATTCTCTTCGAGTAATTCAGTTATATAATGTGAGATAATATAATCTTCATTCATTGTTATTTCGTCGTCCCAAGGACTATAGCCTAAGTGATCTTGAGGCCTTGTCCAGTACGGCATTAATGAACTTGCTCTTTTCTAGGCTTTCAAATTCTTTAGAAACATCTGTATATTCGTTAATTATAATAGGACTGTCAGTTTTTGGAAAAGTGACTAACTCTGCTATTGCGCATTTCAAAATAGCCTTAATATTTAACGACATGGATGCAAACGAGTCTTCGTTTTTTAAATATTTTATAATCTCATGGTTAAGGCTTTCATAATTTGCGAAAGCGTAATTAAATATTTTTGTAACAAGATCTTTATTAACATATTTTTCTGGATTTTGGCGCCCCTCTAGATAAAGGTCAATTGTGTTGTTTGCTATAGCTTCTATTGCGTCAAAATCTTCTGTGAACTCTATGTTGTATATTGCCTGCATAGCAATGACGCGTGAGCGTCTTTGCTTACTGAAATCATCTAAAAGAGTTAAAATCTCGCTATCAGTGCTCATCATTTTCTTGTAATAAGTGAAAAAAACTACTTTTAATCATGGCCATTTTTATTGCAGCTTCTGCTGCAAAGCCACCTCTGTTGCCTTTATTTAGATCGGCTCTAAATAATGCTTGTTCGTAATTATCAACAGTAATAATGCCATTTCCTATAGCAAGATTTAGATTCATAGCCAGATCATTTAAGCCGCGAGCGCTTTCCCGAGCCACAATTTCATGATGTATGGTTTCGCCTTTAATGACACATCCTAGTGCTATAAAACCATCATATTTTTCTATATCTGCGGCATAGCTAATGGTCGGTGGAATTTCAAATGCACCAGGTACAGATATTTTTTGATAAGTATGCCCCAATGCATCCATTTCGGAGATGGCTCCCTCCAGCATCATTTCAGCAATATCTTCATAAAAAATTGCATTTATAATTAAAAATTTCATTGAATTAGCCGTACTCACTTGCAAGTATTAGTTATGCGTTAATATTGGGGAGGCGTATTCTATCAGTAAAAAATTCAATTTCTATCTCTTTGTTTGATTTTATTTCTGCTGCGCTTTTAATGAGAGAGCCATTTTCGTCTCTAATTAGGGCAAAGCCACGTTTTAGAACATTTTTATAACTAAAGCTGGCTAGCAATTTAGTCAAATTATCTAAATTTTGGGATTCTGATTTAAATTTTGCCATTAACGCCTTTGTGAGTTTTCGCTCCAGATCTTGTACAGCAAGTCTATGATAGCTAATTTTATTAAAAACTATTTGTTTGTTTGGGGTTAGGTAAGTTAATTTATCAACATTCGCCCCAATAAGAGTTTGGCTATTTTGGTTAAGAAATCTAAAAAAATTATTAATTTTGTCCTGATAGCTTATTAGGATTTGTTTAGGCGTTCTTATTTGGGATGACAGGCCTTCATATTTTATTTGTAAAATCTCTAATTTTGATCGAATGGAGCTATATAACAGATCAGTAACATCATCGGTTTTTTGATATTTATTATGTAGCATCGTTTCGCCTTGGCTGAGTATTCTGCTTAGGGAGTTTATTTGCAGGAGGGGATCGCTTAGTGTTTTTTGAATGTTGCGATTGAGCCTTGCCTTTCGATCAACAAGCAGGTTCATTAAGTCAAATCTTACAGGTGTTGCGAGTTCCGCGGCGGCTGTTGGGGTCGGGGCCCTTAAATCAGAGGCGTAATCTATTAGGGTAGTATCTGTTTCGTGGCCAATGGCTGATATGATAGGAATGTAGGAGTTAAAGACAGCTTGTATAATTATCTCTTCATTAAAGCACCACAGATCCTCTATGGAGCCGCCGCCTCTTGCAATAATTATAAGATTTGGACCGCTTTTATTATCCGTTATTTCATTTATTTGACTAATGCGATTGGCAATTTCTATTTCCGCCCCAGATCCTTGAACGCGTACGGGGGCAATAATTAAATGAAGAGGGTAGCGAGCCTCTATTCTGTGAATAATATCTTGTATTACGGCCCCGGTTTCTGATGTGATAACATATATTCTTTCTGGAAATCTGGGGATTGGCTTTTTGTGCTTTGCATCAAAATAGCCTTTGCCCAGCAACTCTTGTTTTCGTTTCTCAAACAAAGCCATTAGTGATCCGGTGCCGCCAACTATTAGGTCTGTGACTATGATTTGGTAATTTGATCTGCCACTATATGTAGTAATTTTTCCTATTGCTACAACTTCTAGCCCCTCATCAGGTCTTATCTTTAAGTTGCTTGCGATATTTTTAAAGCAAACGGCATTAATAACGGCATTTTCATCTTTTAGGCTGAAATATACATGACCAGATTGATGAAATTTTAAATTTGAAACCTCGCCTCTAATTTTTACCAAGCTAAAACTTGATTCAACAACCAGTTTTACAGAGTTAGAAATTTCACTAACGCTATATTCTAAAATATTATCATAATGTTGTGTTAGCATTGCCTTCTTAGCTTTTGTTTAACGAGCCAAGCAACGACTTGATTTTTCTTTGTAATGCAATATCAAGTTATGCTTAAGTAGCGAATTTACAGATAACACACTAAATACAAAAAGAAAATAATTATGCTTTTGTAGGCAGGCAGAATTTAAACTTGGCTATTAGGAGACAAGGGTGCATAAGCGCTAACCACATCTACCAACATGACTAGTTTGCAAAGATCTTTTTCTACTCGATTCAGCTAAGGAAGCAGATATTTGATTCCAGTTTTGCATAAAGATAGATAGAGACAGCACGGCCTCAAAGGCAATCTGTGGCTGATGAATGACGAATGCAAATTCTCTCCAGGCACTTTCTCCTCTATTGGATTTTACAAAAGCAGTAGCCCCAGGGGGAAACGGTTTTCGATAAACCAATCATTTCCTCAGATAACAATGCTACTAAGAGCTTTCCATAAAACCAGGATCTGGAGCTTACATCATCATATTCTGGCAAATGGCCAAACCCAGCTAAAGATTTGAGCCGCCTGAAGGCAAGCTGGGCCTGTTGAAAGCTAAATTTTAAAATTCTTTAACATTTCCAATTAAATTACTTGCATGAATAAGCTGTGAAGTTAGAGCTCTGTTAGCTTTATAGCTTATTTTTTAACTAAATTTTAACTAAATTTTAACTAAATTATGCCGTTAAATCAAGTAGAGATGGTAACATTAGATCAATTGATTGATCAATTATGGGATTTATCAGAAGTGAAGTCTGAATTAGAAG
>JABJNB010000030.1 GCA_018659145.1 Rickettsiales bacterium
CAAATCCTCCGCGTAGCGTAAGGCATGCGCGGCCTTAGAGCGCCCCATCTTAGAACCGCTTTTAAGATGGGAATTAGTATAAAAACCCGAACCATAACAGATATCATTAAGGGTAGAATATGAAGACGCCTATTATCTCATTAGGCCTCTTACAGGTGCCTGAGGACTGCTATTTACAGCCTGCTAGAGTATATTTAATTTATTGTGTAAATATCAATCATGATAACACATTCATTTGTTGTGTTGGTTAGAAGGTAATCAGTGCTACTCTCTTGATTATAATCGGTCACAGGTGATGAGCAGTTTGCGCCGACATTACTTGCATCATCATAACCACTAAATCCTTGGATATTACCACTATAAGCAAGAGCATCATCTAATTTATTATCTAATTTTCGGGCTATTTGGGGTGATAAAATATTGCCAGGTGTGGCGTAAGTTTGCGTAACATCAGATGTTATTAAGTCGGATCTAAGCTTGCCAATGAATAAGACATTTTTTGACCGTTTAAATGCAGGGTTATTAGTTAGATCATATGAGCTATATGATATGGTTAAATCGGCAAAGGCTTTGGACTCAAAGTAATTAGTTGTAGAATCTTCGATTGTCAAAAGCTCTGCATAAGATAAATGATTCCACACATTATGCTCCTCTCTGAAGAATCCGTTGCTACTACCTCCAGCTCCAGAAATAGTAATACCATTATTGACAATATCATGATCTCCATCTCCATTGCATCCAGACTGTTTATCTTCAGTAGATAAAGTACCACTACCATCATCTCCGCATCCAGAGGCGCTAAATAATAGATAGGCATCAGACATATCGCCTGGAATAGCGTTATAAGTGAGTTCGAACCCTGCTATTGCTTGCTTAATTGTATTAATTTCAACGGCCAAACGGCTTATGCGTGATTGAGTAAGTAGAGATTGTCCGCCCATTGCAATGGTTATGAGAAGGCTTATAACCAAAATCGAGAGAGATAGCTCGATAAGAGAAAATGCTGATCTATTCATTAAGAGTTATCAAATTTAGTATGATTTATCAGCTTAATTATTTGTTGCCAAATAAGCAATAGCCGATGCGTGAGATCTGTAGATAGGCTACTTGCAGCCTGTTGGAGCAAGTGCAAGTAGCATTTTTACAGCCCCTTTAGGTAGATTTACAAATCTTTTGGGCCGATCATATTTTGTGGTATGACCCATCTGTCAAAATCTTCACTACTAACTAGGCCAAGCTCTAAAGCTGATTCTTTGAGGGAGGTACCTTTAGCATGAGCATTTTTAGCAATTTTGGTGCTATTATCATAGCCAATATGCGGATTTAATGCAGTCACTAACATTAATGATTTTTGCATCAGTTGATCAATATTATCTCTATTTGCCTGGATACCAACAACGCAATTATCAGTAAATGATACCGAGCTATCGGCTATGAGTTTGATTGATTGTAGTAAATTATAAATCATTACAGGCTTGAACACATTCAATTCAAAATGACCATTCGAACCACCAATAGTAATGGTTGTATGATTTCCCATCACTTGAGTTGCAACCATGGTAATGGCTTCGCATTGTGTTGGATTAACTTTTCCTGGCATGATGGATGAGCCAGGCTCATTTTCCGGCAGGGATAGCTCGCCTAGTCCTGATCTTGGACCAGAGCCAAGCAATCTGATATCATTAGCAATTTTCATTAATGAACAAGCTAGCACATTTAAGCTCCCGCTCATCTCAATGATAGCGTCATGTGCGGCTAAGCTTTCAAACTTATTCTCAGCGGTAATGAACGGTAAGCCTGTAATATCTGCAACCTGGGCTGCAAATTTCTCTGCAAAGCCTTTGATGGAATTAAGTCCTGTACCAACCGCTGTACCGCCTTGGGCCAATTTATAAATATTTGGTAAAGCTTTTTCCACTCGCTCAATGCCAAGCTCTATTTGTCTTACATAGCCAGAAAACTCTTGGCCTAGGGTGAGGGGGGTGGCATCTTGAAGATGCGTACGGCCAATCTTTACAATATCTTGAAACTCATCTTGTTTGACTTTTAAAGCATCTCTAAGTTTGGTTAATGCAGGAATAAGGTCCCCATTGATGGTCATGGCAGCTGCAATATGCATGGCGGTTGGGAAAGTATCATTTGAAGATTGCCCCATATTCACATGGTCATTTGGATGAACTGGTGCTTTGGACCCAATCTCGCCGCCTAGCATTTCAATGGCACGATTAGATATTACTTCATTAGCATTCATATTAGTTTGGGTTCCAGAGCCAGTTTGCCATATACTAAGTGGAAAATGATCACCAAGTTCAAGGCTAATAACTTCATCAGCAGCATTGCTTATGGCGCCAGCTATCTTCTCATCCAAGATGCCTAAATCTTTATTAGTTAAGCAGGCCGCTTTTTTTAAAATACCCAGGGCTTTAATAATGGATGCTGGCATTTTTTCGATACCAATTTTAAAATTTTGTAATGATCTTTGCGTTTGAGCGCCATAGTAACGGTCCGAAGCTACTTCTAAATTACCAAATGAATCAGATTCTATTCTTATTTTAGTCATTTTATTCCATCAAAATATTGGCCGAGTTTATAATGGAGAATTTTCTAAAATCAATAAAGGTTTATTATTTGGACGATGTGGTATTTAAAATTTTTCTTGATCATGTAAGGTCATTACCATCCGGAGTAAAAACAGAATTATGCGACAAACACCCTTGTATAATAAAGGTTCGGCGCACAATAAAAAATGAATTTAATATTTTTTTAATAAGGAGTTGTCGGGGCGGAGTTTTTTAGCCCAGAAACACCTAGGTCGCTCTACCAAGGGCGGTAGGACACCGCCCCTACATTCTTCTTAAGGGGATATGATTCTTTGTTCTATAAGACCCGTTTCTTACTTTAGCTCAATTGCGAGGGCGTGGATGATCCCCATTTCTTTACTTAGAATCTGGTAGATAGTTTTGTGAGCCTTGACTTTTGGTAGGTCGGTTAAAAATTCGGATTTAATAATTAGTCTAAAATGACTACCTGCGGATCCATCGAAATTATTATGCCCATTATGCATATGAGATTCATCTATGACTTCAAGATACTCTGAGTCTAGATTGGCTTTTAATTGTTGATATATCTGTTCTTTCATTTTGAAGAGGTTTGGAATAAATTCTCGACCAAGATTTGATTTTCTGGTAGGCTCCAATCAACAAAGCCAGAGATACGATAATGTATTTTGTAATTAGAATCGATTAATAGCGTGGTTGGAACTCCAAGTGACCTGGAGGCTACGTAAGATAGATTATTGTGGTCCATATAATAATTTAAGCTTTTTAGATTCATTTTTTCAAAGAAGCCTTTTACTTCGTTAAATTCAGAGGAATCTATTGAAATAGTGATAATCTCAATTTGATCACGATATTTAACTTTAAGATTATTTAAGGTGGGTAATTCTTTTACACAAGGAAGGCACCATGTGGCCCAAAAATTTACTAATATTACTTTATTTTTATAATCAAAAATTGATTTGAGATCGCCATTTTTATTAATGAATTGTAACTCAGGTACATCCTCGGTTATTGCCAAAGCTTCAATGGATGCTTTAGGGATATTGTCGCTAGGTACTTCTGCCTTGGGGTTATAATAATATGGATCATGCCTTGCGATATTATAAGTTACTATGCCTAGGAGGGATAGTAACATGAGAAATAAAACTATTTTCTTTGGTTGCATTGGAAAATAAATTAAGTAAAGTTTGAGGCCTTATTAAGGTAAATAAAGATATAATTCAATGAGTAAAAACGCAAGGCAAAATATAAGCAGCATATGGGGCGGTGTATTCGATAAAGCGCCAGATGAGATTATGCAGGAGATTAATGCTTCGATAGATTTCGACAAAAAATTATATCGAGAAGATATTTTAGGCTCAAAGGCCCATGCTGCAATGCTTGCGAAGGTAGGGATACTAACAGAGGATGAGCATAGGCAGATTGCAGAAGGCTTAGATAAAATTCAGCTTGAAATTGAGGCCGGAGAATTTGTGTTTTCAAAAGAATATGAAGATATTCATATGAATATCGAAATGCGGCTTAAAGATTTGATTGGGAGCGCGGCAGGAAAGCTTCATACCGCCCGCTCGCGCAATGATCAGGTGGCTACTGATTTTAAATTATTTATTAATAATGCCTCCAAAGCGGTTAATGCGGAAATAACGGAGCTACTTAAAGCCTTAATCCAAAAGGCAGAAGCTTATGTTGAATATATTTTGCCTGGCCATACCCACCTACAACCCGCGCAGCCAATAAGCTTTGCACATCAGTTGCTTGCTTACTGCCAAATGTTATTGCGTGATAGATCACGTTTTGAAGATTTAATTAAGCGTCACAATCAGTGTCCGCTGGGTAGTGCTGCATTGGCTGGAACTCCATATAATATTGATCGTCAATTTACGTCGGATCTGTTGGGATTTGATGGGCCAACGGAAAATTCTTTAGATTCGGTATCATCGCGTGATTTTGCCTTAGAGTTCTTGAGTAATTGCGCAATTATGCAAAGTAATTTGACGCGCTTAGCTGAAGAAATAGTGGTATTTATGAATCCGAACTTTGGCTATATAAGCTTGTCTGATAGTTACATCACTGGCTCATCAATCATGCCGCAAAAGAAGAATCCTGATGCTGCGGAGTTAGTTCGAGGTAAGGCGGGACGGATTTATGGTAATTTAATTAGCTTGCTAACAGTTATCAAATCACTTCCTCTGGCGTATTCGAAAGATATGCAAGAAGATAAAGAGCCAGCTTTTGATAGTTTTGAGAATGTTATTATTTGTCTTAAAATAACTACCGGAATGATAGCTGATCTGACGGCTAATAAAGAGCGCATGTTTGCTGCCACCGAAGCAGGTTTTTTGAATGCTACTGATTTTGCCGATTGGCTTGTGTCTAATTTAAATATTCCTTTTCGCACCGCTCACCATATAACGGGATCTGTTGTTGCGCATGCTATGAAAAATAATAAAACTTTATCCCAGCTAACACTCAGCGAGATGCAAGAATTTGAAGCGGGTGTGGATGATAGTATTTTTGAAGCGATTAAAATAGAAAATTCGGTAAATAGTCGAACTTCATATGGGGGAACAGCTTTTTCAGAAGTGCGCCGGGCTATTACGAAAATAAAGTTGGAAGTATAATATGATAAGATTGTTGCTAACATTGTCGATATGTTTACTGATGACGAATTGTGGCAATAAGGGCGATCTTTATTTGCCAGAAGCTAATGACACTAATTTAAACTCTGGAGAATAATGGATTTCTTTAACTATAAAAATAATATCATTCATGCTGAAGATGTATCAATAACTGATTTGGTAAAAACATATCCAACACCTTTTTACTTATATTCCAAAGCAACAATTGAGCGTCATTATCGACTTTTTGACGAAGCTTTAAAGTTAGATAATAAAAAAATATGTTATGCAGTTAAAGCCAACTCAAATGATCATGTTTTGAAGATTTTGGCGGCAAATGGCAGTGGAGCGGATGTAGTTTCTAAGGGCGAAATTGAAAAAGCTCTAGCGGCTGGTATTAAAGCGCAAGATATTGTTTATTCAGGAGTGGGTAAGAAAAAAACGGAGATAGCATTTGCTATTGATCAGAATATTTTCCAATTTAATACAGAGTCTAAGGAAGAAATATTCATGATTGACGAAATTGCTCGTTCTAAGAATAAAATTCAGGATATCGTACTTAGGATTAACCCAAATGTGGATGCTAAAACTAACAGCAAAATCTCCACCGGTAAGAAAGGCGATAAATTTGGTATTGATTTAGCTTATGTGCCAGAGGTGCTTAAAGAGATTAGAAATTTGAAGAATATTAACTTTAGAGGTTTGTCAGTTCATATTGGTTCGCAAATTACTGAAATCGCACCTTTCGCTGCAGCATTTAAAGTTACGATTGATTTTGCTAAATCATTATTAAGTGATGGTTATAAGATTGATCGTATAGATTTTGGTGGTGGAGTTGGCGTGCCATATGGAGATAATAAAACTATTTCAATTGCAGATTATGCAGAAGTTGCAATTGCTGCAGCGTCAAAGCTGCCTGGTATGACTTATATTTTTGAACCAGGCCGTCTTTTGGTTGCTAATGCGGGTATTTTAGTCACGCAGGTAATTTTGGTTAAGCGTGTAGCTGGTAAAAGTTTTGTGATTATAGATAGTGCTATGAATGACCTGCTCAGACCTGCGCTTTATTCTGCATTACATCAAGTCTTACCAGTAGTCCAAGATGCGGAGAAGGAAAGAGAGGCTTGTGATATTGTTGGTCCCGTTTGCGAGACTAGTGATGTTTTTGTTCGTGATATTCTATTTCAAAAGCAAGAGGCTGATGATTATTTAATTATCAAATCATCTGGTGCTTATGGAGCAGTGATGGCCTCAACTTATAATGCTAGGCCATTGATTCTAGAATATGTGGTTGATGGTAATAATATTTTAACTTAATTTATGGATCAGAAAGCTGTGATATCAGGCAATTGCGATAATCATAACGGTGCTACTAGATCGGCTTTTTCATTACTTGAATTAAGTATTATTTTGGTAGTATCAGGCTTGCTTCTTATCGGCTTTATAAAAAGTCGTGAAGTGCTCAATTCTGCTGGTTTGTACAAAGTTATGACCGAAATAAATAGTTACAGGGCGGCAATAGGCACCTATCACATTGCTTATGGTTATTATCCAGGTGATGATCCAAATGCTACGAGTAACTTAACAACTGTGGCTGATGGCAGTGGCGATGGTAATATAAACTGGTCATCGGAGAGTGATAATGCTGATTTGGCGATTATTGAGACGGGCTTGATGCAGTTGCCTTTGGAAGGTGTTTTTAGAGTATCTGCTTTTAAGCATAATTTATATCATCCTCCGGTTACATGCTCGACGCTATCTCTATCAGATATAGGTGTTAATTGTCATCAATTAGGCTCATCTACCGACCCTAACAATGCTGGATTTGTGCCCAAGGAACATTACCGCATTGATCGTAAATTGGATGATGGAATAGCTTTGGCAGGAAAAATTCGTTTTAGGGTTTATGGAGATGTTAGTACAGCCACTTGCGCTGATAGTGGAGGCTATGTTTTTTCTAATGAATTAGCCGGTTGTAATTTAACTTATGACATTACAGTTGATTAAAACTAAAAGCGGTAGTAGAAAATTATCTTATACTATCACGTCATACTAGATCTAGCATGATCTGGTAACCCAAATTAACTTTCTACTACGGCTTTAGGTTCAAACTAAAATCAGTATAGGAAATCAATATTAACCTATTACAGTAATTATTATGAAAAAAATTATATTTATAGCGCTCGGGCTAGCAGTTCTTGCATATTTATTGCTAGGCAAATTAGAATTAGAGATTGATGAACGTGAAATTGCACAAGATGAAGCAGAACAGTATCAAGTTGAGATAGATGGTGGTGGCCCAGTAGAGGGCGCTGAATTTAATCGTGATTATGAAGGTTTGGAGTCAGATAATGCTGATAGTATAGAGCAAAATCCAGATTCCTATAATGGGAATGCCCCGAATGTCCGTTAATAATTAATATATCACGAGACGCAATATTTTGTACTACTGCCTTGAGTTAAGTGGCATTAATAAAAACCCTGCAGTTTTTTGCAAATTTAACCAATATATAAAATTGCGTAAGGGCGGGGTCCTCCCGCCCTTGATAGACCAGATTCAATGCTTCTGGGCGGGAAAGCCCCGATCCTACAATTCATTATTGAAAAAATTAAATTCATTTTTATTGTGCGCCGAAACATTACCTATTAGTAAATGGCTTAAACCATAAAAGCATAAGTGGTAGTAGCATAAAGTCTGATAATAGCGCAATGATTATTGAAATGGCTGTTAATATGCCAAAATAGATCGTTGGAACAAAGTTAGAAAATATCAAAATAGAGAAGCCAAAAGCAATTGTGATTGTCGTGTAATACATGGCTTTACCAATAGTTTTATGAGAGCGCTTGATAGCCAAATGATAATTCTGATCTGTTTTGAACTCTTCTGTGAACCTATGAATGTAATGTATGGTGTCATCTACTGCGATTCCAATTGAGATGGCTGTAATTGTAATGGTCATTATATCAAGCGGGATCTTAAACCAGCCCATTATTCCAAGTATTAGGATAGCAACAATTATATTTGGTATGAGTGCAATTAAAGCTAGGCGGAAATTTTGGAATAATAGTAAAAACATTATAAAAATAGCTAAGAAAACAAAGGATAACGCTAAAATTTGACTCTCGAAAAGACTATTTAGAATATTGTTATACAAAACTAACATTCCGTTTAAATGGATTTGCTCTGCCTTTAAAGAGAATTCGTTAATGAGGTGATTTGTAATGTTATTTATTAGCTCATTTCTCTTTAAAGAACTAGAGGACTCTATTACTCTAACGTTAAAATGAATTTGGTTACCATCTTTGGACAGATAGGGGGCAAAGATTAATTCTTTTAGCTCGCTTGGTATTTTGGTGCAAGCAATATTGAGGAAGAACGTATCAAGGGGCTTATCCTGGTTTAATGATTGCAATATTTTGGCTGATGTACCCAGGGACATAACTTTACCAGTCTCGGGCAGGCTATCTAAGTAATTATGGATTTGTACAATTGTTTGTAAATTAAAGCCATTAAACCAGTAGCCGCCGGAAAAGCTACAATCTTGAGATTTGTTATTATGCATTAGGAAGTCGCCAAAATCCTCTTCGTACTCTTCGTCATATTCTGAATCTTCTGATGCGGGGGCATCAATGATAATGCTAAGAGGTGTTGTACCACCTAGCTTGTTATCGATAATCCTCATGCCTTTATTTATATCGGTAGATTCTTTGTAATAATTAATAAAACTATTTTCTACCGTGAGCTTAGATACGCCAATTGCGCCTAGGGTAACTAGGGATATAAATATTAAAAATACCAACGGGCCTTTCCTACAGACCAAATTTGCAAAAAAGAGAGTAATAGAGTCTGTGATTTTGTCTTTTGCCTTCGCCTTACCTACAGCCTTTATCTTAGGCAGCAAGGCGGGTAGTAAAGTAAAGGTAACAATAAAGGCAATTGATATGCCTATTACCATGATATAGCCAAAGTCGATGACGGGTCTGATATCGCTTAAAATTAACGAGCAAAATGCAACAATTGTGGTGGCCGCGGTATAGATGCAAGGGGCAATGATTTTCTTCACGGCATCGAATGCTGATTCTTTAGTGCTTGTCTTCGTACCTTGTGCGCATACTTCCTTATAGCAGACCATTAGATGAATGGACATGGATAATGTTATTATTAGAAGCAGCGAGATGAAGTTGGAGGAAACTAGGGTTATCGGCCATCCCATGAAGCTAAGTAGGCCAGCAGTAATTAAAACTGTTACAAGGCAAGTCAGTAATGGAGCGACAACGTAGCTGAGGTTCCGGAATATCATTAATAAAGTTATAATTATAAATAGCAGCACCCCGGCCCCAAAAACTTTAATATCATTTTTGATAAAATTAATAGAATCGGCCACGATCATTGGCACGCCACCAATATAGATGTCATATTCATGATTAAATTTAGATATTATTTGGCGCACTAGAGCAATATTGTTACTTTGGATCTTTGAGGTCTTAGATTTGTGAGAATCGAATTTGTTTGATATTAGAGATAAAGCATCTTTTTCGGAGCTGGATAAGGTATTTGTTAACTTCTTTAAACGTAGATCATCTCGCAATTTCAGCAGGTTATAATAGATTTTGTCGCGCCTAAATTTAATGAGTAGGGCTGTAACTTCACCATCCAGACTTATAAGAGCATTCTTATATATGGGGCTTTTAATTAGTTCTTCTCGCGCTAAGTTTTTATCAACATCTTCATTTTCTAACTTTTGAACATTCTTTAGGATATTACCCAGAGTAATGCCTGGGCCACTAATTAGCGGGACATCGAGAATTGTAGTTACGGATTCAACTTGACCTATTTTCAGAAACTCATTTCTGATTATTTTTAAATCAGCTAAAGATTTATCACTAAACAAATCATCCTTGATCGGAGAATATGTCACAATTAAATAATCATCACTCCCATACTGCTTCTTAATTAAACGATAATATTCCAGATCTTTATCATTCTCTAAACTCAAAGATTCAGGCGAAGCATCAAGCTTAAGATTCAAAGCATAAAATCCTGCAAAGAGACTTAACGCTAAATAAAAGAGCAATATCCCTTTAGGATATTGCTGAATGGATTTTTGGTAAAATTTTATCAAATAACTCACTAGTGAAATTAAATTTTGGTATAAGTTGTTAACATTACTATATCCATAAATTTGGAAGACCAGTTTTTATTGTTATTTTGTGGAGTTGAGCGAGCATTAGGTAATGAAAGAGACAGGCTCAGTATCACTTTGACCCTAGATTTTTTTAGATGGTTATTAAGACTGGCTACTAAATAATAGACCTACCTGTGATTCGTCATGAATATTTTCCGTCCTAACGAAAACAAAAACGGCGACACTATTTACTATGTTTGTTATTGAAGGATTATTAATAATATCCCCTGACTCATTTTCATATGCAACAGGCATACCTATATCATTAGTAGTAAAAATATTAATTACTTCCAACCATTGTAAGTTACACTTTATATTATACTTAATACATTCTCCATCGGAGCTATTAAATAAGGTTTCGATTACTTGTTCAGAACCTGGAGCTAATATAGCCCTCATTAGCAATTCTGGATAAGCTCTAATCGGCCTTAGAGTATTGTCAGCTCCAGCTTTCTTTAACCTACATCTATTCTTATCACTTACCACCTCAACAATAATCCTGCTTCTCACACCCATACTCCGTAAGCGATCAACTAATTCAAAATTAATGCTATCGGATATTACTTCTGCAGAATTTTGAGAAAAAATAACAACCGTATGAGCTTTATTAATATTGCTTGCGTCAAAGCATTCATCAGAGGTTACTTCTTGGTTCACAAGAACCACATTTAATTTTTGCAACTTATCAGATAATCCATTCCTAAAATGTGCGCTTACAATGATAATTGGCACCTCAGCAATATCGGCATTACTAGCTCTGAATCCTGAGATAGCTTCGTAAAAATATCTTTCGCCTGTTTCTTCTGAGCAATTCAGAAATACTATATGATCTTTCATTTTCCAATACCATTTTCCCGTTAATATCTTATCTCTAACCTCATGCCTATACTCAAAATACATTGAAGCAGATCGCGCTAAAGCAGCAATGCCTATAATATATAGGAGCAATATTGTAGCCCATCTACCTTCAGTTGTTTGCGCAGAATAATCGCCATAGCCAACTGTTGTAGCCGATGTCATAGTTAGCCATAGGGCATCCATAAAGCTAAGATTTTCAAAATAAATCATCAACATGGTATGCAAAATAATTATCCCCAGCAAGAGGGATAACATTTTATAAAGTTGAGTTTTAATTGAAAATAATTTCCGTTTCTTAAAAATCATTAACATACTCAAGCCTAAAATTTATAGTTTAAAACACATCCTGATTACTCCCAATGCCATCAAATCATAGATAATTTAAATAAGCATTAAAAAAAGAGCTGAATATGGCGCGTATCGTCCTGCTATAGGTTGTCTATAAAGTTCACCCATCCATAGGAATAATATGTACAAACAGCTGCGTTACGAAGAGGCATGAAAACAAGAAGGGCCTGTTGAATTTTCAGCTTTCTCTAGAAAATCTCTTAATTTTTCTGATATTTAATTTTTATAACCTTTTAGGCTTTATTGTGACTCTGGGCGCAACTATCCCTTGTCTCACGTTGTTTTGGGTGGATGATAAAGTTCGTTTAACACAACCATTCTTTTGAAGTTGTGAGCTATGCTTTCCATGAATACGGCGAATGGGTTCTTTGCTATTCCTTGATATCTAACTCAATGATTAGTTTTGGAGAATACTCTCTCATAAGGAGATCTGAGCTTGCAATACCATTTATCAAGATTCTTATTCTTGTCTTTCATGTTATTCTTTTTCATTGCAGCTGGATGAAGGTTTCTTTTAGCTGCTGCTGATTTAGCATTTTTATCACAATAACCTTTATCTGCATAAACGGCTCCAGATTCGGGGGTAACATGCCCACTAGCAAGGTTGCTAAAGATCATCATTCAACCTGCCCTGGCGATAAAGCCTTGTTATCTTATGGGTTAGAGTCTGGAACCATCCATCGGCGGCAGTGATATGCGCTATCCCAGAACATCCATTCAAGGCGGGTCGATTGTCGAAATGCGTGGTGCATTCGGGCTCGATTAGCATCGCCAGCGGTTTTGGCCACACGATTTGTCAATTCTAGCATCTGTTCTACGCCACTGGCAAAATCTGCACCTGCATAGGTATCAATCCAAGCGCGATAGGGGTTATCGCTGCTCGCTCTGGCGTGGATGTCCTGACCGACACGCAGATAGACCCAAAAACATGGCAGAAGCCGCAGCAATCGCTTCAGGCAGATCAGCAATCGCTGCTGTACGCAGAAGGTAGCTGATATAATGGTCGCATACTGGTGTCGGCTCGGTCGCGGCAAAAGATGCTGCATCGATTCCGTATAGTCCATATAAGGCCCGTGCAGTTGACGCTCTACGGCTATAGCGCTGTTAGCTGATCCAGACAGTTGCATGATAGCATCTGCATCAGGCGCACGAGATGCAACTAGAGCAAGTGCGCGTGCAAATCCTTCCAAATAGTGTGCATCTTGTATGATGTAGTGCCGAAAAGTCTTGGGAGCGAGCTTGCCTGTGGCGAGTTCACGGTTGAACGGCACTATTAGTATCGATTGCTGGAGTGCATCAGTTGCAGACCACATTGTCTCGCTGAAAGTCATTGAATTATATCCTTTTAGGTTAAGCTCTAGGTCTTAGGCCAGAGCCTCCCCCGACATCAAGATCATCAGCCGATCGAATGGCTTCTGAAATGAAGTTCTTTGCGATCCGAGTTGCTTCTGGCAAGAGGTTGCCATGTGCTAACTGTGTCGCCAGAGCTGAGGACAAGGTGCGCCCCGTTCCATGTGTATTTCATGTGGGATGGCGTGAATCATCTAGCCATATCAACCCTTGAGGTGTAGCCAGAAGATCTGGGCTATGACCACCGACAAGATGTCCACCCTTTAACAATACTGCGCCCGGTCCTAACTCAAGGATTGCACTAGCTTGTCCCTCCATTTCTGCTTGGTTCTTTGCCTCTGGCACCCCCAATAAATCAGAGGCTTCTGGTAAGTTTGGGGTCAGCACCGTAGCGTGGTGCGAGGTAATCTGGTAAGATCAGGAATTTTCCATCCTCAACCGTTATTGCATCGTCAGGGATGGGGCTATTTAGCTGGCTCTTATCGCCTAATTAGTCGCTGTAATAAGGAGTCTTACCGGCGGCATGGTCGGTCACATCGATGATATCGCGAACTTCGGGAACTGCAGCACGTATCATCTTCTCTACTCCCCCGCGTAGTGTCGCAGCAGAGGATGCACAGCCCTGACATCCCCCAGACATCAGCATGCTTACTACGCCATCACACACGTCCGTCACGCTCACATTACCGCCATGCTTGGAAATGGAAGGATTGGCCTGCCTGTCGAGAACGGATTGTACTGACAGACGAATGTCGGTGTCGGATCGGGCTTGGCCAAAGGTTTTGACACCTTTCCCCAAAGGCGCAGAGTGTTGTGTCATACTACTGCGGATTACATCTGCAACCTGAGGCTTTAGGGCTTTCCAATCGCTAGCATTAGTCTTAATCACAGCCACGACCGCACCAGAGACATCAACCATTTTAACCCCGGTTATAGCAAATAGTGCCTCGGCTAAAGGTGCGCCTTGCGCCGTAGCTGCATCGGAGAAAGTTACTAAAGCACCTTCCTGCACGTCCCTGTCCAACACAAAGCGGATGCTATCTGGATCAGCCGGCGAGGTTTCAGCGCGGATACGAAGTGGAATTGTGAGGTTAGACATCTTCAACCTCGGCGTCTAGCATACCTCGAAGATAAATAAAGGTATAAATTCCTGACTGATGACCATCGCTGAAGCTGACTCCAATAGCATAGTTGCCAAGACTCCATATTCGAGTCGGCACTATGTTCAGTGGCACAGTTGTTGGATCCAGAGTCGGTCTCCCACTCATCTCATCCACGCAGGCTGCACAGCGGCAAGACAGGCGCAAATCGCGCATGTCTATTTGCTGGTCGTAACCATCCTGCCAATGTAATAGCAGAGTGCGGTCATCGCGACGATCTAGCGCTACCAGAACATCTGCCATGCCGTTTACATTAGCCGGATGGTCGGAAGCCTTTGGTTTGCTGGTGTCATTGGCCCAATGCCAGTCAAACGGCGTAGGAATTCCCGAGACGGCATGCGCGCGCCTAGAAAGGGTCTCGGCAATATCACGGTAGACTGCCGAAGCAGGTGCGTCAGGATGAGCAGTTACCAAAGGGCTTCCCTCATCACCGCAGTCTACTATCATCGGATCAAGAGGGATGGCGCCTAGAAACGGCACGCCAATACTACCTGCAATTTTCGCGCCGCCGCCTTGATGGAATATATGTGTTATCTCGTGACAAGATGGACAAGTAAACCCACTCATATTCTCGATGATGCCAAGGATTGGCACCTTGACCTGCTCCATCATTCGAATGCCACGTCGGGCAATTTTTAGACTAACATCCTGTGGCGTACTGACGACAACTGCACCGGTCAGTGGAAAGCTTTGCGCTAGCGTTAGTTGTGTGTCACCGGTTCCGGGGGGTAAATCGAGGATCAGATAGTCAAGCTTGCCCCAATCCACCTCGAGGATAAACATTCGCAAATATTTAGATACCATAGGGCCGCGCAGAATAGCGGGCTTGTCGTCATCGGTAAGCATGCCCATCGAGATAACTTTAATCCCATGCGCCTGTGCAGGGATCACTTGACCCGAAGGTGACATCGCTGGAGCTTTACCAGTCTCTATTCCCAACATTCCTGGCACACTGGGGCCGTAAAGGTCAGCATCCACTAGTCCAACTGCCGCTCCTTTCGCCGCCAAAGCCAATGCCAGATTGGTACTGACGGTGCTTTTGCCCACACCGCCCTTGCCACTGGCTACTGCAATAATCTGCCCAAGGCGTGCTATGCGAATATCAATAGACTCGCTGGATTTGGTTTGCATCGTCATAATAATATCTCCCTTGATTTGATGTTTGGCATTACTGTCTTTACTTGCTACTAAGATTTTTCTAAATTAATTGGCATTTGAATAAAAATTCTTCGCTTGTTATTATGTTAAAATAAATGGAAATTCTTTTGTTTTTTTACCATAGCAAAAAAGCCGTTACTTCTAATGGCTCTAACTTTTTTCCTAAATCTACTATGTGCGCATATTGATCCTCCCAATTATCAAATAATGAGAATTCTCTACTACTTCCTGCATCTCATTAGTTAACAACGACATTAAAACTCCTTTTAAATAGTACTATATTAGCAATGCTGATATCTTGCTTACCCCAAGTTATAGTATAGTACTAATTTAGTGCTACAAACATGGAAAAGCAAGATAATTCGTATTAGGGGTTTCTTAATCATATCGTCCAACTTTTTTAGGAGTAAGAGAATTCATACTGCTATTAAATGTCCGACTGCAGTTTTTTATCAGCGTTACAAAATGGGTCCGTTTCATACCTATCTTAAATACTTGGAAAAGCATAAAAAACACCTCTGTCCTGGACCTGATTTTTGGTGGCGATGATTATGAATTAATCTTTACCGACAAAAAACAAATGGAAGAAAAATTCAAGAACTATCAAACAAACTAGGAATTACTTGGACAAATATTGGAGTTTTGACTAGAAAAGTTGACAACAATAATATTATAAAACTTTTTCATAAAAATAATGAAATCTCAATCACAAAACTTTGCTATGAAGATTGAAAAGAAACAGCAATTAACCTCTGCTTGGTTTAAAGAGCTGAGAGATAAAATATGTGCGCAGTTTGAGCAAATTGAAGATGAGTTTGCGGCAGTTAAGAACTTAGAGCCAGGCAAATTTAAAAGAAAAGCCTGGGATAGAGATGGTGGCGGTGGTGGCGAGATGTCATTAATGACAGGGAATGTTTTTGAAAAAGTTGGGGTAAATATTTCAACTGTATTTGGAGAGTTTGGGGAGAGCTTTAAAGATCAAATTCCTGGCGCTAATGAAGATCCAAGATTCTGGGCAAATGGTATTTCTGTAGTGGCGCATATGGCGTCTCCGCTAGTTCCAGCAGTTCATATGAATACGCGTTTTATTTGCACCACTAAAAACTGGTTTGGTGGTGGCTCGGACCTAAACCCAATGTTTGAAATTGCTCAAGATACTAAAGATTTTCACACATCCTTTAAAGATGCTTGCGATAAATATGACAAATCTTACTACCCCAAATTTAAAGCACAGTGCGATGAATATTTTTTTATAAAGCATAGAAACGAAGCTAGGGGAGTTGGGGGAATTTTTTATGATTATTTAAATACTGATAACTTTGAAAATGATTTTAATTTTACTAAAGATGTTGGCTTGGCTTTTTTAAATGTTTATCCAAAGTTAATTAAAAAACACATGCTTGAAAGTTGGAGTGAAAAACAAAGAGAATTTCAGCTTAGAAAAAGAGGAAGATACGCTGAATTTAACTTGGTTTATGATCGCGGAACAAAATTTGGCCTAATGACGAATGGCAACCCAGAAGCAATACTCATGTCCCTGCCACCGGTTGTTAAGTGGGATTAGTGCTATGATAAAGAATTAGAGCTACACAACTAAAGCAACCCTTGTTTGATAGTATAACTGTCCAATACTTTTTTAAGAAATCACGCTCAACTGTTAACTGACCTATCTTGGAATAAAGATAAGCCCGGTCTATCTTGGGCCTATTGAAAGCTACCCCTTAAAATTCTTTAAGAGTTCCAATTAAGGTAAGCGTCCGGTGAACCCGGTCTATTAAGTCAAATTTACTAATATACTCTTAAGTCTAAATTAAAAAAGAGTATAAGCATGAGTTCCGTATCAAGATCAAATAGCAAGATATCGGCAGCTATAAAATCCAAAGTCTTGC
>JABJNB010000002.1 GCA_018659145.1 Rickettsiales bacterium
AGTTATTTCTAATTCCTCTTGTGCTTGCTTAAGTTGTTTAAGTTGTTGATATCTCGTATTTTCTTTCTTTATATCACCATAAATACTTTCCTTCTCATCTTCCTCTATCAATTCATGTGCTTGAAGTAGCTCTAAATGTTGCTCTAAATATGTTAAATTGCCTAGATTTACTCCATCAGCAGCTTGTTGATAAGATGCTGTTATCTCTGGCTTATCATTACCTCGATCTCTAAATTTCGTTAATGCTTCGTCTCTCAACTCTATCGGGTCCATCATTAGCCTTCCAACTACATCCTTTCTATCAGCCTCTTTTAGTCCTCGAACTATCCATGATCCTACTGAATCTTCTGGTTGAGAAAGACTTGCTTTAAACTTATCTCCTATATCGCTAGATGAAGCTTTTGTAAAATCTGTATTGAGAGCTACCAGCCCAGCTTTTGCCTGATCCATTTCTTGAGAAAGGTCAGCCGTTTCTTGCCGATAGGATGCTCGCTGTTTTATAGCTTTACTTTTCATCTCTAGAGCTTTATCTTTTTCGCTCTGGCTTGTTTCAGTGCCTGTAATTTTTACCTCTGCCTTCTCTATTTTGTTATCCAACTCAGATATATCGTTATCTATTGCGCTATGTACCTTAGTAGAAGATTTTAATTGCATTGTGAATTTATTAAAACTGACAGCATCATCAGCAAATTGCATTATCTGAGTATCTTCGCCGTGATGGCGGGTGAAGTATGAGGTTAATTGTTGTTCAAATTTTTCTATATCACCGCTTTCATATGCTCTAGCTATTTTTGGATTAGTTAATATTGCAGCAAATTTATTTCTAGCTCTTTGATCAGACTGTAAAGCTAACATTACATTTGCAGATTTTACTTTTGCATCAAGTCCATGAGGGGAAGTTATATATGGCATTTTTTAATCCTTTGTGTTGTATTTACATCTTAACACAAAATATAGCCTAAAACAATAGACTAGTAAGGTAAAGCGTAACTTCCTCAAAAAACATTAACACTTAGGCTGTAGGAGGCGCTTAGAACGTATTGATTGCTTAAATATTAATTAAGTATCTAGCTGCAAAAATTGGTGTGTAATAACAGGTTATGTCGCAATATAATTGGGAAAGAGTTTTTCGATAAAGATTTTGGATTTTATGGAATGCTTTAGCACTAATAGCCAAAGCTATTCGAAAAGAATATTTTATAACAATACATGTCTTTAGCGGCAAAGGCTTTCTAATTAGATTGCGACACAACCTGCAACACCCAGCCTGACGAATATTTTGAGTAAATTTATCTTCCGCTAGAACACTACCGCCTCTAACAGCGCCACCTGCCTCCGCTACGCCGATATCCATTGCTCCCTCTGACATTTTTGCTCTTTTTATATTTCTTAAAAGCGCCGCCAGTAGACTTACTACAATAGTCTGCATCTTGATTTGCTCCCCACGCTCCCCATGCTCCAACCGCCTGAGACTCAGTGTTTGGTGCAAAATTTGGATCGTAAGAAAAACATGAGCTTAGTAAAGATACTAATATTGCAACTGCTATAAATTTCATAATATTCATAAATGATTAACCAGATTTTTTACAAGTTATTCTTAGCAAAATATAGCCGCAGACACCTGATAAAACAGAACCGGTAATAACACCCAGCCTTACGAATGTTTGGGTATCCAAATTAGTAAAAGCTAATGTTCCAACAAATAAACTCATCGTGAACCCTATACCCGTGATTAGCGACATAGCATAATATTGCGACCAACTCACACCCTTTGGAAGATTACATATTTTGGTAAACACACATATTGCGGTTACTAACATTACGCCTATCTGCTTGCCAAAAAACAAGCCCAGCGTAATCCCCAGTGTAATTGGGTGATATAACAACTCTAGTGACATCCCTTTAAGTGATACACCCGCGTTAGCAAAAGCAAATAGAGGTAGAACGCAATAAGCAATCCATGGATGCAAGCCATGCTCTAGCGAATGTGCTGGCGATTTGCCAAATTCATTTTCAGCCCGAAGCGGAACAAATAAAGCTATCACCACCCCAGCTAGCGTGGCATGAACACCAGACTTTAAAACACATGCCCATAAGAATATTCCGACAATCATATATGGCGCAATCTTTGTGATACCTTTGCGATTCATTATATATAAGACGATGATTGCTAATACAGCAAAGCCAAGTGACATGACAGAAAGACTACTAGTGTAAAATAGCGCTATTATCACAATGGCCGCCAAATCATCTATTATTGCTATTGCGACTAAGCATATTTTCAAACTTTCCGGAACCCTTTTGCCAAGCAAGGTTATAACTCCAAGTGCAAATGCTATATCAGTTGCCGTAGGGATAGCCCAACCATTTAAGCTTTCTGCATTGCCCCAATTAAAATATGAGTATATGATTGCTGGTACTGCTAAACCTCCCAACGCTGCAATAATAGGTAAAATGACTTGCTCCTTGGAAGATAACTGACCTTCAAGTATTTCGCGCTTTATCTCCAGCCCAACTAGCAAAAAGAATATTGCCATTAATCCATCATTAATCCAATGCAAAAGGCTTTTATCGATAACAAAGCCTCCTATTTTGATAGCAACTGGGATATGTAAAGAGTAATCATAAAGGTCTTTAAAGGGAGAATTCACAATTATAATAGCTAATATAGCTGTAAGTCCGAGCAACATTCCCGCTGCTGCTTCAAGCTTGAAAAATTCTTTTATCATATTTACTGGCGAATATCTATTCATTCTTTCCTCTAAATTTGTTCGTTATTAGCAATAAAATATTGTATAACAACATAAAAGAATTTATTTCCAAAAAAACAAATCCAAACTTCACTTTACCATCTTCAAAGATCTAATAACTCTGGCTCTATCAATACATGAACTTTGAAACAGCCCCTTCCCGAGCTCGATTTTATCGACCACCGAAGTCCCTCCAGACTGCGTCACAATAACATTACGATACAACCTGATTGAGCAGGATGCAAAAGAAGATGTGTTGGAATAGAAGGCTCCATCTCTGATTAAGGGTAATATTTAGAGATTGTATGCGAATCAGTAAAGGGCTATAAACTTGGACAACAGAGCTAGAGTCGCTATATAATATCGATTGTTGTAGATGGAGATATACCGTAATTTAACTGCCTTCAAAATTAATTATATTTATTCACTTGCTTGTCAAGTATAAGTGTTATAGGCTTTGCCGCGAAGTATATATTTACAAAATACTTCATATTATAACTCTAAAATAGAATAAGATGGCAACAGGTACAGTAAAATGGTTCAACGTAACTAAAGGATATGGATTTATTCAAGCTGATGACGGCAGCAACGATGTATTTATACATATTAGCAAGCTTGAAGAAAAAGGTATTTCTGACTTAAAAGAAGGTCAAAAAATATCTTTTGATACAGAAGAAAGCAGAGGTAAGGTAGCTGCGACTAATATCGATCTTATCTAAATTATATTGTTCCTATTTCTAGGAACAATATTTTATCTATCATACCGGGCATTATCATGCCCTTGATTTAAGATGAATTTTTATTAAGCTAAGATTAATTAATCTTAGCTTATAAGGATTTTGCCTTTGCGCACCCAAATAAGTTCTATACAAATTAAAAACACATCCTTTATTCGCAAGTACATTAATTATACCATCTTTGGATATTATAAAATTTACAAACAGGATAATTGTCAATTGCACTCAGTTTATTAAACGAGACATCGATACCATTCTATTGGGTTTTTAAAATAGGTTACTCCATTTAAAAAATAATGAGTCTATATTTAATTATAGTACTAGGATGTGTCGTAATCAAATTGTGTAGTAATATAATTGGGAAAGAGTTTTTCGATAAAGATTTTGGATTTTACAAAATATTCCTGATGCCGAATTTTAGTTACATTAAAACACTTGTCCAGCCTGGGCAGAAGTTATACTGATAGTCGTGATGCATCCGCTATTATTCAAACTGATTTACAAACATTAAAAAACACAGATTTTGTTCCACTCAAGGAGATAGCCGAAATTGCAGATTTTGCAATGGCAAACCACGATTCCTATTTAAGCATCGATAATAACCCGCATATATCTCCCCGAAACTTATTAACGTCATTAGACAAGATCTAGATTTTCATAACCCACTAATATCTGACGCTTTAAACACAAAGGCTATCGAGGGTGATAGCTTAAAAGAAAAAATTGAAAAATCTTTAAATGCCGGCGTTGATATTGTTATACCAAATCATTTATCGCTTGCGATGATCGTACGATCTGTAACAGCAATGGATGAGAATATTATCATTAAATTTAACAAAAAATTGTCTAAGTTTGAACAGAATCAATAGCCTCCATTATTCATCAATCAAAAATATGATAAGTTCCTAGACTATAGCCTTAAACTCTGGCACAAGGGTTGGTCGCATTATTTATAATAGGAACAATGATTAAACTAACTCCCGCTCAAACTAAAATCGAAATATTATCAGGCCTAACTGTAGCCCTAGCCTTAGTACCGGAAGCTGTTGCATTTGCATTTGTGGCCGGGGTGCATCCATTAGTTGGTTTATACGCCGCCTTTATTGTGGGCTTAATTACATCAGTCTTTGGAGGAAGGCCCGGTATGATATCTGGGGCCACAGGTGCTTTGGCTGTTGTGATGGTTGCTCTAGTTCTAAATCATGGCGTAGAGTATCTATTTGGCGCGGTCGTGTTAATGGGAATAATTCAAATTCTAGCCGGGGCCTTACGCTTAGGAAAATTTATCCGAATCGTGCCACATCCTGTTATGCTTGGCTTTGTTAATGGTTTGGCAATTGTTATATTCTTAGCCCAATTAGGCCAATTTAAAACAACTGATAGCACAGGTCAGTTAGCATGGCTCAGTGGTGATAAACTCTATATCATGCTTGGTCTTATAGCCATTACCATGGCTATTATTCATTACCTACCAAAATTCACAAAAGCCGTACCATCTGCACTAGTTGCCATCATCGCTATTTTTGGTATTACCATTATTTTTAACATTGATACCAGATCAGTTGGAGATATGGCTAGTATAGCAGGTGGCTTCCCTGAGCTTCACATTCCCATGATACCATTAAGCCTGGAAACACTTCAAATTATTTTACCTTATTCAATTATCCTAGCCGGGGTTGGACTTATAGAAAGCTTGCTTGCCCTAACTTTGGTAGATGAGATTACTGAAACCAGAGGTCATAACAGTCGTGAATGTGGTGCTCAAGGACTCGCTAATGTTATTACTGGATTTTTTGGTGGCATGGGCGGATGTGCAATGATTGGCCAAACTATGATAAATATATCATCTGGTGCGCGATATCGCTTGTCAGGTATCGTTGCAGCTCTTTTTTTGCTAATATTTATTATGTTTGCATCATCCTTAATTGAAGCTATTCCTATAGCAGCTTTAGTTGGTGTGATGTTTATGGTAGTGATTGGAACATTTGCTTGGTCTAGCCTTAGAATTATGCGTAAAATTCCTAAAAGTGATGCTTTTGTAATTGTTTTAGTTTCCGCTACCACTGTATTTTTTGATCTCGCTATTGCAGTATTTGTTGGGGTTATCGTATCAGCACTTGTATATGCTTGGGATAGTGCACATCATGTTACAGCTGTAATTAATAATGATACTAAAAAATCAACCAAGACTTATGATTTATACGGTCCTATCTTTTTTGGATCAGTTGCATCATTTAAAGATTTATTTCATCCAGCGAGTGACCCACAAACTATAATCGTTAATTTTGAGCATAGTAGAGTCTGGGATCATTCTGGTATAGAAGTATTAGAGCAACTTGCTCACAAATACAGCAAACTTGGTAAGGTAATCAAATATAAGAAACTAAGTATTGATTGCTCCAACCTACTTGAAAAATCTGGCTGCGTGATAGATCGAAACAATGATTTAGATCCACATTATGAAGTAGTAATGGAGGAAGGCAGCTATGCAGCTCGGGATCACAAATAGATATTAATTAGTAGAGGGTGCGGGCTACTCTCTAGTGCCTCGAGTTGTTTTTAATTGTTACCAGATCAAGTAACGACCTATATGGATTAACAGAAGTTATCTTATCTTAACTCAAGACACTAATGCACGTGACTTGCCCCTATAAATACTGAATATGCTCTTTAATTATTTGGCTTGAGTGAGAAATGCACTTCTAGATTATTAAATTGATCATCATCGATCGCTTTGGTGGTAATTTCAAGAAACTCTCTTTCTCGAACATATTCAAGCATACCAACTCGTTCCCAACCCAAAGCTTTTAAAGTCACATTATAAAACTCTGTAATTTCACCTCCCCTGGCTCTACCTTGAAATATAGCTTCTACAATACGGCCAGAATCATTATAGAATACTGACGAGGTGTCATTCTTCAAATGAAAATTGAGAGGTACCGGCAAATCAGATATCCCTGGCACATAATTCCTTGAGTCAGCAAAGCTATTTGTGATTAACAGAGTTGATATTAATATTAATTTTTGTAAGAAGTTCATCTATAATAATTAAACTAATCACAGCTTTAACTAAAATAAATCATAAATCTAGTAAAATCTGCAGATTAGACATTAAAAAAGGGTCCTGAAATTTTCTTGGGCCCCTTTCTACTCTTTAGGCACAGGATCATAGCCTGAGCCACCAAATGGATGACATTTGCAAATTCTTTTGAAACTCATTAAGCTCCCTTTTGCAAGACCTTTACTCTGTATTACCTCTAAGGCATAATCGGAGCAAGTAGGTAAAAAACGGCATCTCGGACCTATGATGGGAGATATGATATAACGATAAAAATATATTATCAGATAAATTGGTAATTTTGTTAGAAATCCAATATAGTTAAATAGTTTTTTATTTGTTAATTTAGAGTTTTGTTGGATTTTCTGCATCAGCACCATAAACTTCAACAGGATCAAATACTTTCTTATCTTCTTTAAATACCAATTTCATATTTTGATTAGGAGTTTGACCGATCGGAATAGAGCGATAAAAACAACTTCTATAACCAACATGGCAACTTGCCTCGTCTCCTTCCATTTCAATAGAAATCCATACAGCATCTTGGTCATCATCTATTCTGATGTCTTTAACCTTCTGAATCAAGCCACTAGTAGCACCTTTGTGCCATAAGCAATTACGACTACGTGAAAAATAATATGCCTCACCTGTTTCAATAGTTTTAATGAAGGCTTCCTCGTTCATATAACCAACCATCAAAACATCAGCATTTTGACTGCTAGTTGTAACACAAACTATTAACCCATCCTTATCAAATTTAGGTGCGAGCTCTCTCTCTTCTTCAACTTGCTCTACTGTTTTTCGATTATGAAAAAATTCTGTATCTTTATCCATTTTTAATATTTCATATATTGCCTAAATAGCCTTATAGAGAATTTTAAGCAAAAATCCAATATTTTATTGTAATACCCCCTGCGCCCATGAGAGGAAACGTCTTTCCTGGCCAGTACAGGCAATAATTCCAATATTGCAAGACTGAAAAACACACACTCTGCCCCTGCAAGAAAAGTCTAATTACCCATCAATGATGTCATAAGTCCTAGGATTGAAAAGCTGAAAATGCCACCATTCATTATCATACGAATCAAAGCCAGCTAGAGTCATAATTTCTCTGAGCAGCATTCGATGATTACGTGCTATGCTTGATACGTTCTCGGATGTATAAAATGCAAGTTCAGTGAAATTATCAAAATCCGTACCCATATAAAGCTCCAGACCAGCAGAGTCGCATAAAGTCAGATCTACAGCTACACCACGGCAATGTGGTACTGAACCAGTAGCCGGGTTAGAGATAAAGTTACTATCACCAATTACCTCAAACATCTTCTCTTGAACTGAAAATGGCCTATAAGCATCCCATATTTTAAATATTAAATTTTCATTCTGGGCAATTGCAATAGCCTTCTCCAAACACACAAATGCCTCTTCATGTAAAACCGCCTCAAAATCTTCAGAGTATAAAACGTCGTGAAATACATTATCATAGGTTTGATAACGTAGATTGGTAATAAACTCTGCTTTAATATCGCTTAGATTTTTTAAATTCATCATCTTAACTATATAAGTTATTTTGCCAAAACTTTACATGACATGACATATCTCCGAACCCTTCATCCTTACTTCACCTATCTGACCCCCCTCCAAATCATACTGATCAGCCCAAGAACCTCCTGTAACATCCGTAGAGCCAGATTTTACAGAACCACTAGCACTTGAGAGTCCTCTGGCTCGCCCACCGAAAGGCTTACCATACCCGTCACAAACAGCTGACAATCTAGCTGCTTCATAAACTTCCCGGCAGTTAACCCTATCTACTGCTATTAAAACCCTCTCAGCTACAATCGCTAATAAATCTGACTGCTTAAATAAATTTTCATTTACTGTCTCTCTATTAGGCATTTGCGCTTCTGCATGAACATTGGGGCCAAATAGCCTTATTTCAAACCTTGAATCTTTCATATCGCCACCAACAACTCTAATAGAAGCCGACTTGCCTGTGTCATGCCTATGTTGAGCATATGGACTTGAAGCCATTGATGCTAACACACTACCTTGCCTCTCCTCTAATGGATAAACCTTCCAATCAATATGAGTCACAAGCTTTGAGCAGCGAAATACTCCCGTAACCTCCTCTGTTATTAACTTACTTAACTCTCTATTTACCTCTTGTAAGAGATGAGTATAAAATTCTGTATATTGGACAGATTGAAGCTTTTTACTACCATCGGGAAGATCAAGATACTGCCTTGCTGGGCATGCAGTATTTATCTCGCCACCACCATGAGCTTTAACCCACATACTTAAATTCAATTGAAAAGATGGGGCTTGCACAATTTCAACTCCAAAATTTGGCGCATAATAATCTGTTAACAAAGCCTCAACGGATTGGGCAGTTATAACCGTCTCATGTAGTGACGTTGGTTCGTCAGTATTAACCTCAAAAGCATAGATCAGATCCGTCATAGATTGCTTCAGGTTACCTGCTTCTAAATGACCAATTATTCTTGCAGCCATATTCTTTCTCGGCATTTCCATAAAAGCTACATTCTGACCTTGCTCATGACATAATATTAAATGTAGTAATACATACTCGCTTCTGGATAATATTCGCAATTGATCGAATAGTGCCTGACGCTCTGCTACCCTAAACGTGATACCCTCTTCCGCGGCCCTATCTTGCAAAGCTGAGGACACCTCTTCCTGCAAAGCATTATAAAGATACTGCTTATCAGCTGTTAAGTCACCATAATCCTCAATGCCTACCTCCATTTCAAAACCAGAGGAAACTCTCATTTGATTCCGTGGTTGCGTTTGCTCTTTTTCATCATATTCCGCCGCCGGGCTACTACTTAATACCCTTAAAGATTCTAAACTTCTATCATATGGGTCTGAATCAAAAGATTGCGATCTTGGCGCAGGAATTGGCTCTTCTTCTGCTCCTTGCTCTTCTACACGCACTAACCTGCCTTCAAGACGCTCGAAATCTACACCCCTTGCCTTAAAGCTCCTAATAGCTCCTAAGTTTAATGCCTTTAATGTGTATGGATATCCTGGGTTTGTGCACAAATCCTCTGTTGTCACCCTCCCATCCGATGCTGATGCTGATGCCGAACGTGGCCCCTGATAATTAAGATTATCTACTTGCAATATATCGCATAATAAATAGGTAACATATTGGGATATGTTAGAATAATTATTCTTCATCCATAACTCATCTAACTGAGATATATTATTACCCTGAACATTTGCAGTTCCAAATTCCGGCGGCCGATCACTAAACTCCCCTATATCATATGGGTCAAAATCGTAATGATAAGGATCTGTTTTCTCAGAACGCACATAAAATCTATTAACCTTAATACTATTAAATACCACCAATAAATTCATAACGAATTGAACTTTATCCTCAACTTCCAATTGCTTCGAAGATCCCTCATCGCCACTTCTTTCACCCTCATCCTTACGCAACAATGCTTCTTCTGCTAAACGTTTTTTTGGGAAATCAAATCCATTTGAAGAAGAAACTCTTAAAAACTTATCTATTATTCTAGGCAAATGAACCAGATATACTCGCGTTAAAGAATTACCAAAATGATTTGCTTCAGGATGTAGACCATATTGACTAATTAAACTATCCATCTCTTCTTTAGATGGAGCCGGAGATGCAACATGCCAACTCCCATGTTCTGCGGACAACCTTACCGATATTGTCTCCAGTACAAATTTCAAGGAATAGAATATCATGACATTTTTTTTAATATCATTCCTAGCATTCTGACTTAAAGTTGGGCTTGGGGTTTCCAACATATCCCGTGCTTGAGCTATACGCTCATCTACTAATCTAGCATAATCATTCAATTTACCGACTAGACCTGACAACTCTGCATCAAAACTCGTACCGTCTTCAGCGCTAAGCGGAGAATTGGGGTCACTAAAATCTCCCCCACCCCCTCCTGAACTAGGTGTTTGCAGCCATGAGTCTTTCTTTCTCATATTAATCTCCTTTGATGCACAAAATTCTAAAGTTATATTTGGTAACTCAGCCAATCCATAGTCACTTAAGACCATGCAATCTTATATCAATATAGCTCAGATAGAAACCTGCGCTAACCTTTATAACACAACCTATAACTAGGTCTCGACTATAATTAGATTGTTAAGAAGATTCAAGATAATAAAGCCATATGAATTATAGGATAACTATAAATTCAGTAGTGGCGGGAGTGAAGGGACTTGAACCCTCGGCCTCCTGCGTGACAGGCAGGCGCTCTAACCAACTGAGCTACACCCCCGAATGGTGTTTGTTTATATAGGTGGTAAAAACCAACTATAACATGTTATGGTGGGCGATGACAGGGTCGAACTGCCGACCTCCTCGGTGTAAACGAGATGCTCTACCAGCTGAGCTAATCGCCCATAACTTTCTATATTAATCGTCACTTTAACAGCAAGGTTACCCCCAGCCGTCTAGATGGTATAATCACTTGTTATGTTTTATCAAGAGTTTTTATGTAGGGATACAAAATTTTGCGTTTAGGTACAAAAAAACTACGCTAAATACTATTATTATATTGCATCCCAACGATAATGGTTCCGTCTCGAACAAAAGCCTTAATGCGCCAAGCTTTCAGCCCCAACCTCAGTTGTAATAGAATTATCGACCTTTAGCTTCTTTGGCACTTTTATTAAGGCCAAAGGAACAACTTCAGAAAATTCTGATACAGGGATAATATTCAAGCCATCAGTCACTTTGCTTGAAATTTCAGTCAAATCTTTCTCATTTTGCTTAGGTATCAAAACAGTTTTAATACCTGCTCGCTTAGCCGCAAGTAACTTTTCTTTCAAACCTCCAATAGGCAAAATTCTACCCCTCAGCGTAATCTCACCCGTCATTGCAACATATCTACTAACGGGGATACCAGTCATTAACGACACTATAGAAGTGCATATAACAGTTCCTGCAGATGGACCATCTTTTGGCGTAGCTCCTTCTGGCACATGAATGTGGATTTTACTTTTTTGAATTTCAGCAGAAGTTACCCCGTAATCTATACATGTTGAGCGAAAATAACTATAAGCAGCCTGTACCGACTCCTTCATCACATCACCCAACTTTCCAGTGCACTCAATCTCTCCCTTACCAGGAAGCTTAACACTTTCAATAGAGAGCACATCACCACCAAATTCTGTATAAGCCAACCCTGTAGAAACTCCTACATGATCCTTTTCCAAAATCTTACCATGCGCATATTTCTCAACACCCAGAAAATCACTCAAGCTTTCAGGAACAACCGTTACCTGCTTAACGCTGCTATCAGTATCAATTTTTTTAGTTATCTTACGTGTCAAACTTGATATTTCTCGCTCTAAGTTTCTAACACCAGCCTCATAAGTATATTTCTTAATAATATCCTTCAGCGCATCATCTAAGACATCAATTTCAGTATCCTTCAATCCAGCATTAACTATTTGCTTAGGTAGTAAATATCTTTTAGCGATTTCAAACTTTTCATCCTCCGTATAACCTGACAATCTAATAACTTCCATTCTATCTCTAAGAGCATGCGGAATATCTAAACTATTTGCAGTAGTAATAAACAATACATCAGATAGATCGTAATCAACTTCTAAATAATGATCATTAAACACATTATTTTGCTCCGGGTCCAACACTTCCAATAAAGCTGACGCTGGGTCACCACGGAAATCAGATCCCATTTTATCAATTTCATCTAACAAAAATAATGGGTTTGATGTACCAGCTTTTTTCATTTGCTGCACGATTTTACCAGGAAGCGCTCCAACATAAGTCCTCCTATGCCCCCTAATCTCAGATTCATCACGTATGCCACCTAACGACATCTTTACAAATTTTCTACCCATACTATCGGCGATAGAGCGAGCAAGGGAAGTTTTACCAACTCCAGGAGGTCCAACTAAACACAGAATTGAACCCTTAATTTTACCAACCCTTTTATTAACAGCTATATATTCAATTATTTTTTCCTTAACTTTTTCCAAGCCATAATGCTTTTGACCCAGGATTTCTTCGGCCCGCTGGAGATCAATTGCAAGCTTTGTTGGCTTCTTCCACGGAACATTTAACAACCACTCCAAATAACTTCTCACAATGCCAGCTTCAGAGGCCATGGGATTCATTGACTTTAATTTACGCAGTTCACTTTCAGCTTTCTTTTTAGCCTCAACAGTGCATTTGCTTTTTTTAATTAAATTTTCAAAAACCTTAATTTCATCTTCCTCCTCTACCGCGCTATCACCCAGCTCTTTCTTAATCGCCTTAAGCTGCTCATTTAAGTAATATTCCCGCTGCGAATTTTCTACCTGGCTTTTAATACGATTACGGATTTTACTTTCTGTTTCCAGAATTTGATATTCCGAGCCTAGAATTTCATAAGCATATTCTAGACGCTTATACACATTTAACTCCTCTAAACCCTTTTGCTTATCCTCAATTTTCAACGGAAGACTTGATATAATATGATCCGAGAGTTTAGCAAATTCTTTAATCTCAATAATTGCTGTCACCAGATCGGTAGGAATTCGCTCCTCTAATTTAATATACTCTTTAAACTTAGTAACTATAGAACGCCTCAGTGCCTCACAATTTTTATTTTTAGCATTGGTTTCCTTAACAAGCTCAACTTTAGCAGAAAAAGCATCTCCATCAGAGACAAAATCAATCATTTTAGCTCGCGATTTTGTTTCAATAAGAACTTTCAACGTACCATCTGGCAATTTTAATAATTGGATAATACGCGCAATTGCACCGATCTTATACAAATCATCTGAAGTTACATCATCAACTGATGGAGTTTTTTGCGTAACAAGAAATAATTCGCTCTCCTCCTCCATAGCCTTTTCCAAAGCAACGACAGATTTACTGCGCCCAACAAATAAAGGAAAAATCATATCAGGAAATACGACTACATCACGAAGCGGAAGTGCGTAGAATTCCTGTATGTTTTTTTTAACTCCTTTTGCCGCAACCATAATTAACTAACTTTTTTCTTACCTTTACCAGACTCTTTTCCCGAAGTCTTGCTTGATACGTTTATAATTTTTTTCTCAGCCTTTGCATCCGCTGAAACTTTCTTAATAGGAGTATGGAATACAAATTCTGGCTTACTACCTTTAGTAATAACATCCGCGTTAATAATAACTTTTTTAATATCATTACGCCCTGGGATCTCATACATAGCATCTAGCAATAATGATTCGATAATAGCCCGCAATCCTCTAGCTCCACTTTTTCTAGATATAGCTTTTTCGGCTAAAGCAACTAATGCTGGTCTATTAATTTCTAGCTCAACATTCTCCATTTTAAATAATTGAGTATATTGTTTAACAATAGCATTCTTTGGCTCTGTTAAAATCTTAACCAAATCATCGACCTCTAAATTTGCAAGCGGCGCTATGACGGGCAATCTACCTACAAATTCTGGGATAAGACCATAACTGACCATATCCTCTGGCTCGATTTCCTTCAGCACGTCATTGATACGCACATCTTGAATATCACTAACATCCGCAGAGAAACCTATAGAAGTCCCCCTATTCTTACTAGCAACAATCTTTTCTACGCCTTCAAACGCACCGGCACAAATGAATAGAATGTTACTTGTATCAACTTGCAAATATTCTTGTTGAGGGTGCTTTCTACCACCCTGAGGTGGCACGCTTGCAATTGTTCCTTCTACAATTTTCAATAATGCCTGCTGAACACCTTCACCAGAAACATCTCTTGTTATAGAAGGGTTGCTACCTTTTCTTGCAATTTTATCGATCTCATCAATATAGACAATACCTCTTTGAGCTTTTTCAACATTATAATCTGCAGATTGTAATAGTCTTAAAATTATATTTTCTACATCCTCACCCACATAACCAGCTTCTGTTAAAGAGGTAGCATCAGCCATAGCAAATGGTACATTTAAAATACGCGCCAAAGTCTGCGCCAGCAATGTCTTACCACAACCAGTCGGCCCAATAAGCAAGATGTTAGACTTAGTTAACTCAACACCGGATGACTTAGTATGACTCAATCTTTTATAATGATTATAAACAGCAACAGATAATACTTTCTTTGCATAATCTTGCCCGATAACATATTCATTTAACACATTACGAATATCTTCAGGATAAGCTATCTTGCCTGTTTCATCAGAAAACAAATTGCCTTTATCCTCATCTTTAATAACATCTAGGCACAATCCAACACATTCGTTACAAATAAATGCATTTGGTCCTGCAATTAGTTTTTTTACTTCATACTGGCTCTTGCTACAAAATGAGCAAAATAACGTACTTTCTTTTTTATCTTTAGTTGTCATTTAATTCCTTTATTTTCGATTAGATACGATACCATCAATCAGGCCAAAATTTGTAGCCTCCTGAGCTGACATAAAATTATCTCTCTCCATTGATCTTTGCACTACAGTTAAAGCCTTGCCTGTATGCTTAACATACAATTTATTTAAACTATCTTTTAAACGCAGGATCTCTTTTGCATGAAGCTCAATATCTGTAGCCTGACCTTGAAAACCACCTGAAGGTTGGTGTATCATAATTCTAGAGTTGGGAAGCGAGAAGCGACATCCTTTCTTTCCAGCGGCAAGCAATAATGAGCCCATAGAAGCAGCTTGCCCCATACATAGAGTATGAACATCACACTTGATATATTGCATAGTATCATAAATTGACAAACCAGCCGTCACTACTCCACCCGGAGAATTAATATACATATATATTGGCTTTTTAGGATTTTCTGATTCTAGAAATAACAATTGAGCAACCACTAAAGTTGCCATATGGTCTTCAACTTGACCATTTAGGAATATAATCCTCTCCTTAAGTAAGCGCGAATAGATATCAAAAGATCTTTCGCCTCGAGGAGTCTGCTCAATAACCATTGGCACTAAATTACTCGTAAATTTGTCTAAAATATCTGACATGACTACCTTTGAATGTTTGAATGTTTGAATAAGAAAATCTTAGGTTATAAAAAAAGAATGTAAATAAATTAATCTCTAGATTTCGATATTTTTTCAAATTGATCTAACGAAACCTTCTTAGCCTTGAGCAAAGCTGTATCCCGCAGAAATTCAACAACCTTATCCTCCAAAAGCGGAGCCCTAAGTTGCTCAAATGCTTGAGGATTACTTTGGTAATAAGAGTATAGAGATTTTTTATATTCCTCAGGATAATGTTCAATCTGAGCATTAAAACTACTAATAACATCAGTATCTGCTACAGTGATACCCTTTACTTTACTTAATTCAGCCAAGAGAATCCCAACCTTAACTCTACGCTCGCCTATTTGCGCAAGCTTCTTCTTTTGTTTTTCTAACTCTTTTTTATCCTTTGCTATAGCCTCTTCTTCATTTTCGAAGCCCTGCTCTTTGATATATTCTGCTATTAGAGATTCTTCCTCACGCTTAGTTAAAGACCCCGGTAATTCAAATTTAATTTTGCTTTCAATATAATCAAAAACATCAAGCTTGAAATGTTCGAAATTAGCTTTTTTAACTTCAGCTACCAACGCTTCTTTAGTTTTATCAGCAAAATCTTTAGCATCCGCGCAGCCTATCTTCTTATAAAATTCTTCGTTTAATTCAGCTTTCTCATACGCTGCAACTTCCTTCACTGCAATGTCGAACTCAGCTTCAACACCTTGGAATTTAGCTACATGATATTTTTTAGGAAATTTAACTTTAAACTTTTTCGTATCTCCAACTTTTAAACCAATAATATTGTCTTCAAAGCCTGGTATCATTTTTTCTGAACCAATTTCTAAACTTGCATTCTCCGCCGTGCCACCTTCAAACTTTTCGCCATCTATTGAACCAGAATAGTCAATTATCACTACATCACCTTTGCCAACCTTCTGAGATTTATCATCATAAGCTTTTGTTTTAGCTACTCGCTTAATTACATCACCCTGCTTCTTGGCAACATCTTTGTCACTAATCTCCACATCATATGTAACAAATTTTACTTTTGCCAAATCAATAACATCTTCATCCAACACAGGAAAGACTTCGCAACTAACATTAACAACCAAATCTTGACCTTTATTATAATCTTCCAACTTAACATCTGGGCGATCAACAAGCTTAAGTTTATCTTTTTTGACAATCTCTTGTAGAGAATTATTGACCAATTCATCTATTGTTTCTTGCTCAACCTTTGCTCCCCATTTTTTTATGATATATTCAAGAGGAACTTTACCAGGCCTAAAGCCGGTGATATTGACATGAGGCTGAAGTTCTGCATATTTACCTTCATTTTTAGCCTCTATTTCCAATCCATCGATTTGGATTTTATATGATATTTTTAACCCTTCTTTTTTAACTTGATCAAACTGCATTTTAACCGGTAATTACATTGTGTTATTTATCACCTGGTGCGGATGAAGGGACTTGAACCCCCACACCTTGCGGCACTAGAACCTAAATCTAGCGCGTCTACCAATTCCGCCACATCCGCAACCAAGTACCCGCTTTCTACCTTAAAGCCCTAATATTTCAAGTAATAAATCAATAATCCCTGAAGATTTAATAATTACCCTAGGGAAGAGCCCTTGCACCATAAGTGTCCCAAGTAAAATCTAAACATGAACTTTGCTACCCCCTCCGAAGCTAGATCCCATCGACCACCGACTTCCCCGGAAGCGAGGAGATAAGAAAACAGCAAGCGAGCTAATGCCGTCCTGCCGCGAACTCTTACTTCTCCCTCAAGGGGAAGGCGGACTCCGGCGAGGCCAAATCCAACACTCTACCAAGGGTGCTCGGCCCCCACCTTGTAATTTTATATATGGGCCTGTCCCGAATTAAATCTGCAAAAAAATACAGTCATCTTGCTTGGGACACGCAGACTGATGTCACCTCTGTAAAATACATATCTTGAAAGTTAGATCTTTCAGTTTTATAAGAATGAGCTCTAGTAAATATAAAAAAATCTTATGAGTTTATCGGCAAAATTACACAAAATCTTCAAATGCAAAAGAAAACCTACCGTCGCCGTAATTAGATTAAATGGTGTCATTGGTAAAGTTAGCAATTTCTCTAACGGCCTAACCCTAGAGAGCTTAGCATTTACAGATAAGATTAAAAAAATCCCTAATTTAGCAGCAATAGCCCTAATCATCAATTCGCCAGGTGGCTCACCTGTACAATCTGAGCTAATTTCAAAGAAGATCAGATCACTTGCTGAAAATAAGAAAGGCAAACCTATCCCAATCATTAGCTTTTGCGAAGATGTTGCAGCAAGCGGCGGTTATTGGCTGGCATTAACTGGGGATGAGATTTACGCTTCCAATAGCTCAATCATTGGCAGCATTGGTGTCATATCAAGTGGATTTGGATTTCAGGAAGCTATAAAAAAACTAGGGATTGAGCGAAGAGTTTATTCCCAAGGCAAAAACAAATCTGTACTCGACCCTTTTACAAAAAGCAAAGCTGAAGATGTTGAATTAATCAAAACTATTCAAAAAGATATTCACGGGTCATTCATTGACTTTGTAAAAGAGCGACGCAAAGATAAAATTACCGCGAAAGATGATGAGGTTTTCAACGGCAGATTCTGGTCAGGCAAAGAAGCAAAAACGCTAGGCCTTATTGATAATATTGGTTTTTACGAAGAAGTTCTTAAAGAGCGATATGGAAAAGATGTAATTTTAAAAAACATCGAAGGATCAAAAGGCTTTTTTCGAAAAAAACTTGCTGCAAATTTGCAAATTAGCGCTATGAAAACCATAGCAAATGATTTTATTGAAGAAATATCGCACTGGTCGCGCTATAAATTATAAATATTTAAATAGAAAATTAAAATGAAAATTACCAAGAAAGTTAGAGAAATATTAAGTCATTACGAAAGTGATAATCCTGGAACTAAAAAAAACTTGGCTCACATTCTCTCAACAGGAAGATTAGGTGGAACCGGAAAAATAGTTATCCTTCCAGTTGATCAAGGCTTTGAACATGGCCCAGCTAGAAGCTTTGCCGCCAATCCAGAAGCTTACGATCCTGAATATCATATCAAACTTGCTATTGATGCCGGCCTTAACGCTTACGCAGCACCACTTGGCATGATTGAAGCTGTGGCAAGTAGCTATGCTGGCGCGATTCCACTTATTCTAAAAGTTAACTCTTCCAACTCACTATCTCGCGAGCAAGAAGCCCCTCATCAAGCACTGACTGGCTCTGTTGCTGATGCTATTAGACTGGGATGTGCTGCTATTGGCTTTACTATATATCCTGGTTCGGATGCGGCATTTGATATGATGGAAGAAATTAAAGAAATGGCCGAAGAAGCTAAATCATATGGTTTAGCTGTAGTTATATGGTCATATGCAAGAGGTGGAAACCTAACCAAACAAGGCGAAACAGCAATTGACACTATCGCACATGCGGCACATATGGCTGCTCTACTTGGCGCTCATATCATCAAAGTAAAGCCACCAACAAATGATTTAGCGCAAAGCGAAGCTGCAAAAGTTTACGTTGATAACAACATCCCTATTGAAACATTAGCAGATCGTGTCGCTCATGTAAGACAAGCATGTTTTAACGGTAAAAGAATTGTTATTTTCTCCGGTGGTAACAGCAAATCACTAAGCTCGCTCTTTGATGAAATTCAGCAAATAAAAGATGGTGGTGCTAATGGCTCAATCATTGGCAGGAATACTTTCCAAAGACCACGAGATGAAGCTCTTGCTATGCTTGACGAAATCATTAAAATTTATAAATCTTAAGCTCATCCAACCTTGAGTAATATTTATTTAATTTCAAAGCCCAGGATTCCAGATTTAAGTAGCTATGCTAAAAATCTGGAATTAGCGCTTTCGACAAATAGCATAAGTATATTCCAACTTAGACTCAAAGAAGTCTCGGATAAAGACTGGATTGCCGCCGCTCTAGTGACAAAAAATCTTTGCTCTAAATATCAAGTAACCTTCATTCTCAATGACCGCATTGATTTGCTCGACCAGATCAAGCCCGATGGCATCCATCTTGGTCAAACAGATGGCGATATTGGGCCTATAAGAGATAAATATGGTAATGATTTTATCATTGGCAGGAGTTGTTATGATTCAAAAGAATTTGCCAAGCAAGCAAAAATAGACGGCGCTGATTATATAGCCTTTGGCACTTTTTTTCCATCTAAAACCAAAGAGCAAATCTATAAGCCGCAAATGGAATTGATTACTTGGGCCAAAGATGAATTGCAGATTCATGTTTGCGCAATTGGCGGCCTTTACCCTAATAATCTTAACCAATTTCAAAACCATAGACCTGATTATTTCTGCTTCATCTCAGCTATTTGGGATAGTGAGGATATTAGGTGCACAATCTTTAACATTCACAGAGCCTTCGCATAATACCAATGCCCATCTTAAAAGCGGTTCTAAGATGGGGCGCTCTAAGGCCGAGTATGCCTTAAGCTACGCGGAGGATTTGGTATAATAGTAATGTTTCTCAATTTGAGTCTTGCATATTCTAATATTACAGACTGCATCACAATATAATTGCGACATAGGCGGTTAGACAAGGCCTTGATCCATCATGGCATCTGCGACCTTTAAGAATCCTGCAAGGTTAGCTCCTTTTACATAATTTGTATAACCATCAGATGTGCCATATTCAACACATGAGCTGTGAATGGATTTCATGATATTTTTTAATCTAGTATCAATCTCTTCTCGTGACCAACAATGTCTAACCGAGTTCTGTGACATCTCTAAGCCCGATACTGCAACTCCACCAGCATTGGATGCTTTTCCAGGGGCATATAGAATCTTAGCCTCCAAGAACATCTCAACCGCATCAGGAGTAGAAGGCATATTCGCGCCTTCAGAAATACATACACATCCATTTGCTAATAATGCTTTAGCATCTTCAGCATTTAATTCATTTTCCGTAGCACATGGTAAGGCAATATCAACAGATGCTTGTTTCCAAGGAGTGGCTCCAGCTACAAATTCACAGCCATATTTATCAGCATATTCTTTGATTCTGCCTCTTCTGACATTTTTTAAATCCATTACAAATGCTAGCTTGTCACTATCAATTCCTTGATCATCATGAATATATCCGCCCGAATCAGATAATGTGACAACTCTTCCGCCTAACTCAGTAACTTTCTCACATGCATATTGTGCAACATTACCAGATCCCGAAATTACAACTGTCTTACCTGCAAATGAATCACCTTTTGTTGCCAACATATTTTGGGCGAAATATACAGTGCCATATCCCGTTGCCTCAGCCCTGATAAGCGATCCGCCCCAGTTAGCTCCTTTGCCAGTTAGTACGCCAGTAAACTCATTCCTAAGCCTCTTATATTGGCCAAATAAATATCCGATCTCTCGCGACCCTACTCCAATATCTCCAGCTGGAATATCTGTGTTAGGGCCAATATGTCTACATAGTTCGGTCATGAAAGATTGACAGAATTTCATTACCTCATTATCTGATTTGCCTTTAGGGTCAAAATCAGACCCACCTTTACCACCACCCATAGGCAGGGTCGTTAAAGAGTTCTTGAAAATTTGCTCAAATGCTAAAAATTTTAATATTCCTAAATTCACGGAAGGGTGGAATCTAAGCCCTCCTTTGTAAGGTCCAATTGCTGAGTTCATTCCGATTCTAAACCCTCTATTTACATGGATTTCACCTTTGTCATCCAGCCAAGGCACTCTAAACATCAATACTCGTTCTGGCTCAACCATCCTCTCAAGGATTTTTGCAGCTTTATATTTAGGATTTTTTTCAATAAAAGGTATTACGGCTTCTGCAACTTCACGCACGGCTTGTAGGAATTCCTTTTCTCCGGGATTTTTGGCTTCAACCTTG
>JABJNB010000003.1 GCA_018659145.1 Rickettsiales bacterium
GAGATAGATGATGCTAATGATGATAACGTTACCAACTAATTGACTCAGGATAGTTGATACATTATTTCTAAGCCATAAATGCTTACCTTTTGTCTTTTTCATTAACCAGTGATATAGGTTTACATTAAGAACTTGGGAGATAAGAAATCCTACTGAGATAGCTATTATATTGGTGTTCATAGCTTCGAAAATGCTAGAAAATAATGTATCACTATCTGCTCCAACCAAGCTATCAGCTATTACCATTACTAGTAAAAGGAAAAAGTTCATAACAAAGCCAGCTAAGACAACTTTGATAGTTTTAAGCTTGCCATAAAATTCGGAAATAATATCTATGATAAGGAATGTAGAGGAGTAAAGAATTATTCCTAGAGGAATTGAGACTAGATATTTTCCCTGAGATACTAAAAAGCTTGGCGCTATATCTAATAAAGATTGGGATAAGGACAATTCAAAGATTGTTATAGAAGCGGTGGTTGAAATTAGGTTGTTTGCGGCCAGTAATGTAAACAATATAGCTGTTAAAACTAGATAGACTGTATCTTTACGAATCATTTTTTATTAAGTAATAAGGTTGCTTAGAATGGTTTTATAGGCCTTATGATGATTAAAAGTCAATGCATAACTCTCTATGGAGGTAAAATAAATAAGACTTATTTAAATATATTATACTATATCATTGGGCGTAGTGAGTTTAGCGCAATCGTAACCTCTATTGAATATGTAGATACGCATAATCATGCATCTGGTACATAAAGAATGTTTATCTCATTAAAGGTTCCTGTAAGTAAGGCAGGAAATTTTGCCTCTACCAGACTGTGTTATAATATAATTACAAAGCCTTTACCGTTAAAGACATGTGTTGTTATAAAATCCAAAGTATTTATCGAAAAGCTCTTTCGCAATTATATTGTGATACATTCTGCACATGTTAAATCCTTGTGAGGGATTATAATCAATATTCGAACTAGACAATTATAAGAAAAATCCTTATACCAAGGTTCTTCTCTAATAAAATTGGTATTATACTAATTACGACTTTAATTAAGATAGATAAGTAAAATGAGTGTATTATCTGATAATGAAATAATTGAGCTAGCTACAAAGGACGGAATGATTTCGCCATTTGTTGAATCTGCAACTAAGATTAATAGTAGTGGTGAGAGAATCATTTCTTATGGAACTTCATCATATGGTTATGATGCAAGGGTATCTGATGAATTTAAAATTTTTACCAATGTTGATTCTGTAATAGTTGATCCTAAGAAATTTTCTAATGAAGGTTTTGTTACCAGGAAAACAGATGTTTGTGTTATACCCCCAAATAGTTTTGCTTTAGCGAGAACGGTTGAATATTTTAAAATTCCACGCGATGTTTTAGTTATTTGCGTTGGGAAGTCAACATATGCAAGATGTGGAATTATTGTCAATGTAACTCCCCTAGAGCCTGAATGGGAAGGACATGTAACATTAGAATTTTCTAACACCACTCCTCTACCAGCTAAAATATATGCAGGTGAAGGTGCTTGCCAATTTATTTTTCTAAAAGCTAATAAAACATGCGCTATCTCATATAAAGACCGGGCTGGTAAATATATGAAGCAGCGTGGCGTAACTTTACCTAAATTATAAAATGATTACTAGTACTAAAATTGCCATAGAAGGTGGGTATAAATTAAAAGGAAAGATAAGAATAAGTGGCTCTAAAAATGCTTCACTTCCAATATTGGCTGCGACATTATTGACCAATGATGAAATGATTATTGATAACTTGCCTCATCTTGACGATATTTCAGTAATGATTAATTTATTACTAAGCTTTGGCGCGGATATAAATTTTACGGGCCATGGATCATCCCTTGCAACGAGAGGCAAGGAAATCATAGTTAAATGTGATAACATTCAATCTACTTACGCACCTTATGATTTGGTGAATAAGATGCGAGCATCAATTATTGTCTTAGGAGCCCTACTAGCGCGCTTTGAAGAAGCTGATATATCACTTCCTGGAGGTTGCGCTATTGGTCTTCGTCCCATCAATTTTCATCTTGAGGCTTTAAAGAAAATGGGCGCGAGCATTGAGATAGAAGCTGGACATGTTAAAGCAAGGGCTAAGGGCGGATTAAAAGGTGCTCATATTGTCTTTGACAAAATATCTGTGGGCGCGACAGAAAATATTCTAATAGCTGCAACACTTGCTAAAGGTACGACTGTAATTGAAAATGCGGCTTTAGAGCCAGAAGTGATGGCGTTAGTTGATATGCTAATTTCGATGGGAGCTAAAATAAAGCAAGAAGGCAGGCAATTTACTATTGATGGAGTTGAAAGATTATCAGGTAGCAAAATCACAGTAATACCAGATCGTATTGAAGCTGGATCATATGCTCTAGCTGCACTTATTACAGATGGTGAAGTGGAGCTACAAGGCATTAACGGGGGTGTGTTTAGCTCAATAGAAAAAGCTTTAATTCAGGTGGGAGCAGATCTGACTGATACAGAAGCTGGTGTTTTAATAAAGAGATCTCATAAAGCTAAAGATGATATAACAATAGAAACACTTGAATATCCAGGGTTTCCAACGGATATGCAGGCCCAATTTTGTGCATTACTCGCAATTGAAGGTATAAACTCTAACATAAGTGAGAGAATATGGGAAAATCGTTTTATGCATATCCAAGAGTTAAATAGAATGGGTGCTAATATTAGTGTCTCAGGTAATATTGCTAAGATTACTTCAGTTGATAACCTGAGTGGCGCAGCAGTTAGTGCCACAGATCTACGCGCTTCTATGGCGCTAATCATTGCTGCTTTAGCTGCTAAAGGCAGAACTCTCATTGATAACACGCATCATATAGATAGAGGTTATGAAGCCTTTGAGGAAAAACTATCAAGATGCGGTGCTAAAATTTATCGTGTAGTTTCTTAAAGGATATTTCCAGAATCCAAATCACAAAGATTTGAGACAAGGCCCTTAATTTAAGAATTTGAGCATAGCAAAAACTACAGTCGTTTGAGCAAAAAACATTGAAATCATCCATTGTAACAAATTGCTTCTAACACGCTCTATTTTTAGGGATAGATTATGATCTAAATTTTTAAGATCTGTCTTTGTTGCGAGCTCTTCGTCTTTTATAATTTTTACCGTATATTCGGTAGTGTCCCGAAGCTTGCTTGTAAGCAATTCGGCTTGCTGCTCGTTAAAACCAGCCGCCTGAAATTCTTTACAATATTTGAGAGTATCAATCATATTAATATTTGCTTGTGTGTGTTGGCTTGAGGTGTTTTTTGTAGTAATATCCATCTAGTAGTTAATGTTATGTATTCTTACATATAATACTATCGTAATTTGTCAAAATCTTTTTAAAGAAAGTTTTTTATTTGGCCTGAAGATACAGATACTTCTTTAGATGATGCAAAATTCTTAATTTTATAATTTTGTGTTTTAGCTTCATCTTCACCAAAAATAATTACATTATTTGATTTGGTTTCTGCTTTTTGTAATCTCTTTTTTAAATTACCGCCGGCAAATAATATATCACATGCAATATTTTGCTTACGTAGATTTTCTGCTAAGGCTATAGCCTCATTAGCAAAGTCATCAGACATTGGGATGATAGTAAGGTCATATAGCTTTTTATCGCTAAATTCGCATAATTCCATTATACGTTCAATTCCACCTGCGGCCCCTACTGCATGAATTTTATGTTTGCTACCCAATATTTCAAATAATTTATCATAGCGTCCACCTGCAAAAACAGCATTTTGACTACCGAGTAAGTTAGTTGTAAATTCAAAAACAAAGTTATTATAATAATCTAAGCCTCGAACTAACTTTGGATTTATCTGATAATCAATTTTATTAAATTGTAATGCGGATTCAATATTAGCGAAGAATTCTTTAGAGCTATCTGTTTGGTAATCATGAAGAGATGGAGCTTCTTCTAATATTTTCTTATCAGCCTCATTTTTACTATCTAATATGCGAAGTGGGTTAGTAATTAGGCGTTTCTGACTATCGCTAGACAGATCATTCTTATATTGATCTAAATATGCAATTAATGCTCTTATATAGTTGTTTCTTGATTCATCGCAACCAAGGTTATTGATCTCCAATGTAACTTTATCTGCGATATTGAGTTCTGCAAACAAATGGTTAATCAGTAGAATAATATCAATATCACAGCCTTTAGTATTGGTGCTGTAATTTTCAAAATTTAATTGATGAAATTGGCGAAACCTGCCTTTCTGTGGTCTCTCATAGCGAAAGAGTGGGCCATAACTAAAAAACTTAAAAGGTAAATCATGAAAAAGCGAGTTAGATATAATGCTTCTAGCTATCACTGCAGTAAATTCAGGCCTAAGAGTTAGCGAGTCACCATGACGGTCATCAAAGCTATACATTTCTTTACTTACAACATCTGAAGCCTCACCCAGAGTGCGCTTGAATATATTCGTTGATTCTAATACTGGAAAATGCCCTATTTGATAGCCATATGATTTGGCAGAATTGCTTGCCAAATCAACTACTTGTTGAAAATCCTTGCCTTTGGTAAAGATGATATCGTTAAAACCTCTAAGCGCTGCGAGTTTTGACATTATTTAAAGTATTATATTTTTGAAGAAATTGATCATAATGTACATATTCTTTAGCGCCAGCTAAAAATGATTCTATTTGAGTTACCGCATTATCATATGCAGATTTATTCATAATACCCATATGCAGAGCATATTTAAGATATATCAGATATGTGTTTAAAACATCCGTTTCGCAATAATCTCTAATCTCAGAAACTTTATCTGCTTTGTATAAATTATAAACTGCTAAACCATCTACATCAATTTTGCCTGGAATATCTAAGACAGCACATAAGTCATTCATTGAAATTCTGGTGGATGCGCCAAAATTAGATAAAACTTCTAATAGGTCACAATGCCACTCGGTACTATATCGTTGCATATAGCTATTCCATTTATCGCCTAATTGATAAATGCCAAAGCTATTTGTTTGATATTTTAATGCTCTATATTGCAGCACCGGAAAATCAAAGCTACGGCCATTATAAGAGACAAGCTTGGGCTTATGCTTAGCGATGAAGCTAAAGAACCCATCTATTAATTCTTTCTCATTAGACTCGGCATTTCCACCAGAGCGTAATTCTTGAAAAGAATGAACTTCAGATCCGCCTTCACGCGAAATTTCGATATGCATAAAACTAATAGCCACAACCTTATGGAAAGCTGGTTTGAAGAAAACCAGATTTGGATCATCGACACCTTCTTCAAAGGCCGGTTTGTGGTATTTGGCTAATTTAATATGCAGTTCTGCATCGCTTGAATCATAATCATTCAATAAATTACGGCCAGAGGTGATATCAGGTATTGTTTCGATATCAAAAACTAATAGATTATTTAACATGGTTCCGTTAATAAATTTTTATGCTTCGAATTATTTTTTTTATAACCCTATTCTTATTACCTGAATTTGCTTTTGCCAATATAAAAGTAATTAGAGATTCAGAAACAGAATATTTTCTGAAGAAAATTTCCCGGCCTATATTTACTCAAGCTGGCTTGGATCCAGAATCAATAGCCATACATATAGTCAATGATAGCAGCTTAAATGCCTTTGTAGCGGGTGGTAGAAATCTTTTTATTAATACGGGCTTGATAATTTCAGCTGATTCATTGGAGTCATTAATTGGCGTTATTGCGCATGAGAGCGCTCATATAGCGGGAGGACATTTAATTAAGTTGAATTCTCAATTAGATAATATGACTACAACTTTAGCAGTTGGTTATATTTTGGGTATTGCAACAGCAATATCAGGAAGTCCAGATGTTGGGCAGGCATTATTGCTTGGTAGTTCACATATTGCTGAGAGATCAATATTAAAATTTTCAAGAAATCATGAGGAAGCCGCAGATGAAGCTGCTTTGCAATATCTCTATAATTTAAATATTGATCCAAATGGTATGTTAGAATTTTTCGAGCAAATTAAACTTGGTGAGAATTTAAGTAGTAGTGGTGATTTATATACTAGGAGCCACCCCTTAACTAATCAGAGGATGCTCAGGATAAAATCCAGAATTGCTCAACATGCTGGCGCTATATATAAGGACTATAGCAAATCTGATAGGCAGGAATTTAAGTTCATCAAATTAAAGTTACAAGCTTTCTTAGTTGATGATCCTGAAGTTCTGGTTTTAAAATATCAGGGCAATTCAAAATATGATAAATACGCACAGGCGATATTATTGCACCGGATGGGTAATTTAGATGAAGCGATAGAGAGTGTAAATTTTTTACTATCTAGAGATAAAAGTAACCCCTATCTAATTGAGCTAAAAGCACAGTTCTATTATGAGAGTGGTGAGGCCGAGCTAGCTTTATTAAATTATCAATTAGCCGGTGATCTAAAGCCAAAAGATGTTTTGATTAAAATACAAATAGCCGAATCAATAATTAGCTTATCTGATCCGAAGCTTTACCCTTTGGCAATTACATCTTTAAAAGAAGCGCTATTAATGGAATATAATAATAGTTTGGCATGGCAAAAACTGTCTTTGCTTCACCAGCGTTTAAATAATCCTAGCCTATCAACATTGGCTTTAGCGGAATCTAAATATTATGCAGGTGATTTTGAGGAAGCAAAAGCCCTTGCAGAAACAGCTTTATCTGAGTTTGAAGAGAATAAAGATGACTACACGGATCCGAATCGATTTCGAGCGAAAGAGATAATTGATTTTTCCAAGAAACGAATCAAAGGCAGGTAATGATTTTTTATTGTAGGGGGCGGGGGTCCTCCCGCCCGAAACAAGCTCTCTCTATCACGGGGAGGACCCCCGCCCCTGCAAATTAATAATGTTTAAATAATGACAGAAAATAAAATAAATTCGAATAAACATTATGACGTAATAATCATAGGTGCTGGCGCGGCTGGCCTTATGTGTGCTGCAGTTGCTGGTCAGAGGGGACGTAATGTTTTACTGCTCGATCATAATAAGAATGTTGGTGATAAGATCCGTATTTCTGGAGGTGGTAAATGCAATTTTACCAATTTAAATATTGAGCCTGATAATTATTTATCACAAAATCCATATTTTGCGATATCTGCTTTAAAGGCATTTACGACGAAAGATTTTATAAACTTAGTAGAAAAGCATAATATTGCCTATCATGAGAAAACTTTAGGCCAGCTATTTTGCGATGAATCATCAAAGCAGATTATTCAGATGCTGCTTAGCGAATGTGATCAGGGTGGCGTTACTATTGAAACGAACGTGAGTGTTCAATCTATTGCAAAGCAATCAAACATATTTGAGATAGAGTCAGATATTGGCAAATTCAATTGCAATTCTTTAGTCATAGCAACAGGCGCCCTATCCATCCCTAAAATGGGTGCAACAGATTTTGGCTATAGAGTTGCTAAGCAGTTTAACTTAAGCATTATTCCTCCCATAGCTGCTTTAGTACCATTTACCTTTGATGATAAATTATTAGCCAAAACCAAACATTTATCAGGCGTTTCTGTGAATGCGACAGTTAGGTGCGGCAAAAGAAGCTTTACCGAAGGTTTATTATTTACTCATAGAGGTTTGAGTGGTCCGGTTATTTTGCAAATATCATCCTATTGGAATCAGGGAGATGAGATCAGGATTAATCTTTTACCGGATATAGATATTTTGGAGAAATTAAAATCTGCGCGCATCACTAGTCCCAAGCAAGAAGTAGCTACGATATTAGCTAAATACCTGCCTAAAAAATTAGCTGCATATGTTGCCTCGCAGAATGATTGTTCTGGCTTTATTACTGATATGGCTAACAAGA
>JABJNB010000031.1 GCA_018659145.1 Rickettsiales bacterium
TATCACCAGCAATATCGACGCTTAATGTTGCCGAAATCGTATCACCCGCTATTAAGTCATCAAATGTGATTGCATTAGCGGTAATAGCGTTACCCGCTTCATCTTTAAGAGCAATTGTTAATGCAGCTGCTGTAGTAATAGTCACTGTTAATGTATCAGTGGCGCTATAAGTACCAGCATTTGCAGAAAATGAACCTAGCGCTAAAACTGCCGCTAGAGCAGATGTTTTTAAAATTTTCATAATATTTACCTTCTTGAAAAATGTATTAAAAATACGAACTTTTAATTTGTCCTTAAAGCCATCTTACTCTTTTTTCCAACATCAAGCAAGCATCTTCCGTAATCTTTTTGCAACTAGATGGTCAGAATCATCTAGAAACAGCCGTCCTAAGCAGATCTGCGTATTATAAAAAACTTTGTATTTTTGTATTCTCTTTAGCACATTAAGAATTGTAGAGACGCAAAATCTTGCGTCTCTGAGGTGGTAAACACAAATATATAATTATCGCCTGGAGGCTGGGAGATCGGAGTTAAGCTATATAGAGACTGGGTTTGCAGATTAACGGTTAATCTTTTGCTATAAACTTAACATATCTTTTCAACTCTCTCGCACTAATATAATGAGTTTTAGCATAACTCATTATCACAGCCTTGATATCTGGAGAGTTTTCTGATGATTGATAATTTTGAAATAATTGATAATTACTAAGCAGCAAAGAAAGCTTCTGATTATTCACTAAATACTCACTACCTAAAATAACGCTCTCAAAAGCATTCCATTCATCAAAAGCCTGATCCAATTGATCATTCTTAACCAAATATGCAATTAGCAATTGCTTAATTTGGACATAAGAAGACGTGCCTGGAACATACATCTTCGGTAAGATTTCATTGATGTTATCGACCAAAGCTTGGTCATACTGGGCTCCATACTCATAACTATTACCATAGGCCATTAATTTATATATGCTTAGAAAGTGATAATTAGGGTATTTATTATTCAATATATTTGCAAACCCCAACTCCTCTAATGACAAAGCCATATTATAAAAATCACCTTGGGATGCGAGAATGTTTAAAATATTAAATTTATTAACCTGTAGAAAATAATTATTATTTAAAGTCTCATTACCTTCCGTTAAATAAACTAACTCCAGAGCAAGATTATAAGCATAATCAGGATTTAAATGCTGTACTGGAGCACTAGCTAAATTTAAATAGATTTGCGATAATAGCCTCACATCCTTAATCTCAGCGAATTTATCATTATCTAAAATTTTATTAACAATTTTAAAATAGATATTTTTATTCTCGGTAATTCCAGATAAGAACTTCATGACATCCGAATAGGAATCAACATGGCGCGTAAAAGGAAAGTACAAATCATTTCCCTCAAAAACATCTAAAAGCTCAGTAGCATATCCCAAAGATAGCTCTTTCTCATTTATCAAATTATAATAACTAGCAAGCAACACCCAACTATCATTCTCAAAACCAGCATTGGAAAACTCATCAGAATTCACTTCAGCCAATTTACCCATAAGCTTTATAAATATTCCGTCATCTTCGTCCTTTAAAGTAATCTTGCCGATTTCAACTAACTGATCAGGTGATAAATTGGCTTTCACGATCTTTTGCGTCAAAGCTGCCTCTGCCCGAACCGACTCCTTAATATCGGCGAACTGCAACTTCATGGCATATAAAGCAAAAATATCTTTATACTGGGGAGCGTTACTATCCACCCATATAGCAAAGGCTTCTGGATCATTAAATAATAAAGTCATATATGGGTTTTGATAATAATCTGTGATTAAACCAAGTTTAAAAATCAAATCATGCAGTGGTAACAGCAAAGTTCGACGATCTATATAAGAGCGCATCATATCTTCAAAGCTCAGTTCTTGCCCCTGATATGTGGTTGCAAAATTCTTGGCAAATATATCCCTAGCCTCATCCTCTAATCGCACCATCTCGCTCATTGAGTCATAAACAAACGCATATAACTCGTCATAGGTGTAGGCATATGTTTGAACCACTTCAGCTGTTGGATAAACAACTTTTCTTGAAGTTTGAACCAATAAGAGTGGCAGTAAGATGAAAAATAATGAGAGAATAACTAATTTAGGAAAGCAACGCATAATCTATAAGCTTATATTGTGTAAAATCTTCTATTTACTTAACTCCTTTTCTAGTTTTGACAAGCAATTTACGCTCTTAACGGGAAAACTGCAACCCCTTCGTAACAAAGAACCGTAGGGGCGGGGTCATCGCGTCCACACTAGACCGAACTCGGCGCTTCCGGTCAGAGGACGCGGCACCCCGCGGGACTTTGCATATTGATCACATTTGCACCAAGGTAACACCATCATCTGCCTCTAGAGAATTTTGTTGCAAAATTGTAATTTTAAAATATTGTAACGACGCCAAGATTATGTATTAACCAAAATTCATAAATTTCCATGTCTATAGATACAGATAGTAAAGATTCAGTCGACGATAATGATGCAAGTCAAATTGATGGCCCAGAATTACCACGTCAAAGTACTGATGCGGAAGTTGAAGAGTTTGTTGATTACGAAGTAAGGGTAAAAGAATTAGAAGAAAAATTAGTAAGATCTCTTGCTGAAGTCGAGAATACTAGAAATAGGTTCTCCAAGCAATTGCAAGATAATACTAAATACGCACTTACTAGCTTTGTAAAACAGCTAGTAAATGTGTTTGAAAATTTTTTTCGTATTATTGATAATGCGCCAAAAGATGATATTGCTAAGAATGAAGCTTTTAAAGCTTTCTTCGAAGGCGTTGATCTGACGCATAAAGATTTAGTTAGTACCCTTGAGTCAAGTGGTATTAAGAGGATTCATCCATTAAATGAGCAATTTGACCATAGCCTACATCAGGTTATTAGCCACGTGGAATCTGACAAAGAGTCAGGGACCGTGGTAGAGGTCATACAGGCAGGATACGCATTAAATGGACGCATTCTCAAGGAAGCTTTGGTAGTTATCGCAAAGTAATTGCGGCAATATCCAAAGCAATTTTAAGAATTTGTTTTGAGGTAACAATGGTTGATAAAATATATGTAGATGCGATATTCTCACAAGAGATACGCGTTGCAGTTCTAAATAATAATGCTCAGGTCAGAAATTTTGACTATGAGTCAAATTCAAAAAAACTATTAAAAGGTAATATCTACTTAGCAAAAGTTACGCGAGTAGAGCCATCTTTACAGGCGGCCTTTGTTGAATATGAAAATGGTAAACACGGATTTTTACCATTTACTGAAATTCACCCAGATTATTACCAAATCCCCGCTGCGGATAAAATGAAGCTAAAGCAATTATTGTCTGAAGATAGTGAGGATGGAGATTCTGTAAATAATAGTAGAAAAAACAAGATCGTTAGGCAGAAACCTAATGACAGCAATAATTCAGATGATGATTCATCTATAGATGAAGATCGTATTAAACATGAATTAACTAAAAAATACCGCATCCAGGAAGTAGTCAAGAAACAACAATTATTACTTGTTCAAGTTATCAAAGAAGAACGCGGTAATAAAGGTGTGTCATTGACAACTTATATCTCCCTTGCGGGCAGGCATTGCGTGTTAATGCCAAATTCAACTGGTCGCACTGGTGGAATATCGCGCAAAATTGATGATGCTAAGGAACGCTCTCGATTAAAATCTATCGTTGATAAATTAGACATCCCTAAAAATACTAAATTAATTCTAAGAACGGCAGTTGTTGGAGCAAAAGAATCTCATATCAATAGCGACTTTGAATATTTAACTGAGATTTGGAATGGTATTAGAAAGCTAACTTTGAGCGCGGAAGCTCCCGCTTTAATTCACAAAGAGGCCGACGTTCTAACACGCGTAATCAGAGATCATTATAAAGATTCAATTGCGGAAATAATAGTAGAAGGTGACGACGCTTTTCATGCATTGAAAAAATTGGCAAAATCCTTAGTGCCAGAAGCAACAAAAAAGATTAGCCTCTATAAAAACAAGCAAGGTCTTTTTGAATTCCATAATATCGAGAAACAAATCGAAAGCTTTTACCAAGCTCAAGCTGATTTGGCATCGGGTGGTTATTTAATCATTAATATGACCGAAGCATTAGTTGCAATTGATGTTAACTCTGGAAAAGCTACCAAGCAACGCTCTGTGGAAGAAACTGCTTTAAAAACTAATATTGAGGCAGCTAGGGAAATTGCACGTCAAATTAGAATCAGAGATCTATCTGGTTTGATCGTTATTGATTTTATCGATATGCTTGAGATGAATAATCGTAAAGCAGTTGAGAAAGAATTACGCAACTCAATTGGCGAAGATAGAGCTAGAATACAATTAGGTAGAATTAGTAGCTTAGGTTTACTAGAGCTATCTAGGCAAAGATTAAAACCAAGTTTGATTGAATCTAACATGGTGCAATGCGTCTCATGCGCTGGAACCGGGTTAGTGAAATCATTCGAGACAAGGTCTATAGATATAGCTAGAAGCCTGCGCCGGGAATTATACAAGAAAAATGTAAAACTGTTAAAAGTATATAGCACGGTTGGTATTATAACCAAGATGATCAATTATAGACGCGCGGAGATTGCAAGCCTCGAGAAGCAATTTGCTATTAAAGTCTTTTTATATGTTGATCCAAATTTGCATGGTACAAATTTCTACGTATCATCCAGCAGTAGCTTTTCAGAGGAAGATATTGTGGCAATGCAAGATGATATAGCCATCAAATCATTACCCAAAAATACAGTAACTCAAAAAGCACCTACAAACCAAAAGGTTAACAAGAAAAGCCAAGATGATAAAAGCTTTATGAAAAGTTTCATAGGCAAGATCTGTAAATAACCTTCTTACCCGTAGGGGCGGACCCGGGTGTCCGCCCAGAACCTTCATCCATATCGATATTGAATTTTGGCATGATACCGAGCGACCGTTATGGTCGCCGGGTAACCATCATTTTCTATGATTCTTTAATACATCATTGATTTTAAGGCTTAAAATCATACCCGCTAAAATAAAAGTAATTACATTGGCAATTATCATTTGGAAGCTCCCTAAATGTATTCCATAGATCAACCAACAAAAAACTCCGGTAATAAATACCAGATACATATATAGTGATATTGATTCCGTATTTTTGGTGCGCATAATTTGAACCACCTGGGGTATAAAACTTAAAGTTGTCAGACAAGCTGCCAACGCGCCTATAAACTCAAACATGCTTAATTAATAAAATTCTTAATTGTAATCATATCTTCCCATGCTGATTTTTTTCTGCTTGGTTGCCTCAGTAAGAATGATGGGTGAAAAATTGGTATTAATTTTATTTTATCTGTTAAAAACTGATTATCATAATCAAGCATCTTACCCCGTAGCTTTGTTATCGGCGTGGTAAGGTCTGGCAATAATGACGCTAATGCCGAGCTACCACATGCCACAATTAACTTTGGTTTAATTAATGAAATATGCTTTTCAACAAAGGGCCTGCAGATAGCCAACTCCTTCGCGGTGGGCTTTCTGTTACCAGGTGGGCGCCAGAAAATTGCATTTGCGATATATAGATTACGACTCCGAACCAGATCCACCGAATCAAATATTTGATCTAGCAACTTGCCGCTCTGGCCACAGAAAGGTATACCTTCAATATCCTCATTAGCACCTGGGGCCTCTCCAATAATCATAACATCAGCATTTTCGGACCCATCCGAGAATACAGTTTTATTTGCCGTGGCTTTAAGTGGGCAACCATCAAAATTCAATACCGCCTCATATAAGCTGGTCAAATCGTTGCATTGCTTTGCTATCCTTAAGGAATCATCTTCTGCTTTTGATATAGCTGCTAAAGGCGCACTAGTTTGAATGATCGCTAGTTTTGGCTTCCGCTTTTGAAAAGCCGATGGATAGTCATTTATAATTTCATCAACCCCTGACTCTTTAAAAAGCTGAATTATATCTTCTATTGCAATCTCTTTCATTTAATTTATATATGGCAACGATAAATGTTACGTCTCATCTTTATTCTTAAGTACTTACAATGATTCAGATAAAACTCAATGGCAAACAATATAAACTCCGAAGTGGAAGCTCTTTGGAGAGCTTGTTGAAAGCTAATGATTTGCAATCTGATCAAGTTGGAGTGGAACTAAATTATAAGATTATTAATCAAAAGCATTTCAAAGAAACTATCATCCGAAATAACGATGATATTGAAATTGTTGAATTTGTCGGAGGCGGCTGAAGATGACTAAAACTACAATCAAACATGATGATTATTTAACCATCGCTGGGCAGAAATTTAATTCCAGATTAATCATTGGAACTGGTAAATATAAATCCTTCCAAGAAAACAAAGATGCTTTGGTCGCATCCGGAGCCGAGATTATTACCGTGGCCTTGCGGCGCGTTAATGTCTTGGAGCCGAAACAAGAGAAGTTGCAAAGTGTCATAGATCCTAAGGAATACGTATTCCTACCAAATACTGCTGGTTGCTATAGTGCAGATGATGCGGTTAGGACATTGCGTTTGGCTAGAGAAGCAGGTGGATGGAATTTAATTAAATTAGAAGTAATCGGTAATAGCAAAAATCTATTTCCGGATATGGAAGAAACTCTAAAAGCTGCCAAAACATTACTAGCTGATGGGTTTGAAGTTATGGTTTATTCAACTGATGATCCGATATATTGTCAAAAGTTAGAAGATCTTGGAGTATGTGCCATCATGCCACTTGCGGCACCTATTGGTTCTGGGCTTGGAATACAAAACAAAACTAATCTGAGAATCATCCTAGAGAATGCTAACATCCCGGTAATTGTTGATGCTGGTGTTGGAACTGCATCTGATGCAACTATTGCAATGGAAATGGGCTGTGATGCCGTACTGATGAATACCGCCATCGCCGAAGCTAAGCATCCAATCTTAATGGCGCAGGCTATGAAGCAAGCTGTTGAATCTGGAAGGTTAGCATATCTAGCGGGCAGAATGCCAAAACGACTTTATGCCTCTGCATCATCACCAAGCGAAGGCTTGATGGATAAAATATCTTAACAGAACTGGTATTACTTCCCCGCTTACGAGGAAGTCGCTGGTCAATGAAATCTAGCTCCGGAAGGAGGCAATATTAGCACAGCAAAATGGCCTAATGATTCAACGTATATTGAATACCGATTGTATAACTATCACTCATACCCAAAGATGGTCCATTAAGATTTTGGTAAATGGGCAGGCTATATTCAGCAGCTAATCTAAGTCCTTTAATTTGATCAATTATATAATTTACTCCCACTCCAAGATTCACCCAATCACCATTTTGCATCTGAGCATCACGAAGCGAGCTTGTCATGCCCTCTATCTCACTATCAACACCAGATATCTGACCCTGACTCACCGCTGCCAAACGTATTGACGCTGAGATATTCTCGCATAAATTACGATCAAGCCAGATATTGGCGCTATATTCATTACCTAAGCGATAATTCTCATCATTATGCCCAAATCTTAAAATGCTAGATATCTGACTACCCAAAACATATTGACCCCAATATAAGCGATTTACTATTTTGATGATTGGATCCACAGTTCCAGATCCAAGTTGCATTTTATATGGCAATCTAACTCCATCAGCCTCTTCTGTAATTGACCCTGTAGGCAGGCTTATGCCAACCTGCAGAATAGTATTACCCGGTAAATAGTTCTTATCTGTAATATCATGCAGAGACGTTAAGGATATATCCGAAACACCACTAGACTCCATATAACTACTCACCTTGCTTCGATTAACCATGGTCATGTCATTATAGATATACTGCCCCCCTACCATCAATGTCACATTATCTGAGATGGCATGCATGATGCCAAACATATGCGACTCTTTTTTCATTTTAGCTGGGCTCATCATATAATCATCCAGCGCTCTATCAGTCGATATCTTGCTATCATCAATATAAAGATCCTCCATATTCATCTGCATGTTGCGATATGAGATCATCCATTCGCCTGATTTATGAACATGCTCACCCATCACGCCAATTGGCGCATGATCATTAGGTAATGATCCGGCTGATAAGTTGGATAGAGTAATAACTAAGATTAATAATGAGCGTAATAACATCATAATATTTTATAGATTATACAGATCCCTAAGCTAAGTGTGACTAAGTACTCAAAGATTTTAAAGTTTTTTGCTCTAACTTAATCGCAGATTGCGCTGCGGCAACTTTAGCAATCGCTACTCTATATGGCGAGCAAGAAACATAGGTCAAACCTATCTGATCACAAAACTCGATAGATTTCGGATCACCACCATGCTCACCACAAATACCTAATTTAATATCAGGACGAGTAGATCTTCCACGCATTGTGGCTATTTTAATTAGCTCACCAACGCCCTCAATATCTAGTCTCACAAATGGATCATGCTCTATAATTTTACCATCGATATATTCACCAATAAATCCTCCTGAATCATCACGCGAGATACCAAAAGTAGTTTGAGTTAAATCATTAGTACCAAATGAAAAGAATTCAGCTTCTTTAGCAATATCCGCAGCCCTAAGCGCTGCTCTTGGCAATTCTATCATTGTGCCAATTTGGTAATTAAAGTTTTTTCCTGATTCTGCTTTTACCAAATTAATTACTTCAATAACCCTAACTTTAAGCAAATCTACTTCTCTCACTGAAAAAGCGAGTGGTATCATTACTTCAATCTTAATATCTTCACTATTGTCAAATGTTGCCGCAGCTTCAAAAATTGCTCTTACCTGCATTTCATAGATCTCAGGATGAGATATTCCAAGCCTACAGCCCCTGTGACCAAGCATTGGGTTCGACTCATGCAAACTATCAATACGCTCTTTTACTTTAAGAGCAGACACACCCGCAGCTTTCGCAACTTCTACTATTTCAGAATCCTTATGCGGAAGAAACTCATGTAATGGCGGATCTAACAAACGGATATTTACCGGAAAACCCTGCATAATTTTAAAGATCTGCACAAAGTCTTCGCGCTGAATTGGCAGTAATTTTGCTAAAGCTTTTTCCCTACCTTCAATATTATCAGCTAAAATCATTTCCCTAACAGAAGTGATTCTATCACCTTCAAAAAACATATGCTCGGTCCTGCAAAGCCCAATACCTTCAGCGCCAAATTCTCGGGCTATTATACAATCATCTGGAGTTTCAGCATTAGTTCGAATACTTAGCCTACGATATTTATCTGCCCATTCCATAACTTTAGTGAAATCACCTGACAAATCTGGCTTAACCGTGGCTACCGCGCCCTTAATAATCTCGCCCTTTGATCCATCTAAAGTGATAACATCACCTTCATGAAAAACTTCCTGCTTAATGGTAAGAGTTTTGGCTTTATAATTAATTACAACATCACTAGCTCCACTCACGCAAGTTTTGCCCATACCACGAGCAACTACCGCAGCATGAGATGTCATACCACCTCTTGCAGTTAGAATACCCGCTGCCGCGTTCATGCCGCTAATATCTTCAGGCGAGGTCTCGATTCTAACTAATATTACAGATTCTTTCTTAAAAGCCCATTCTACAGCATCTTCAGCTGAAAATACTATACGACCAACAGCCGCTCCAGGAGAGGCTGGCAATCCCTTGGCCAAAACATTTTTCTCCGCTTTTAAGTCTAAGGTTGGATGCAATAATTGATCTATAGCCAAAGGATCAATACGAAGTAATGCTTCTTTTTCATCAATCAAGCCTTCTGCAACCATATCAACAGCAATTTTTAAACTTGCTTTCGCAGTTCTCTTACCACTACGTGTTTGTAATAACCATAATTTGCCTTCCTCAATGGTAAATTCTATATCCTGCATATCACGATAATGATTCTCAAGGATTGTGTATAAACCAACAAATTCTTTAAATAATTCTGGCAATACTTCTTCCATAGAAGCCAAATCAGATTCTTGATCCTGCGCTGCTGCTATTGAGATTGGGCATGGGGTTCTAATTCCAGCTACAACATCTTCGCCTTGAGCATTGATTAAATATTCGCCATAAAGCTCATTCTTACCATTTGATGGATTTCGCGAAAAAGCAACACCAGTTGCACTATTATCGCCCATATTACCAAAAACCATCGACTGGACATTTACCGCAGTTCCCCATTCATCCGAAATATCATTCATTTTACGATAAGCAATCGCACGATCAATCATCCATGAATTAAATACCGCTCCAACTGCGCCCCATAATTGCTCTGTTGGGTCTTGCGGGAATACTTTCCCCGTCTCGGTCAAAACAATTTTCTGAAAAATTGTTACAAGCTGCTTTAAATTTTCTGCTGTCAAATCAACATCCGCTTGAATGTCATTATCATTTTTGATGGTTTCTAATTCTTGCTCAAATAAGTAATGATCCACTCCAAGTACAACATCTGAATACATCTGAATGAAGCGCCTATATGAATCATAAGCAAAACGCTCATTATTTGAATTTTGCGCTAGACTCACAACCGCATCATCATTTAAGCCCAAATTCAGCACCGTATCCATCATACCCGGCATAGAAACTCTTGCACCCGAGCGAACTGACACTAAAAGTGGATTAGACTTGCTACCAAATTCTTTGCCTAAACTTTGCTCTAATTTTGTAATAGCAGCTAAAATTTGCGTTTCTAAATCGGCTGGATATTGATGTTCTTTTGTATAAAATGTACAAACATCCGTTGTAATTGTAAACCCAGGAGGTACTGGAAGCCCTATCCTAGCCATACCGGCTAGATTGGCGCCTTTACCACCTAATAAATTACGGTCAGAGCTACCGCCTTCTGCGGCACCATTTCCAAAACTATACACCCACTGAGTCATAATGATATTCTACTTTGATTTTATATAGGACAAATTGGCAAATTTATTAACAGTTGTACAAAGAGTTGCAAGCAATTTTAACCGATTTTCTCTAACTTGTGAATCTGGATCATTAACCATGATCTCATCAAAGAATATTTCAACCGGAGACGCAATGCTTTCAAGCTCCTTAAACGCATTCTGATAATCTTGTGCCTTGATATTATCAATAATCTTTTCCTTTAGATTTTTATTCGCATCAAACAAGTCTTTTTCAACTTCATGTTTAAAGGATATTTTTAATAATTTTTTATTATAAACTTTATTATCCTTGGCTTCAGCGCGCGTATAAATATTAAAAGCTCTTTTATAAGCTGATATCGTACGCATGAAGCCTGCATCATTAATATAGTCCACTAATATTTTAGCCTTCTGATACATCACATATAAATCATCAGAATTACCATTATTATAAACAGCATCAACAAAATCACTGGTAATATTGCGGCTATTCATCAGACCATGGAAACGCTCAATAATAAACGCCATTATTTGCTCTATAACTTTAGATTCTTGATTCTTAAAAATCTCAGAAATACCAGCCTTATTTTTCTGCTTAATAATACATGCATAGTGATGCACGGCATATTCAATGACAATTTTGAGAGAAATATTTAGTTTGTTCTCTATAATAATGTTAATAATAGCTATAGCTAAACGCCTCAGAGCATAAGGGTCTTTAGAGCCACTTGGACGCTCACCCGCAACAAATAATGCAACCAAGCTATTAATTTTATCAGCAAGAGCAACAGATACAGTTATCGGGTCAGTCGGTATCTCACCTTTACTACCAATTGGCATATAGTGATCACGAATAGCGGTCGCGACCTCTGGGACTTCACCACCTTTTAAAGCGTAATAATATCCAGCCACACCTTGTAACTCAGGCAATTCTTCAACCAAATCCGTGGTTAAATCACATTTACATAACAAACTCGCGCGCTCAACTAATAGCAAATCACTATGTGGTACAAAGACAGAGATAAACTTTGCAAGAGCAGTAACATAGCCAACCTTCTGACCTAAGCTACCTAATTCTCGATGATAAATAATTTGGTCTAATTTTGCGACTCGTTCAATAAGCTGGATATTTTGATCATGCTGAAAAAAGAATTTAGCATCATTAAACCTTGCAGTCAGTACATATTCATTACCCAGGATTACATTTCTCTCCACCGCAGAATCTTGCTTGCTGTAATCCATATTCGCCACAAATAAGAATTTATTTGTTAAATAACCAGATTGATCAGTTAGTGCAAAATAACGTTGATGCTTTTTCATTACGCTGATTAACGCCTCTTTAGGCAATCTTAAGAACCCAGCCGCAAACTCACCCATTAATACATTGGGATACTCAACCAAACCTGTTACTTCATCTAATAAATCTTCATCCAAAACAAGCTCCAGACCAGCCACCTTAGCTTTATCCTGCAAGCTATTCCAAATAATCTCTCGCCTTGTCTGGTGATCAAAAACTACCTGATTCTTATTTAAAAAATCTTGGTACTCAGCAAAGTTTTTAACTTTTTGCTGAGCAGAATTTAATAATCTATGTGCAAGAATCTCATTATTACTTGTGAGATGAAAATAATTAAATGGTACAATATTACCATCAAACACCACTGCAATATTATGCAGTGGTCGCATCCAGCGCAATGTATTAGAACCCCAGCGCATTGTTTTAGGCCAGAAATTCGATAATTTATTGAAAGACTCTATCAGCAATTCCGGGAGCAAATCTATTAGCGATAGTTCAGACGCAGATTCAATATAGTAATAATAATTGTCTTCTTTGATTTTTTGCTTCGACAATTGACTCACATCATACAATCCTATCTTGCGTATAAACCCTTCTATTGCTTGGGTTGGAGCAGATGTTTTTGGTCCCCTAATGTCTTTAGCATCAGTTTTGACAATTTTTGGCAAATTATCGATAACAATTGTTAAACGCCTGGGTGAGAAAAAATACCGCGCTTCACAATCCACAATATTTAGATTTTTTAAATTAGCTAAAATTTGATCGCGCAAAAATATAGCTGCTGATCTTTGCGCCCCCGCTGGAATTTCTTCCGAGAATAACTCAATTAATATTTCAGTCATTAGTTATATTATTATTATTATCGAATTGTATTACAGTAGGTTTTATGGACCCAATTTCACTTTTGTCAATGCTGCAATAAGCGCAAATAATGACCGAGTCATCAATATTTGCCAAATGTGCCGCTGCGCCATTAATACCAATCTTCTTACTTCCAGCCTCGGCTTTAATAGCATATGTGGTAAATCTGTTACCGTTGGTAATGTTATAAATATCCACCTGCTCAAATTCATAAATCCCGGCGGCCTTAAGAAAATCCTCATCAATTGATACGGACCCATTATAATCAATATCCGTCTCAGTAACTTTTACCTTATGTAATTTAGCCTTTAAAAAATGTAATTGCATGATCTTTCTTTATTAATATGGAGCGGATCTTAACCTCAGAATTCTATCTTTGCAAAGGTTTTGTCGCAGGAAAAATTATCTAGGGGCGACCCTGTCCACACTCTTTAATCACGAAAATCATTATGACAAGAATCCCGGGGGTGGGGCTCCCCCGACCAGAAGCATCGAGTTCGGTTCTATCAAGGGCGGGGAGGACTCCCGCCCTTACAATTTACGCAGCAGGAGATGCGCGCCCTTGACTTGGCTGAGCGGAGATTTTGGCAACAAGAGACCGTCCAATTTTGTGTGTCTACTTAAGTTTAAAGAACTTAAAAGTCGTAACAGGATAAACCATCCAATTATTATTTTGAAATTCATTAATAACAACGAATAAATAATCAAGCAGATATTGAGTTTTTTCAAAAGA
>JABJNB010000032.1 GCA_018659145.1 Rickettsiales bacterium
CTGGTGATTCGAAAGGATTTTTTGCACAAGGCAGCGGAAAATCTGGCATGGGGGCTACAAGAGCCGGAGGCTAAATATATTCGGAGAATATTATCAGTATCCCACGTTAATTTTTATTAAATAAAATGTAGAGACGCATCATAATGCGTCTGGGATGTTAACATAAAACAAAGAAATATGAGTTGCAAAGCTCTAATCTAACTAACCTTTCAACGATAATTGCCTGTTATATTGAATCAAATATAACGAGACGCAAAATATTGCGCCTCTAGATAATACAACTCTATGGCTGTGAATGAATTACTCCAGGCTGCAGCCGATCCAGATAATCAAAAGTTACCTACCCAAAGCCAGACCTTCTCGCCTTGGATCTACACCAGAATATAACTTACCACCCTTAATCAATATTGCATGCAAACCGCTGGTCATATCATGAATTAATACTTCGTGCCCCTTCTGCTCCAATATTCCTTGGTACTCCTCAAGGTAACTACCCTTCTCTAACTCCAATTTATTATTCATCTTAGTAAAGTTCGGTAGCGCTACAGCTTCATTGATAGGAACATCAAAATCTAATACAGACACTATCGTCTTCACAACATAACTGATAATCCTCGACCCTCCTGGAGAACCTACAACCATATATAATTTATTATCCTCATCAAACACAAGAGTTGGAGACATTGAGCTTCGTGGTTTTTTACCAGCTTCCGGCCTATTGGCCACCTTCTTACCATCCACCATTGGTACAAAAGCAAAATCTGTTAATTGGTTATTTAGCAAGAAACCATGTGTTGTAAGGCCAGAACCAAAAAAATACTGAATTGAAGATGTAAACGAAACCGCATTACCATCCTTGTCGACAATAGATAAATGGGTTGTTGATGGATGATCAACGGGTTGAACGAAGTTAGCTAAACGAGTAAACTGACCTGGCTGAACATCAATTAAAGAAGAGTCAATATTAATTAAGAAACTACGCTGCTTAAGATATTTCTTTGATAGCATTTGCTTTACCGGTACATAGACAAACCTATCATCTGCTGTATATTTATTGCGATCAGCATAAGCGAGGCGTAAAGCTTCACTAATTATATGCACCGATTCAGCACTATTGGGAGCCATTTGAGTTAAGTCAAAATGCTCTAAAATTCCTAATGTTTGCAAAATGGCTACACCTCCAGAACTCGGCATTGGAATAGAGCAAACTTTATATTTACGATACTTAGTGCAGATCAAATCTTTTGATAACACTTCATATCGGGACAAATCCTCTATAGTTAAATAGCCAGGATTACGCTTGGTATTATTAACCGCATTTACAATATCTAACGCTATCTTACCTTGATAAAAATCATCAATGCCATTTTCAGCAATTTGCCTTAAGGTTTCTGCAAATTGATGATTATAAATTTTTTGCCTAACCTGCTCACCACCAACGGTATCGTAAAAATATTCATAAGTATTTTCAAAATTCTTAATATGCTTGGCCTCCTCAAGCAGCATCTCTAAGCGAGGTGATACATCAAAACCATTTTTAGCCAAATCAATTGCCGGGACAAAAAGTTCAAACCATGGTAACTGACCGTGCTTTTCGTGAACCGTTTTCAACAACTTTAATAAAGATGGGACTCCTACTGTTAAGCCACCGTCCAATACATCAAAGAAATCCCTAGGCTTACCATTCTTATCCAAAAACACTTCTGGATCATAATGCTGAGGCGCCGTTTCTCGACCATCATAAAAATAAGATTGCTTATTTTTACTATCCCAAAAAACAAAAAAACCTCCGCCTCCAATACCTGATGAATGCGGCTCTACAAGATTGAGTACCAACTGGCTGGCTATTGCTGCGTCAACTGCGTTGCCACCTTTACTTAAAATATACTCGCCCGCCTCACTTGATAGCCTGGTTCCTGTAACTACCATAAATTCATCGGTAGATAATTCTGCTTTTCGTACTTCTATGGATTTTGGCTCAGGCTGAATGCTATCTTTAGAATCAAAGAATGCTGAACAAAACATTATTGATACTACACTAATTACGATTCTAAAATACGATCTCAAAACAGATCCCAGGAGAGGCAAGCATCGCCATATAATCATTCTAGTTACTAAAATATTTACAAAACTTATTCTTTATTTTAGCTATTTTGGAGAAAGCATAAAGTTGTGTTTGCAGAAAACTATCAACATTATCCAAATTATCAATTTTTATATAATAAAGCAGGGTAGATGATACGACCATAGATAACGAGATACGCTTGGTATAATAACTAAAATCAATCTCATTATCACCAAGCCATAACCAGATGGTATCACTTGTTCTATAAAGAGAATCTAAGCTTACGCCATTACTCATTGGACTCAGAGCAAGATACTTTATTACCTGCTCTAAAAACTCTTTATCTATCAAACTTAACTTTAGCTTGATAGCTTCAAATATTAAATCCGACATTCGACTTTCTTCACTGATTTTATAGTCATATAACTCAGCTTTAAAACGTTTGTTTTCAATAATGAAATAACTATTTAGGAAATCTTGGATATTTGAGAATAATTTTGAGAAGTGATTAATATCATCATATAACTCTAATGAGATCTTCTGAAAACTTTCTTCCGATAAGCCATAAAGCTTTATATACTGATTTGACGCTTCTATAAAATCCTTTTGCAAGTTCACATTAACATCCATAAGCCCTTTTTAAATGCTTTCAACAGCAGAAATAATCTCTATTAACTCCGTGGTAATTTTAGCTTGCCTTGTACGATTATAAACTAATGTTAATTTACTCACCATATCATGACAATTATTAACTGCATTATCCATAGCACTCATACGAGAACCTTGTTCTGAAGCATAAGTTTCATAAAAAGCCTGATTCAAAGATGACAAGACATAATAATCAAACAAGCTCAAAATCACCTCTTCCTTACTTGGCTCATATTCAAATTCAATTAAATCATCATGCGAGCCTTCCTTTACTTCCTCAATATTTGATATTAGCTCATCCTTAGAAGCAATAAATAATTCATCCCTCACAACTTGTGACATAGCTGACTCAAACCCAGGAAAAATCATTCGAACACGTACAAACCCCTCTTCATTAACAGCCTTTAGAATACGAGCCTTAATCTCACTAACTATACCCAAAGATATCTTGCGCGAGGAGAACCCCTCTGAAGTAGAATAAACTAGCTCTGGGGCTCTGCTTTTAATCGCATCGGTAGCTTTTTTGCCTATAGCCAGAATTTTACATTCCAAACCTTCTGAACTAATCACTTCAGCCGCAGACAATGTGTGCTTAATTAAATTATTGTTTAAACCACCACACAAACCTCTATCAGTTGAGACCAAAACGAGTAAGGTTTTCTGCGCATTTTCTACATTTAAGAAATCCAAGCCTATTTCATCAGAATCATTTAAAGAGGACAAGCTATGCAAAAAAGATGAGCAAGTAGTCTCAGTAAATAACCTTGCCTCCTCTGCTTCCATCCTAGCCCTTCTCAACTTAGAAGCCGCAACCACTTTCATTGCCTGAGTTATCTTTTGGATGTTTTTAATACCCTTGATTCGATTTCGTAAGGTTTTTAAATCTGCCATCTCAATTCATTAACCGTTAAATATTGTAATAAACTCTAATATAGCGTTCTTAACTGTAGTTTCAGATGCTTCAGAAATTTTTTCCTGAGACTTAATAGTTGGTAATAAATCAGGATATGCATTTTTAACATGATCTAGCAAGCCAGCTTCAAAACTACCAATTTTATCCAATTCTATTTCTTTCAGATAGCCTTTAACTCCTGCAAAAATAACCAATACTTGCTCTTCAATCTGGAACGGACAATATTGCCCTTGTTTTAAAAGCTCGGTTAATTTAGAGCCTTTTTCTAACAATGCTTTTGTTGAACTATCCAAGTCAGAACCAAATTGTGCAAAAGCTTCCATTTCACGGAATTGAGCTAAATCTAACTTTATTGAACCAGCAACTTGCTTCATCGCTTTGATTTGCGCTGCAGATCCAACCCTTGATACAGATAAACCAACATTCACCGCTGGCCTAATACCTTTGTAGAAAAGCTCTGACTCTAAAAACACTTGTCCATCTGTAATAGAGATTACATTAGTTGGAATATAGGCAGACACATCGCCAGCCTGAGTTTCAATAATCGGAAGTGCGGTCAAAGAACCAGAACCCTTATCATCAGACATTTTTGCAGCACGCTCTAGTAACCTTGAATGCAGGTAAAATACATCACCCGGATAGGCTTCACGCCCAGGTGGTCTTCTGAGTAATAATGACATTTGCCTATAAGCTACAGCATGCTTACTCAAATCATCATAAGCTATAACAGCATGCATTCCATTATCTCTAAAATACTCACCTATTGCACAACCAGCGTAAGGCGCTAAAAATTGCATAGGTGCCGGATCAGATGCTGTCGCTGAAACAACAATCGAATATTCCAAAGCTCCATTTTCTTCCAATTTTTTAACAAACCTTGCAACTGACGATCTTTTTTGCCCAATCGCTACATAAATACAATATAACTTTTTATTTTCATCATCCAACTTATGAGCAGCTTTTTGATTAATAAATGTATCAAGTACAATTGCAGTCTTTCCTGTTTGCCTATCACCAATAATCAACTCCCTTTGACCTCGCCCGATTGGAATCAAACTATCAATAGCCTTAATTCCTGTTTGCATAGGTTCATGTACAGATTTCCTTTCAATAATCCCGGGTGCTTTAACCTCAATTCTGCGTCTTTCCTTTGCATTAATTGGACCTTTACCATCAATAGGATTCCCTAAAGCATCAACAACGCGACCCAATAATTCTTTTCCAACTGGCAAATCAACAATCTGCTTAGTACGCTTCAATGACATACCTTCTGCAACATCTCTGTCACTACCGAAAATTACCACACCAATATTTGACGCCTCAAGATTCAATACCATTCCTGTAACACCGCTTTCAAACTCAACAGTCTCACCAACTTGCACTTCATCCAATCCATAACAAATGGCAACTCCATCACTAATAGAGAGAACTTCACCTACCTCTTTTAACTCAATCCTATTATCTTTACCAACTATTTGCTCTTTGATAATTTTTGATATTTCAGAAACTCTTACATCCATTTTAAAACCTAATTTAGATAATTATTGATAATTTTTTTACTACTCTCTTTTAAAGAGTTAATGTTGTTACGCAAAGAGGCATCAACCAGATTGGAACCTACCTTTAAAGTAAAACCTCCTAATATGCCCTTATCAACATCTTTTGTTAACTTAACAGTTTTATTATATTGCTTTTCCAGAACTTCTATCAAATTACCTTCCAATTTAGCTGAAAGTATGGATTCAGAAACAACAGCAACTTCTATTAAATTGTTATGCTTATAAACCCTAGCTTGGAAGCTAGCGTATATTTCACTTATCAGAGCTATACGGCTAGATGAAATTAATAATAAAACGAATTTTATAAAAACTTTACTACCAGAAGATTTTGTCATAATAATCTCGGCTATTTTTTGCCTCAATGAGCAATCTAATAGCCGGTCATTTAAAACACTAGCTAACTCATCAGACTGAGTGTAAAGCTGATAAAAATCAGAAAACTCCGTATATACCTTGTCCAAGGCATCATCTTCAAGAGCTAGCTCAAAAAGTGATTTAGAGTAATTTTTTGCAATCTTATATATATCAGAGTAATTATTCATTTCTTTAGAAAAAATTCCAAGTTACTTATGAAAAGTCCTATTCCACAAACCGGAATGTGTATTACACGCTTTTTCATTAAAAACAATAATTTTATCTGAAGATTTGTTATTAAATTTTATGATATTTGTTATTTTAAAAACGCAGGAGCAGGCCTCGTTAGGCTGTGTCACAATATAATTGTGCAAGAGTTTTTCGATAAGGATGTTGAATTTTATGAAATATTTTCGCACGAATAACTAGAGGCATTCGGAAAGAATATTGCATAACAATACATATATTAAGCGACAAAGGCTTTATGATTATATTGATATACAGCCTGCAATGTATTCGCTCGAAAACAAGAGAGACGGATGTTCATCAAGACGGGCGAACACATGGGCTCACCCCCTAAACGATCCTAACCTTGCCTTGCCTTCATACGAGGATTCTTTTTGTTGATGACATACAATCTACCTTTACGCCTAATAACGCGGCAATTTCTGTCTCTTGTTTTTGCTGATTTTAAAGAATTTACTACTTTCATAACGTCCTCAGATTTCTCTTTGAATTAACATTTTTTTTATTTCCGCGATTGCTTTTGCAGGATTAAGCCCTTTCGGACAAGTCTTCGTACAGTTCATAATCGTATGGCAGCGAAACAACTTAAATGAATCATTTAAAGAATCAAGTCTTTCTGAAGTTGCATCATCCCGCGAATCCATTATCCACCGATAAGCTTGCAAAATAATAGCAGGCCCTAAATATTTATCACCATTCCACCAATAGCTTGGGCATGCTGTTGAGCAGCAGGCACACATAACACATTCATAAGACCCATCAACCAAAGCTCGCTCCTCTGGGGATTGCAATCGCTCAGAATCCGCAGGAGCCTCACTATCAGATACAAGCCACGGCTTTATTGATTCATACTGCTCATAAAAATGCGTCATATCAGGCACCAAATCCTTTATCACCTCCATATGAGGTAGTGGGTAAATTTTGACATCCCCCTTAATATCCGCAATAGCCTTGATACACCCAAGTGTATTAGTGCCGTCAATATTAAACGCACATGATCCGCATATTCCCTCACGACACGAACGCCGAAATGTTAAAGTAGAATCTACTTCATTTTTAATCTTAATAATCGCATCCAAAACCATTGGGCCACAATCATCCAAATCAACTTCATAAGTATCAATCCTTGGATTAGCCGAAGCCTCCGGATCATAGCGATATATTTGAAACTTCTTGATATTCTTCGAAACGCTATCAGAAAGAGGAAAATATTTGCCTTTTTTACTAATTTTTGAATTTTTTGGTAAAGAGAGTTCAACCATAATATTTACTAATACACTCGTTTCTTTGGTGGGATAGGTATCATTTCAGAATCTAATGGCTCCAAAACAACGTCTCTATACCCAAATTCTACTTTATAATCTTCTGAGATAGAAATCATACTATGCTTCATCCAATTACTATCATCCCTATCAGGAAAATCTTCTCTAGCATGAGCCCCTCGGCTTTCAGTCCTATTATACGCAGCCGCAACAGTCGCAAGCGCTTGAGGTAACATATTGCTCAATTCCAAAGCCTCAACCAAATCACTATTCCATACCAGCCCCTTATCCGCTATCTCCACGTCATTAAAGCTATTACAAACTTGTGTTATTTTACCAACTCCTGAAGCCAAAGTCCCTTCCGTTCTAAAAACTGCTGCATGCTTTTGCATTGTTGTCTGCATTTTTAGTCGTAGTGACGCAGTTGATCCCTCACCTTTACGAAACCTTATCTCATCAATTCTAGCAACAGCCTTATCAATAGATTGGTCCGATGACCTAGTCGGCTTAGCTTCCTTATCAATAACCTCAGACGCACGGTAAGATGCCGCCCTACCAAAAACAATTAAATCCAATAATGAATTTGAACCAAGCCTATTTGCTCCGTGAACAGATATGCATCCCGCTTCACCAATAGCCATCAAACCAGGAACAACATCCAAACTACCAGAATCAGACAACTTAATAACCTCTCCATGGTAATTTGTCGGCACACCACCCATATTGTAATGAACTGTTGGAAGCACCGGTATAGGATCTTTAGTAATATCAACTCCAGCGAAAATCCGCGCAGTCTCAGCAATCCCAGGCAATCTTTCCTGCAATATCTTGGCGTCTATGTGGTCCAAATGTAGGAAAATATGATCTTTATTCTTGCCCACTCCACGGCCAGCTGCAATTTCCATAGTCATAGCACGAGACACCACATCACGCGATGCTAGGTCCTTAACATTTGGGGCATATCTTTCCATAAACCTTTCGCCTTCACTATTTACCAAATAACCACCTTCACCTCTAGACCCTTCAGTAATCAAGCAACCAGCTCCATAAATTCCCGTAGGATGAAATTGCACAAACTCCATATCAGACAAAGCGACACCAGCTCTAACCGCCATACCACCACCATCTCCTGTAGATGTATGAGCTGAAGTAGCAGAGAAATAAGCTCGACCATAACCACCTGTAGCCAAAACTACCGTCTTAGCATTAAAGCAATGAATTTGTCCTGTATTTAAATCTATAGCCAAAACACCTGTACAAACCCCATCATCACTCATCAGCAAGTCCGTAGCAAAATACTCTATAAAGAATTTAGCTTTATGCTTTAATGACTGTTGGTACAAACTATGAAGGATTGCATGGCCAGTTCTATCTGCCGCACAGCAGGTCCTTTGCGCTGGCTTACCCTCACCAAACTCAGTAGACATACCTCCAAAAGGTCTTTGATATATTTTACCTTCTGGTGTTCGTGAAAATGGAACCCCATAATGCTCCAACTCCCTTATTGCATTAGGAGCCTCTCTACACATATACTGAATTGCATCCTGGTCACCCAGCCAATCAGATCCTTTAATCGTATCGTATGCATGCCAGCGCCAATCATCCTTTTCGATATTACCAAGCGCCGCAGATATACCACCTTGCGCTGCAACGGTATGACTTCTAGTTGGAAATACTTTGGAGATACATGCTGTTGACAAACCTTGTGCAGCCATACCAAGTGTGGCTCTCAAACCAGCACCTCCGGCACCAACTACTAAAACATCATAGTCATGATGAGTAATGTTATAAGATCCTTGATTCATGTTAAACTTTGTAAAAAACTTGTAAAAGACTAAAAAACAACAAAATAACTGTTAGATAGCCAAATAAATTGATAAAAATTGTTAAGGCTAGCTCTAATGATCTATTATGGACATAGTCCTCAATAACAACTTTAATTCCCAAGGTGGCATGATAGAGAGCCACTATCAAGAGAATTCCAAAAAAGATTACCGATGTTTTAGATGTGAGGATTAAATACTCATTAAGAATCAACTCTCCTTGAACAACAATACCTGCATAAACGGCAAACCAGATAACCAGAGGAATCAAGGCAACTGCTGTCAATCTCTGCCTCCACCAATGACGGACTCCATTAGAGTGATTATCGCTACTTGCAGATCTAAATGGTAATTTAAACATAACTAAAAATAACTTTAAATATTAATGTCCAAGATATTGCCGTGAATACCAAAGCGCAAATAATAGAGATAATACCAGATCTAGTCACCGCCTCTTTACTAAGGCCGACTCCCATATCCCAAGCTAAATGCCTAATCCCATTAACAGCATGGTAATTTAATGCTAATATCCAAATAAAAAGTAAGCACTTACCAACCACTGATGAGAATAATGTAACTGCAACATCCAAAAAGCCTTGAGCAAATATCACATCAATAAATGCAGCGCTAATAACAATCCAAGCAAGCAAGAGAAGTCCAGCATAAAGCAGAACTCCTGAAATCCTATGAAGGATTGATAGTACGGATGTAATTTGCGGCTTATAAATAGTTATATGCGGAGAGATAGGTCTGCTCTTTGTGTTCATAATCACTAACTTGAAAGTTTATGCTCTTTAAACAAGACATGCTTTCTTACAACTGGATCATATTTTTTAAAAGACAACTTCTCTGTAACAGTTTTTGGATTCCTTTTCTTAACATAAAAATACCCTGTACCTGCTGTACTAACTAATTTTACCAATAAATTCTTTTTGCTTTTAGCTGCCATTTCTCTTAATTAAACAAATTAATAACTCACACGATATAGCATAGCCCGCTTAAATTTGTCAAGCAAAAACCCAATTAATAATAACAAATTAATTACTCAATTTGCGCTAAATATTCAACTAATAATTAAGGGATTTAGCCCTTAGGACCCATCATATTACTCCACTCAGAACAAAGCCCTTCAGGCTGTATCAAAATATAATTACGATAGAGTTTTCAATAAAGATTTTATGGAGCATTGCTGCATGAATATCCAAGCCATTCGAAAAGAATATTTGAGAAGAATGCATACCTATAGTGACACAGCCAGCTATAGCAAGAATAATAATGATCCAATTATTTAAACTACATTAAATTTTAAGAGCGGGTACTCAATATATTACAAATTAGCAGCACATCACCTCTGCCTCCCCTGAACTTCGTCACACCCTCTTTCTAATTTAGCCCAATAGGATATCTATTTTACCGATATTCTATCAGAGAGATTCAAAAAAAAAAAAACAGCATACGCCCCTGCTTTTCCTAAAAAAATATTCATGCCTCCATTTTCTATTTCGCCTTTCAAAAATGAACAGGCTTGCACTTGGTTACAACTTTGAATTTTCACAAAAAGTTGTAGCCAAAGAAAACTTACATAAGAATTTAACCTTTAATTAACAGAATGATTTTATGACCTATTTGATAAGATCATAATTTAATTAAATTAATTGCAAGATTACAAATCTTCACCCTCCAAAGATTGTTACCCTTATGCACCATCTTATACTATTTTTAAGGCATAGGCAAATGTTTTTTTTAACACAGAGAAGTAATACTCAGTATCGGTATATAATCTCACGCTAATGTGTCAGCTCTTAATTCCCTTGGGACCCGCCTTACGCATGTTATGTCGTAATATAATTAGAAAGCCCTTACCGCCAAAGACATGCATTGTTATAAAATATTCTTTTCTAACATCTCTGGCTATTAGTGCAAAAATATTTCACAAAATCCAAAATCTTTATCGAGAAACTCTTGCCTAATTATATTACGACACAACCCGTTAAATCCACAATTGCAAAGATTTTTAGGGGCAAGCCCCCTTGCTAACGGAGTTAGAAGGATGTTATTTTATCAAAAAAGTTGCTATAAATTTATTTCTTAATTGGATAATTAATGCTTATTTATATGGCCAAACAAACTAAATTACCCAACTGCTTAACCAACAAAGAGTCTAGACAAGAGTCAAATTATCAACATGAATAACGCTAGACATTATTGGGCAATGTAAAATTTCCGACTGATCACAATTTTTAACTCCAATTATTTTACCCAAGTCACTATTGCGATAATTAACTATCCCCTGCCCTAACGACTTACCTGACAAGCTGACAATTTTAATAATATCTCCTTTAGTAAAATCTCCTTCAATACGGTCTATTCCAACTGCAAGCAAGCTATTACCACCCTCCAAAGCTATCTCAGCCCCATTATCAACCACAATGCACCCTTTGCTACTTAGGCTCAACAACCACCTTCTTTTGGCGCTCAGTTTATTTTCCGAAGATTTATAAAAACTATATTCACCATTCTTTAGATTTTGCAAAGGATTCAATACTAAGCCAGAAGCGATGATAGCATCCACACCTGATTTGCCAGAATCCTCAATTGCCTTTAACTTTGAAAACATTCCTCCTGTACCAAGGCCTAACTTTATCTCACCTACCAAGCTATATACTGATTCATCTATAACCTCTATATTTCTAATCAATTTAGCATCTGGATAATTTTTAGGACTTTTATCATAAAGCCCCTTCACATCTGATAAAATTATAAGCAAGTCAGCATTACTCAACACAGAAATTTTTGCAGCTAAATTATCATTATCACCAAAGCGAATTTCATCAGTTGCCACAGTATCATTCTCATTAATAATTGGGATGATACCAAAATTCAATAGCCTGTTAATGGTAAATTTTGCATTTAAAAATCTTCGCCTTGTCTCGTAATCATCGATGGTTAGTAATATTTGTGCTATTTTCAAATCCTGATCTGCAAAAATATTACTAAAATTATTACTTAAGAACGACTGCCCATATGCAGCTAAAGCTTGATAATCTTCCAATGTAAAAGAGCCTTTATCCTCCCCCAACTTTAAACATCCCGACGCTATTGCCCCTGATGCTACAATAATAATCTCATGCCCGCTCTTGACCAACTGACTAATATCTCTAGCTAGAGATTCTAACCACATTGTACGGAATGTATAATCCTTTGGGTCAATTAGAATAGAAGACCCTATCTTAATAACAATTCTTGAGTATTTAGAAAAATCATCCATAAGAAACACAAAATAATAAATATAATTATGATAGTCTCTACCAAAGAAATACAAAATTTGCTAGAAGAAAAATTACCTAACAGCAGGATTGAGGTAATAGATCAACTTGGAGATGGCTATCATTACCAGATAAAAGTCGCGTCCCCATTTTTCAAAGACATCACAAAATTAAAACAACATCGTCATGTAATGGATGCATTGAAAGACCATTTAAAAGAAAAAATTCATGCCATATCGATATCTACTGAAGCTTTATAATATAGTTAAATTATCTTTAGCGCTAATCCTATTAAACCTGCTCTACCTTAACAATAGCATGGCGATAGGCAACATTACTATTTCCGGTTCCAACAAAGAATCATTACCAATACAGCTAAAGATTGATACGTTTGATCAAACAACTAATTTAAATTTACTGCATGTCATTATTGGCAGAGTACAGCAACAATTAAATGATAGTTTAATTTTTAAAGTTAACCGCGAAGAAGATAATAACAAACTTATATCAAGATTACTAAACAAGGCCCCCAAAATTATTGCTTATGAGGTTTCATTTGCAATAAAATATCAGGATAATTCTGATAAAGTCATTATCTCACTTGGTATATTTGATAATATTTTAAACAAAAAAATTAATCAGTTTGAAGTTACCACTACAGCAAAAGAATGGTTTGATGGGGCCGCTGAAATATCCGATAGGCTTTATTACCACTTTACCGGTGTTTACGGTTATTTTGATACCTCAATTGTTTTCGTATCCGAGAAAGGCAGGTTTGATAATCGTACCAAAAAAATTGCCTACATGTCATTATACGGAGATCGTTACGAAGAATATACTAACGGTACCCACTTAGTTTTATCACCCACCATATCACGTGAGAAGACCCATGTTGCCTATGTCTCCTATAGGTCAGGAAAGCCCAAAACCTTTCTATATAACATCAAAACAAAACAAGTGACCAAGGCTGTAGCATCAAAACAAGATATCATGACCTTGACACCCAATTTTGTACGCGAACAAAATAACTTATTACTGCTAAGTACCGTTTATGAAGGAAATAGCGAAGTCACTTTATATAACACCCAGACTAAGAAAGCTCAGCGTTTAACTGATAATCCAGCCACGGATATTTCAGCTGACTTCTCAATATCACAAAATAAAATTGTATTTAGCTCTGACCGATCTGGAAAAGCTGAGCTATACTTAATAGATAGTAATGGGCATAATTTAAAACGTCTTAAATTTTCTAAAGGGACTTACACCACGCCAAAATTTTCACCAGATGGTAGATATATTGCATTTACCAGAATATTAAATAACCAATTCAGCATTGGTATATTGGATACCGACACATTTTTTACAAAGATCCTAACCACAAGCTATAAAAACGACTCTCCTAGTTGGGCTCCAAATAGTAAATATATCATGTTTACACAAGTACAAGAAAAACACCGTTCGCAAAAAAAGAACCTTTCAAATCTTTTTATTGTTGATTTAAATGGTAATATCATCAAAAAAGTTAACACGCCTTTTGATGCATCTGAGGCATATTGGTTTAAAAATGAAGAATGAATATATTTAAAAGCATAGGTCATGCAACTATAACATTTTTTTGTAGTACTGGTAAAATCTCAGTATTTACAGCTAATTCTGTTGCAGCAATTGTCAAACCTCCAATATATTTCCGAGGGATCGCTACTAATCTTTTTAATATTGGCTTTCTATCACTGCCTGTAGTTGCACTAACAGCAATTTTCACCGGCGCTGTACTCGCTCTGCAAAGTTACACCGGATTCTCACGCTTTAATGCCGAGAGTACAATATCAACGGTTGTCGCATTATCAATTACTAGAGAGCTTGGGCCAGTGTTAGCCGGTTTAATGATTTCAGGTCGAGTAGGAGCCGCTATTTCTGCAGAAATTGCCTCAATGCGAGTAACAGAACAAATTGATGCTTTGGCTACCCTGTCAACGGACCCATACAAATATTTAATTGCACCAAGAATTTTAGCCGCGGTAATTGCATTGCCATTTTTAGTTATAGTGGCTGATATTCTTGGCATTATGGGAGGTTACTTAATAGCAGTTTATAAATTAGGCTTTAATCCAACGACCTATATCAAGAATACTTTCGAATTTTTAGAACCTATTGATGTCATATCAGGCCTAGTGAAAGCGGCAGTTTTTGGTTTCATTGTCAGCATTATGGGATGTTATAATGGATTTTATTCATCCAAAGGTGCTCAAGGCGTCGGCTTTGCTACAACTAAAGCTGTAGTGATGGGCTCAATATTAATATTATTTGCTAACTACTTCTTAACGGAATTATTCTTTTCATAAAAAATGCCAAATAAAACAAAATTAATAGAAATAAAGAATCTTAGCAAATCTTTTGGCGATAAGATAGTTTTGAGCAGTATAAATCTAGATATTTATAAAGGTGAATCACTTGTGATTGTTGGGGCATCTGGATCTGGAAAATCAGTTTTAATTAAAAACATAGCGATGCTTCTGACTCCAGACTCAGGAGAAATTATTATTGATGGCACTAATATAGTTTCCGCTTCTAAAAAAGAGAAAGCAAGTATTGTCAATAAAATGGGCTACTTGTTTCAAGCTGGAGCTTTATTTGATAGCTTAACTATATGGGAAAATATAGCCTTTAAATTACTCCAGGAAAAAACAAATCGCAGCTTGGCTAAAGAACAAGCCATAATGATGCTAGAAGAAGTTGATCTCAATAGTGATATTGCAGATCTTCAACCACAAGAATTATCTGGTGGTATGCAAAAAAGAGTAGCTCTCGCACGCGCAATTATTTCAAAACCAGATATTATCTTTTTGGACGAACCAACTACAGGACTAGATCCAGTTACAGCAGAAACAATTGATGATTTAATAATCAAGTTATCTAGAAAGATTGGCGCAACTACCATTACTGTGACGCATGATATTGCTTCCATAAAGAAAACTTCAGATAAGATTGCCATGATTCACGATACAAATATTGTTTGGCAAGGCAATTATGATAACGCGCAATTATCCAATAATCCTATTATACAAAAATTCTTCTCAGCAAGAACATATTAAGCTGCTAAACTTTTTGCTTAAAGCAGAGTCTGTCCGACGCCGAATTATTCCCACTCGATAGTTCCTGGAGGCTTGCTGGTTATATCATACGTAACACGATTAATACCGCTTACTTCATTAATAATTTTAGTTGAAACATGGGCCAAGAACTCCATTTCAAAAGGATATATCTCTGCCGTCATACCATCCTTTGAAGTGACGGCACGAAGTGCCAACACATTCTCATAAGTTCTTTGATCGCCCATAACACCTACAGTTTTAACCGGCAGTAACACCGCAAATGCTTGCCATATTTTATCATAAAGTCCGGCTTTTTTTAATTCGCTAATATATATATAATCAGCTTTCCTTAGAACCTCGGTTTTAGCAACAGTAACATCTCCCATAATACGAATACCAAGCCCTGGTCCAGGAAAAGGGTGGCGTCCAACAATTTCTTCTGGTACATCGAGTCTACGACCAAGCTCACGAACTTCATCTTTGAATAACTCCCGAAGTGGTTCAACTAATTCAAGCTCCATATGATCTGGTAAACCTCCAACATTGTGATGCGACTTTATCGTTACAGAAGCGCCAAGATTTGGATGTTTAGATTCTATTACATCTGGATATAATGTTCCTTGAGCAAGAAATTTCGCACCCTCTATTTTTTTAGACTCAGCTTCAAATATCTCGATAAATTCTTTACCGATAATTTTACGTTTTTGCTCAGGGTCAGAAACTCCAGCCAATTTACTTAAGAACCTATCTCCCGCTTTTACATGAATAAATTCTACGTCAAAAAACTTAGTAAATGTTTCTTCAACTTGCACAGATTCATTATGCCTCATCAAGCCATTATCAACATAAATACAGGTTAAGTTTTTACCAATTGCTTTACTAATAATTGCCGCAGCAACTGAAGAATCTACACCTCCACTTAAGCCACAAATAACTTTTTTATCACCAACCTGGGCTTTAATACGCGCAACTTCTTCTTCAATAAAATCCACCATAAACCAATCTGCTGTCAAACCAGCTGATTGTTCAAGAAAATTCTTAAGCAAAATATCACCATTAATAGAATGAACTACTTCTGGGTGAAATTGCGTACCATAAATTTTTCTTCCATCATTAGCAATGCATGCAAAAGGCGCATTTTCTGTTTTTGCAATAACTCTAAACCCTTCTGGCAAATCTGTAATAGTATCACCATGAGACATCCATACTTGTTGATGATGTAAGTCTGCATAGTTATTAAAAAGATCATGATTTTCAGTTAACTGAATTTCAGCTTTTCCAAACTCACGCTTCGTGGAAGGTAAAACCTTAGCGCCAAAATGCTGAGCAATTAATTGCTGGCCATAACAAATACCAAATATTGGAATGTTTAATTCAAAGATCTTAGGATCAATCTGTAGAGAATTACTACCCGATACAGATGCTGGGCCTCCCGATAGAATAATCGCGCCCGCTTCCAAAGCTTTTATTTGCTCTGCTGAAATATCATAATTCTCAATAATACTATAAAAATTTAATTCTCGAATACGCCTAGCAATAAGCTTGGTTAGTTGTGATCCAAAATCTAAGATTACTATTTTGTTAAACATAGGGTAAATTTTGCTTTGATTATTTCGCGTTGCGTGATCTTATACTAATCCCCATATTTAATTACACTTTTAAGATGGGGATTAGTGTTATACCTCAGTATTTTTAAAATAAAATGCATATAATGAAAAGACAATCGCAAAATCTACCAAACAAATTATATAAAAAAGCTTTCACCTTGGTAGAATTTGCAATTGTCATCACCATCATATCACTGCTTATAGCTGTAGTTTCAAATAGTAGGATATTAATTAACAAAGCCAAGTCACAAAAAGCCCAAATAGAGACTAAGACAGCACCTATATTAAATATCACCAATGATAAGGGTAATATCTCTGCTAAATTATGGCTCGAAGCCTCTGATCCAAATAGCTATACAATTCTATCCGATAATGTCGTAGAAATCTGGCATGACAAGTCACCTTACGGCAATGATGTTACTAATGGAACAAACACTACGTACTTACCAACCATTGCGACTAATGCTATTAATGACCGAGGTGGTGCTTTATATTTTGATGGTAATGATCGACTTTTTTCCGACGGCATGGTGCCACTCGCATTTGGCGATGATCAATATAGTATTGTCGCGGTTTGGCAAGCAGATCTACTAAGCGTTCAAGTAATTTGGGAGCAAAATTCCTCTCAAAGTGGATCAGGTGTTGTTTTATATGCACGTGGCTCATTAATAACAAATGCTATTGGCTCTTATGGCTTTGCTGGACAATTCTCAGATAACGCCACAATTTCACCTTACGAAGCAAATGTTCCTTATACCTCAATCTTAGTTAAGGATGATTTAGCAATTGACCTATATCACCTAGGAGCATTAACCTCTGATACTATTCCATTAGACACATCATTATATACAGAGCGTCACTCCGTTGGTAGCGTAGCAAGCAAAGGGGGTGAATATTTTACAGGCTATATTGCAGAGATTATAGTTTTTGACAAAATATTAACAAGCTCTGAACTCGAATTAATTCATAGCTATCTCTTTGCCAAATACGGACTGAAGCGTGATCTATGATTATATTGTTTTTACAAATTTGCGTAGGGGCGGGGTCCTCCCGCCCGCGCTAGACCGAATTCGATCAGCCTTCCAATTGCCCGATATATTCCTTTACCAGATTTAGCCCTCTTTGCCAAAAATCACTTTTTGTTGCATCCAAACCAAAAGGTGCAAGCAGATCTGTATGATGACGCGTGCCACCAGATGCTAACATATCAATATATTTTTCTTCAAAATTTGGCAATCCAGATTGATAAGTTTCATATAGTGAATTTACCAAACAATTACCAAATGAATAAGCATAGACATAAAATGGAGTATGGATAAAATGCGGGATATAGGCCCAAAAATTACCATAATCCTCATCTAATTTAATAGCATCACCCAAGCTCTCACGTTGAACCGCAAGCCAGATATCACTTAAAGCCTTAACTGATAGCTCACCTTCACGCCTTTTATTATGAACCCTTTTCTCAAATTCAAAAAAAGCGATCTGGCGCACGATTGTATTAATCATATCCTCAACTTTACTAGCTATCATAATCTGCTTTTCATCACTTGACTTACAACGCTCCAACAAAGCCTGAAAAGTCAATTGTTCACCAAAAATTGATGCCGTCTCAGCAAAAGTAAGTGGTGTACCAGCCATAAAATAGCCTTGCTTTCTAGCTAAATACTGATGAATTCCGTGACCAAGTTCATGGGCCAATGTCATAACATCACGCGTCTTACCCTGGTAATTCAATAAGATATAAGGATGAACATCCGGAATTGCAGAATGAGAGAATGCTCCAGAGTCTTTTCCCTTAGTTACATCAGCATCAATCCAATTTTTATCAAAGAATAACTTAGCAATATCAGCCATTTGGGGAGAAAAGTTATGATAAGCAGTTAACACTATATCCTTAGCTTCAGCCCAAGGGATCTTACGATCAATCTCTTTTGGCAGCGGGCTATTTCGATCCCAATAATCCAAATATTCTTTCCCAAATAATCCTGCCTTATATTTATAATATTTATGTGATATGTCAGCGTAGTTAGCCTGCACGGTGTCACTCAAACTATTTACCACATCATCTTCAATAAGATTTGCAACATTACGCGATTTTACCGGATGCTCAAAATTTCTAATATTATCATTTATCGACTTGTCTTTTGCCAAGGTATTAGTAATAAATGCAAAAGTTTTAATATTCTCACCAAGCGCCTTAGCTATTGATTTTGCTGATGACTTTCTAGTTTCCGGGTCATGAGAAGATAAGAAATGAAATATCTCATTAGCGCCATATTCTTTATCATCTTTTATAAATTTTAAACCAGCTAAGAATTCATCAAAGAATCTTGACCAAGCACTAGATGCAGTTTGCGAGGTTTCATGCAAGATCTCTTCTATAGCCTGAGTTTTATTATATTTGCGCCCATAACGAAGGTCACGTAAGAAAGAATTATAATGGGCAAGCTTTGTTGACTTAAGTTTGTCTTGAAAAACATCATCTGATAACTCAGCGAGCTCTAACCCAAGAAAAATCAAATGCTTAGATACTTCATTTATTTCGTCACAAGAATTTTGGTAGAACTCTGATCTCTCGCTTTCAAGCATATTAGTTGAAAAGTTCAAGTAAGCAAAAGTTGCAACCCGACCCAAATTCGCAGCAATATCTTCATAGTCTTTCAAAATAACAGCTATCGCATCACCTGATGAGCTCTCTATTTTACCTTTAAAACTATCTTCTAATCTCTTTGCGCGGGATAATGCATTTGTCAAATCTTGCTTAATTTTATTATCATTTATACCAGAATATAAATCTGATAAATCCCAATTAGGTAATGTACTCATCCGTCCTTTTTAATAAGTTATAATTGCTTCTCCCATATAGGATCGGTTCTAACTAAACTATACCAATTATCAAATATAATAATTAAATTTTACCTAATGGGATCTCCAGTATAGTGGAACCTAAACTTGTCATATTAGAATGCAAATTCGAGACGGGCCCATTAAGATAAATATTCAGCAGGAGAGTAAAAAAAGCGCCAAAAGGCGCTTAAATAATTATTGACTAAGAGCTCCGCTAGCCCATCTCGCTATGATAATAACAGACCGGGGCCAGCAAAGTATTAGAAGGTCATATACGACGCTTTATTTTCGCTAACAACTTATCTTTATGTGAGGTTACTTTACTATGAGTTCTTCGCAATTGCTTTTCGATTTTACCCAGAGCAATATTAAAGCTTTCATACACATTAGACGATGATGCGTTACTGTTAAGCATATGATGAGCACTGCTGCCATCATTAATTCTCATAGACGCTACAAACTCATTACGCTCTTTCAAGAACAATACATCGGCTCTCACCGCATCCTTGAAATACTTTTTCGTAATAGTAGATAACCTCTCCTCAACAAAGCTGTTGAGAGATCTACCACTACTCATATGATGACCAGAAATTCTTATTTGCATAAGCTTACCTCAAAAAAAGTTGTTAGTATAATTTGATTGTGATCCGGGATATATAAATATCAATCAGTATATTTTACCAATAAAATGCAAAACCTAAAGAGGTCAGTCTGCAAGGAATATAGTTAACAAAATTTTTATTCTGAGTCTAAACTCTGAATTTACATTATATTTTGCTTACAAAACCTCACAGATATAACGGATCTCAAATCTCAAATCTCAAATTTGATTTATCATTTAGTATAATAGCTGGGTGCTAGAAGAACTATCTCTGTATAATAATCTATTCATTATTTTGTCGAGCAATCTATCTTCTAACATAAGACTAAAAACATCATGTATTCTAATTGTAACATGATTTTTGAATTTATAATAGATTCTTTTATGTTTTGTAAAAAGAAAACTTAGAAATTCTCACCAAGGTAAATCTCCCTAACCTTTTTATCATTGATAATTTTATCGCTATCGCCCTCAATCAACACCACCCCATCATAGATGATATACGCCCTATCTACTATCTTCAAAGTCTCCCTGACATTGTGATCCGTGATTAGGATTCCTATATTTTGCTTTTTTAAATCTATCATCAAATTCATAATATCCTGAACAGCAATTGGGTCAACTCCAGCAAATGGCTCATCTAAAAAAATAAATTTTGGCTCCAAAGCTAAGCATCGAGCAATCTCAACTCGTCTCCGCTCACCACCAGATAATGCATTTGCCGCACTTTTGCGCAGTGACTCCAACCCAAATTGCTTAAGCAAAGCGGTTAGCTTTGTAGCTATGATTGCTTTATCTTTGTATTTTATCTCAAGAATTGCCGCAATGTTATCTTCAACATTTAAATCTCGGAAAATTGAATTTTCCTGAGGTAGATAAGCCAATCCATACTTAGCACGCTCATGCATTGGTAATTTTGTGATGTCTACCTGACCAACAAAGATTGATCCAGAAGTAACCCTAACCAAACCAAGCAACCCATAAAAGAATGTTGTCTTGCCAGCGCCATTAGGCCCTAACAACCCGACAATCTCACCTAAACCAAATTCTAAAGTAATGTCCTTTAAGACTTGTTTATCCTTATAAAACTTTGAAATATTTTTAGCAAAGATCTGTTCCATTACTGCAGCTTATTGATTTTCACTTTTATTCTCTTGTCACCATCATTAACAAATCTCGCCATATCTGCCTTCATATCATAAACTAACTGCTCTCCCCTTACCTCGCCACCATCAGTTAGCAATATCACGTCATGCATAAATTTGATAGTAGCAAGCTTTGGATCATAAAATAGCTTTTCTGATGTTATCTTATATTTTGGATTTACCATCTTAATGTCACCACTAGCATTAATATTCTCTATCTGCTTATTATCTATGAGTCTAATAAGAAAATTCTTACCAGTTAGGATCATATCATCATTGGTTAACCTAGCATTACTGGCTGTAAGTAAGTTCGCATCGCTTTTATCACCCAAGACTAACTCAGCTTGAACTCTATCCTTAGTTAATATATCGAGATAGTCGCTATTCCGCGCTTCTATTAACTGCTTATTTGCTACATCATATTTAAGAAAATCAGCAGTAAAATTATAGCCCTCTGATGAAATATTTACACGAACTGGAAATAAGACTTCTTGCTTTACTACATTTATTCTAACCTCTTCTGACTTCGATAAGTTAGCAAAATAATTAATCGTAACATTGTTATTCAAAATGAATAATTTTATAATCTCATCAAAATTACCAGTATCCGCCTTAGCACTGAAATCAACATCACCGACAACTGTCCGTGCTTTAATATTATCAAAAAACACTAAATTCTCTGTAATTTGCTTGGCTTTATCTGCCTCAATCACAAATAAATTATTCTCATCCAACTGCATCTGATAGTTAACATTTGTAAATCCCGAATCTAACTCCTTATGTAAAAAACCTATTGTTTTCAACAGCTTAACCGAATGAGAAATATTTAAAAATAGTGATACAGCAAGAATACCAACTAGAATTACAGTTACTACCAGTAAGGAGATCTTAGCAAAAACCGTAACATTGCCTTTATACACTAGATCAACCCTGCCTTAAAGCAATCATGTATATGCACCACGCCTTGAGGCTTTTTGCCATCTAAAACAAAAATAGTCGTAATTTTTAATTTTTGCATAATGTTTACCGCCTCCAAAGCCGAACTACTTACGCTAACTGATTTTGGATTTTTACTCATAATGTCTTTAGCAGATTTGTTCAAAATATCATTAGCTACATTACGCCTCAAATCTCCATCTGTGATAATACCCTCAAGCTGCCCTTCATTGCCTATCACCGCAGCAGCTCCTATGGATTTATTAGAAATCTCATCAATGATTTTAGTGATATCATCATCCATATGAACAACTGGCATCTCACTTTGGCAACGCATAATATCTATAGCCTTAATAAAACTGGAGCCTATTTTACCGCCTGGATGAAAAACACTAAAATCATCTTTGCTAAAACCTTTTGATTTAGCTAACACAATTGCAATTGCATCACCATAAGCAAGCATCATAGTAGTTGAAGTTGTAGGTGCATTGACATCTGATGCCTCTGGAATCTCAGGTAAAATAATTGCAATATCAGCCTGATCTACTAATAATGAGGTTTTGCGTCTAACAATTGCAATCATCTTAATAGCAAAACGCTTACAATAATTAATAATGTCTATTAGCTCCTTGGTCTCACCTGAATTTGATAATAAAAAAACTACATCATCTTTAGTGATCATACCAAGGTCGCCATGACTGGCTTCACTTGGATGCACAAAAACTGCTGGCATCCCAACAGATGACATAGTTGCCGCAATTTTATTAGCAACATGACCACTCTTACCCATACCACTAAAAACTACCTTCCCTTTAGTTGCTTTCAAAAGCTCAATAATATTAACAAACTTACTATCTATTGAATCTTTGACCGCATTAAGGCCTGCAATCTCAGCATCTAATACTTGCTTAGCTAGTTGTTTCAAATCATGCATAATAATCTCTTCCTTGTCGAATTTAGTGAGCGAATATATCTAAATGTTCAAACCCTGTTAAATCAAGATTCCCTCTAACACTTAAGAAGTTAAAACATTTTTCTGCTACATCCAATCTATTTAGCGATTGTAAATTAGCCAATAATTGATCCCGCAGACCATGTAAGAACAATACATCTTGAGCTGCATAAGCCAATTGCGCGTCGGATAATTCTTCACTAGCCCAATTAGAGCATTGCTTAGCTTTTGAGATTGATACACCTAGTAACTCTGAGCAAATATCTTTTAAACCATGATAGTCTGTATAAGTTCTAGTTAATCTTGAAGCTATTTTAGTGCAAAAGATATTTTCAATTTCAATACCTAAATAATGTTTAATCACGGCTACATCAAAACGCGCAAAATGAAAAATCTTTTGAATATCTTTATTATCCAATAACTTTTTCAGATTTGGCGCCTGGTAATTTAACTCATTATTAAACTTAACTAAATGCGCGGTTCCATCACCAGATGATAATTGGATAACGCATAATCGATCTCGAAGTGGTTTTAAACCTAATGTTTCTGTATCAATTGCAACCGAGTCACCAAAATCTATTCCCTCTGGTAAATCATTAATATGTAATGTGTAACTAATTTTGGACCTCTTTAAAGTTTTTGACATATTCTTACTCCCTCTCTTCAATCCAAGCTGCTTGTATCGCTTCAAGGATTTTTTCATTTGATGCATCTGGCTCATCATTAAAATCTTCTAACTCCATAACCCATTTATGTAAATCTGTAAATCTAAGATTTATATTATCAACACCTGGATGCTTATCTTCTAAATCTTCAGCTATTCTATAAATGTCAGTCCATTTCATGTTGTTTACCATAATATTTTCTAATATGCCTCAGATGGTGAAAAAGTAAATTCAAATTCCTTCCAATGCTTATATTTTGATTTAGGCAAATTCTGAATTTTCTTACAAGCAATAAAGCTATGCACCGCACTATCTAGTATTTTCCGGTAGAGATGGTTATTTAAATCCATATAAGATTCTACATTTTCAATAGGACGTATATCAGTAACGTTACCATTTTCATCTAAAGCTACGTAAATTTTAACATTTATATTACGCAGATCCGTCTCATCAAATACTCGGCCATACATATTAAACCAGCAGCTATTAACCTGCCTCTTAATAGAGCCGATCTCACCATCAGTTAGAGCCCCCGAACCTACAGCCTTTTGACGCTCTAAATTATCTTGTTGAGCTTTTTTGATACGATCCAAGATATCATCCAACTTACCACTATCAGCCTCTGGCAAATCATCAATTAACCCATCTTCTCCCTTTTGCTTCTTTTCAACCTTTTGCTCTGGCTTTTTTGCCTTAGGCCTCTCTAGCACTGCTATATCATTAATTTGGCGAATTTTGTCATCTTGCTTTGACTCTTCCGGCTTCGGCTCCTCCTTAGGTTCTTCTAGCTTAGGCTTTTCTACTGGCTCTTTGACAGAGATCACATCTGGTTTCATTTTTTCCTGAGAAATAATATCGACACTAATTTCAATAAAGCTATTTTGCGCGATAAAATATGGTAGCAAATAGGTTATAGCAAGCAATAAACCTAGATGAAAAATAGCTGATAAAAAGAATCCTCTTAACATATCCAGGGCTCTCTTTAGGTTTTTGTTGTTACCAGAGCAACCTTACTATAACCAGCTCCATTAATCTCAGCAATAACACGCATCACCTCCCCATAAGAAATTTTCTTATCACCTTTAATGTAAATTTTAGTATTGAGTGATAAAGCATTATCCTTCAAGAAAGAATGTAAGTTGTTAAAAGCCACACGCTTTTTCTGATAAAAAATCTGACCTTTATTATTAACCGTCAAAGTAAAGGGATCATTAGAATCAATTGCTGGAGCCTCCGAGTTTTTAGGCAAATTAACGTTAACACCATGTACTAAAAGCGGCGCTGAAATCATAAAAATCACAAGTAAGACCAACATCACATCTACAAAAGGTGTAACGTTGATATCGCTCATTACTGTTCGGGCTTTACGTCCTGAATATAAACTGGCATATTTAGTTTTAAATATCATGATTTTTTATCAAGCTCTCTAGACAGCAAATTTAACATCTCAATTGAGAAATCTTCAATTCTACTATTATATCCAGATACTTTATTTACAAAAATATTATAAAAAATCAAAGCAGGGATAGCAACAAACAAACCAGCTGCCGTCGCAAATAATGCTTCTGATATACCAGGAGCAACTATTGCCAAACTTGTATTTTGAGTACCAGCAATTGCTGCAAATGAATTCATAATCCCCCAAACCGTACCAAATAACCCAATAAAAGGTGCACTAGATGCTATTGTTGCTAGAAAACTAATATTATTATCCAAAGCATTAATGGATTTACTCTTAGAGACCATCATAGTCTGATAAACTCGCTCTTTTAAACGCTCTTTCGAATAATCATCAGTTAGATCTAAAGTGTTTTGCAACTGCCATTCATTAATTGCATTAATGAACACACTTGATAAAGGATGCGTATTCTTAGATTGCGCCTTTTCATAAAGTTCAGTTAATTCTTTGCCAGACCAAAAATCACGCTCAAATAATGATGCTTTAGTTTCGATAATTTTAAATTTAACATATTTATCAATGATAATTGCCCAAGACACAAACGAGCCTGCAAAGAGTAGGAATAATACAAACCTAACAACAATATCAGCCTCAGAGACTAAGTTAACTAAATTAAGACTAGCAGACATATCAACCTTATTGAATTTTATTTAAATACTCGCTCAAAGCTGCGAATGAATTATTACCATTATATTTCTTACCATTTATAATAAAAGACGGGGTCGAAGATATGTTATAGGCCTGAGATACTTCATAACGATAATCAAGAATTTGCTCTTCCAATTGTTTATCTCCAATACAAGCATGAAAATCATCGCCTGAGATACCTACAATTTTAGCAATATTTTCTAATTTTTCTGGAAAATCTTTACCATATGCCCAATTTTGCCTTTGCTCAAATAATGTTTTAGACAGAGCTTCATAGCTCGTATCACCAACACATCGACTTAATTGCGCAGCTCTAAGAGATGGCTCATCTAACGGAAAGTCACGCAGAACAAATCTAACTATGCCTTTATCCATATATTCTTCTTTAAGCTTTGGATAAACCCGCGATGAAAAATTGGCGCAATGAGAGCATGAATAAGACGCATATTCAAAGATTGTAATTGGCGCATCTTCGCTTCCAATAACCACATCTATTGCTTTAATTTTAGCCAGGCTAGACCTTAGCTCCGAATAATCCTGTTTTTTTACCTTAGCAACCTCACCCACCTCAGA
>JABJNB010000033.1 GCA_018659145.1 Rickettsiales bacterium
GAATAAAGAGGTGGCTGAATCTAAGTTATTAGAGCTTCAAGACAAATGGCAGGGAAAGTATAGGCTAGCTGTCAAATCATGGGTAGAAAATTGGGACTTAATATCCAATTATTTTAAGTATCCCCCTGATCTTAGAAAAATCATTTATACAACTAATTCTGTGGAATCTTATCATAGAATGATTAGATTAACGCACTCGAGTATAAGGTCTATACCATTAGGATGCTTAACTATTAACAGATGAGCTGCGAATAATTAAATACCTTGTCCCCAGATTTATGAGATTTTACACACTTAATTTGAAATACTCATGAAATTAGTCCAAAGCATCAATAACAGCTTCAGGATGTTTTGCTATAACTGCTAATAGAACTTTAGTAGCTTCATCAGGTACTCTCCTACCTTGTTCCCAATTTTTAATACTACCTTCGGATAGATGAAATGTTTCAGCAAATGTAGCTTGGCTCATGTCGAATTTCTTTCTAATTTCTCTAACGTCAGGCATAAAGTGTATGCGTGCTTTTTGATTTTTACCTTGGGCAAATTCTTTTGCTTCTTTTAAGGCTTTTATTATATTGTTCTCTAGATCACTCATGATTATACCTTATAAATATTAATAATTTCGTTAACTAAGTTTTTCATTATTTTCTTTTTGTCACTACTCAAATCAGTTTCTTCATTTTTTGCATATGCGTGTAGTAAGAATAAAGGAGCATTCTGATTATAGTAAAAATAAATAACTCGAACTCCACTTCTTTTGCCTTTATCCTTTACTTTCCATCTAACTTTTCTAATACCTCCGGTATCTGGTATGATATCACCTGATTTTGGGGATAAAGAGATGTAGTCGATGAAATCCTTAATTTCATCCTCTTGCATTATATTAGAGGAGGATTTTATAAAAGATTCTAGCTCTGCAACTGTGATTCTGTATTCCATATATTTATTATCCGCCACTGGCGCATATGATGCAAGAAGTTTTATTGTAGATTAACAAAATATCAATATTATCAAAATACACAAAATTCTCACAAAAACACCCTATTTTGCTCTCCATTTTCCATAACAGATATTATGCGACAAGGCTGCAAAGCCCCTGTACGACTGCGATTATGACCTATCGGGTATTTTCTAAGTGCCAAGAATATTTTTTATTGTCTGCCTCAGTCACTTTTACTTCCCAAGCTATATTTCCAGAGTATAATTTTTAAAAACCCTGTATCAAACCTTGCAAATTATACTTAAGGAGCCTAGATTACAAGGATGATAAAAAGGGCAGTACGCAAAAATATAGAAAAAGCACTGGAGCGGCAGCCAGCCGTTGCCATTATTGGAACGCGCCAAGTTGGTAAAACCACGCTTGTGCTTGAAATGGCAGAAGGAAGAGATTCGCTTTATCTTGACCTTGAATCTTATATTGATAGAGAAAAGTTAAAAGACCCGATATTTTTCTTTAGCCAGTATGAAGAAAAATTGATTATTCTGGATGAAATACACCGTATGCCCGAAATATTCCAGACCTTACGCGGAGTTATTGATACAAGGCGGCGTAAGGGCAAAAAGACGGGGAGTTTTTTAATCCTTGGATCGGCCTCTCTTGACCTTCTAAAGCAATCAGGTGAGAGCCTTGTAGGGCGCATAGCCTACATCGACATGACTCCTTTGACAGCTTTAGAGGTGCCAGAAAATGATCTTATAAAGCTATGGGTAAGGGGCGGTTTTCCTGATAGTTTTTTAGGGGAGACAGAGGAAATCAGTTTTTTAAGACGCAAAGATTTTATCCGCACCTATTTGGAGCGTGAAATACCGCAATTTGCTCCCCAATACCCAGCTGAAACATTAGAGCGCTTGTGGCGCATGCTAGCACATTGCCAGGGAGGTATGTTAAATGCCTCAAAGATGTCAGCAAACCTTTCTATTGGAACTAAAACAGTAGGTTTTTATGTAGATTTAATGGTAGATTTATTGCTGTTTCGGCGATTACATCCTTTCCATGCGAATATAGGTAAAAGGTTGGTTAAAACTCCTAAATTATACATTCGAGATAGTGGAGTTTTACATGCTCTCTTGGAAATAACGGATTACAACATGTTGTCAGGTCACCCAGTTATTGGTGGAAGTTGGGAAGGTTTTATCATTGAAAATATTCTTTCTGTTGTGCCGATTGGTACACGGCCAAGCTTCTATCGTACTTCTGGTGGTGCGGAAATAGACCTCGTACTTGAAATGCCAAACAATGACATTTGGGCAATCGAGATTAAAAGTGGCCTTATTGCAAAACCAAGTAAGGGTTTTTATAGCGCTGTTGAAGATATTAAAGCTACGCATAAATTCGTGGTTTATGCAGGAGATGAGCAATATCCTATAGCTGAAGGGATTCAGGCTATTAGCTTGGTTAATATAATGAAATTGATAGAGAAGAGATAGTTATTAATAAATTTTAGAAAAATGATATCTAATCATATGAATTAGCATTTTCCATATGGCATATTATGCGAGAAGGTGCAAACCCCCTGCACAGCTGCGATTATGGCCTGTCGGGTACTTTTTAAGTGCTCAGCGTTAATCATACATAAATCAAAGTCTTAATTGCTATAATGACTACATCATTACTCAACACCTTTGGATGGTGGGAATGTACTATGTTCTGCTGCAGAGCCTAGTACTGTAGTATCTACCTTGGCTTGCCAAAGCTGTGTATCAGTGGCTGCGGCACCAGATGAATTCGTTTCAAGCTCTTTTCTCGCTGCTGCTTCTAGATTCTCAGGACTGAGCCATGTACTTCCGTCCCCGCCTCCTCCACTAGAACCTAAAGAGTCAACTGTAGATTCAACTGATGTATCTACTTCTGCTGCCTGACGTGCTCTAGATAAGCTTCTCCTTCGAAATCTTGACCCTTGATCTTCACCACATAGTGCTTCTGACGAAGTCCTGTTTTCTGCAGCCTCTTCCTCACTTCTGGTAGGAAAGTTGCTTCTTACCCCGCTTAACCTTGCATATCCATCCAATATTGATTTGGCAGAAGTACTATCTCCTATACCACCACCGCCGCCTCCACCTGCTACTTCCTCATGCAAAGGGCTAGCCCCAGTCTCTACTACCTCAGCACTATGTTTTACTAGATATTTATCTATTTCTGGCTCTGCTACAGATAATACATAAGCTATTTTTTGGTCTAGGCCTGGAAATTCAGGAGCATCTTTATCACTAAATATTGCATGAAATATTGCCCTACAGAACCAATCTGCCTTTGGGTACATTTCTCTTAATTTGTGATGACCTAGTTTCTTTCCTATAAATCCTCTTTTAGAATCTGTATAGAATTCTCTTATTCTCTCATTCATACCTTTAGAACTAAAAATACTGCTAGCTTCTATTGCACCTGTTAATATAAAATCACTATATTTATCCGTTATCTCTTGCGCTACTCTTACTGATAACATTTTGTCATGTTCCGATAATAACTTTGCCACCCTACCATAATATTGGCCAAATTTATCTGTTCTATCCACTGCAATGCCCCCTAGACCTGATGCTACCTCATGTGCAGTTTTACTGCCAGGTAATTCAAACGGTGCAGATATCACGCTCTTGACCATTACTCTTGCTACCTTTTTAGCAGCACTTACTTCCTCAGTGCCTAACACTTCTACCCTACCAAGTGATGTGGTGTCTGCTATTCCTGTTACAAATAAAGTTGTAGCTATGCCATATTCTAAGTCCTGATAAAATCTTTCTAATAATGGATTAGAAGCTATTTCTGATTTTAATTCTCTATATCTCTTACCGTAACCCAAGGAATCAACTGTAGATTCCACTGATGTAGCTACTACCCTTGCTTCCTCTGCGCCCAGCGCAACTGTATCTGCTATTGATCTTGCTAACCTAGCTTGCTCTTCTGCTGCTATTGCCCTTGTATTTGCCTGACTTGCTTTCTCTTCTGCTGCTACTGCTGCTACTGCTATTGATCTTGCCGATATATTACTTTGCATTACGATTATAAAATTTAGAAATTCTGAAGCTGCTCCTCTTCTTTCTAATAATTCTAAATTAGGAGCATACCTTACTAAATACTCTAACTCTTGATTACTTTCAAATCTCTGCTGAACAAATGCAAATATAGCTTTACTATCTCTCTGTCTTAATAATTCTAATAAATCACTAACTGATTTTGGATCTAATCTTGCTACTTTCTCCATTAAGTTTTCATAGAACTCTTGACGTGCCGATATTAATGCATCATCTAACCTCTTATGATCATCAGCTAATGATGGTATTGCCGCCTCTATCTCTAATCGTAAGGCTAACTTTTCTTTTATCTGCTTGTGTAAATCCTGTGCTTTTGTAGGAAATCTACCCAATTCAAAACCCATATATGCATATATATATTTTTGCATCGGAAATTCTTTGGGTCTAGTTTGAAAAAAAGCTTTGATCTCTTTATCTTTTCCCGCATATGCGTATAAAATCAAATCACACTCATTCCATTGACTTGCATCTTTAATAGTTAAATTTTGTTTACTATCTTGTTCTATTGATAATAATTCTTCTAATTCTTCAATTAATGAAGTTCGTTGCCTTGTATCCTTTGACATATATTTATAAACCATGCGATCCATAGGATCATCAAAACTATGTATTTCCTTAGCTTTTAACGCATCTAATAAAGATAAATTATTTGTTCTACTCTTTTTTTCATCATCTGTTAATTTATAAGGCTTTAACCTCTCAGCAGCTTCTCTCTCTAAAGCAGCTGAAAGAGGCGTTATTAATCTTCCATTATTATAAATATCATAAGGCCTATTAATATTTTCTTGAGTTAATAGTTTGGATATATCTAGATCATCTAGATCGTAAGAAAATATATATTTACCTAAATAACCCCGCCCTATTTGAGCTTCTATAAGTTGAAATAAAGAATTAGTAAAGCTTGCTCTTAGAATATCAGGATCCGTTCTAAATTCAGGATTTAAAAACCTTAAAATTGTGCCATTAGCCTTTACATAGTCTTCTGCATTTTTTTTATTAAGATAGTAAAAATGATTTATAACAGTCCAAGTATCATATACACTATTTGCCATATTAATCTTGTGAGATCTTAATACTTGCTTGACGATATCACCATGTTTCTCACTCATCGCCCAATGAAGAAAGAGTCTATCTTTCTTATTTTGATCGAACCTTGCTTCGATTAATCCAAAGATTAATCTGTTTAATGAGTCTCCGATTTGGTTGCTCCGAAGAGAAATATTCGTAACCTTACAATTCGGACTCCCCAAAGCGGCGGCAAGTGCTTGTGCTCCAGCATCTCCGATTTGGTTGCCCCGAAGCTCAATATTCGTAACCTTACAATTCGGACTCCCCAAAGCGGCGGCAAGTGCTTGTGCTCCAGCATCTCCGATTTGGTTGCCCCCAAGATGAATATTCGTAACCTTACAATTCGTACTCCCCAAAGCGGAGGCAAGTGCTTGTGCTCCAGCAGCTCCGATTTGGTTGTCATAAAGATCAATATTCGTAACCTTACAATTCGGACTCCCCAAAGCGGCGGCAAGTGCTTGTGCTCCAGCAGCTCCGATTTTGTTGTCATAAAGATTAATATTCGTAACCTTACAATTCGGACTCCCCAAAGCGGCGGCAAGTGCCTCTGCTCCAGCAGCTCCGATTTGGTTGTGCCCAAGATTAATATTCGTAACCTTACAATTCGGACTCCCCAAAGCGGCGACA